>DATASC010000114.1:0-34049 GCA_036269355.1 Candidatus Cybelea sp. | reverse complement strand
CTCGATTTGTTTGCAGGCACCGGCGCGATCGGGTTCGAGGCGGCCTCGCGCGGCGCGGTCCGAGTGGTCTCGGTCGAGGCACAGCGCGAAATCGCGAACGCGATCGAAGACGCTGCGAAGAATCTCGGCGTGGACGGCGTCGTCACGGTCTTTCAGGCTCCCGCGGAGCGCGCGCTCTATCGCCTCGAAGGCCCGTTCGATATCGTCTACCTCGATCCGCCGTACGCCGATCCGGTTCCAATCCAGGTCTTTCGGCTGCTGCGCGAGCGCGAGCTGCTCGCACCCGACGCGCTGGTGGTCTACGAGCATGCGGCGAAGCGAATACTTCCCGATATACCCGGGTATCGTTCCGTGCGCGAGGAAGTCTATGGCGATGTCGCGCTCGCCTTCTTGGCGCCGGAATCGTGACGAACGGTAAGCCGATGCGCGCGACGCGCGCGGTATATCCGGGGTCCTTCGACCCCCCCACGAACGGGCATCTCGACGTCATCGCACGTGCGGCACGATGCTTTGGTGAACTGCTCGTCGCGATCGTTGTGAATCCGCAGAAGCGCCAGCCGATGTTCTCCCTCGAAGAACGGGAGGCGATGCTCAAAGCTAGCGTAGCGGCGATAGCGAACGTCCGCGTGGAGCATTTCCGAGGTCTGCTCGCCGACTACGTGCGCGCGGCGCAGGCCGACGTCATCGTCAAGGGCTTGCGTGTGGTCTCCGACTTCGAGAGCGAGATGTCGGCGGCGTTGATGAATCGCTCGCTCTCCGACGTCGACACGCTTTTTCTCATGTCCGATCAGAAGTATTCGTTCGTCAGCTCTAGCCTGGTCAAAGAGGTGTTCTTTCTCGGCGGCGACGTCGCCGCGCTCGTTCCCGAACCGGTACTCCGCGTCATGACGGAGAAACGCACACACTTGCAACGGAGGTAGCAATGTCGGTCTATCGCGTCTTGGATAAGCTCGAGGCCTACGTCCACGAAGGGACGTGGCTTCCTGCCGGTTACCGGATTCTATCGGAAGAACGTTTGCTCGAGCTGCTCGAGAAGATCCGCGCCTCGCTTCCCGAGGAGGTGGGTCGCGCGAAGGTCATCGCTCGGGATCACGAGCGCATGCTGCGCGTCGCACAGGAGAAGGCTCAAGCGATCGTCGACGAGGCGGCGAGCAAGCACGAGGAACTTGTCGACGAGAACGAGATCGTGCAGCGAGCGCGGACCACGGCCGACGTCGTGCTGCGCGAGGCCGAAGAACGCGCCCGCGTGATTCGCGAAGGCGCCGACCGCTATGCCGCTCAGATCCTATCGGAGATGGAGAGCCGGCTCGCCGGAGCGCTCGGCGCGGTCCGCAAGGGGCGCGAGGTGCTCGAAAAACCGCACCAAGTTGCCGATCAGCCGCTCGCCGATGCAGCCGCAAAGAGCAAGCGGGCGGCTTTCGATTCGCAGACCGCAGCCGAGGAGACCGCAGCGCTGGAATCCGTCTAAGCCGTCGCCCCTTTGGGAATACCGGTGAGATGAAGCAAATAGCAATTGCGCTCGCACTCGCCGGCTCCCTTGCCATTCCGGCGCTCGGGGACAATCTCGGCGGAATATCGGGGACGGTCGTCGATGCGAAGACCGGCCAACCGATCTCGCATGCGACGCTCTATTACTACCGCTCGCCGTATCTGGAACATGGGCCGAACCATATCATGACGCTCCAGACGAACGGGCGCGGATTCTTCAGCGACGTGACGCTCGATCCCGGACGCTACGTCATCATGGCGCGCCTGCCTGGGAAAGTGGAAGGCTGCGCGGTCGACGACGTCATGGGCGGTGAGGTCACCCGCATGAAGATCGAGATCGGACACGATGCGGTCATGTGCAGCGGTCCGCGCGTGCATTCCGCGATGATCGATCCGAATACCTCGGCCGACGTCTATCGCATCTAATCGCTAGGGCGTAAACGTTTTCGGCGCAAAGATCTTGGAGAGCACGTCGGGTGCGCCGGCGATGCGCTCGAGTGCCGGATACCGCTGACCCTCGTAGTACGCCACCGATGCGCTGCGGATGAAGCTCGCGTTCTGCACGAGCAACCGCAGCGGATCGTGGCTTTGTTGCGACGCGTCGATAGCGTCGAGCATGCGGTTTGCCGACCACGTCCGGCAGTTCTCGACCCGCAGCGTCATCGCCGCGAGCAAGAACGGCAAGGTCACACCGGCGGAGCCTGCACGTTGTGGGCAAAGGCTTCTAATCGAGCGCGGTCGATCGCACGCACTCGACCGCGGTCGAGTTCGAGGGCGCCCGCATTCTTGAGCCGGAGCAGAGCGCGCGCCGCCATGTCGCGCACGGTGCCGGCCGCGGCTGCGATCTGCGCTTGCGAGAGATTCTCAACTCCTGGCAAACCGCGCGCCATTCCGACCGACGTGCGCGCGTAGCCGAGCAAAAACTTTGCAACGCGCTGCAAGACGTGCGCGAACGCGAGATCGGCGATCGTGTCGATCGATCGCCGCCGAGCCTGCGACGACGCGATCAGGAAGCCGAGCGCGAGCTCGGCATCGCTGCGCGCCGCGTGGATCACCGCTTCGCTCGGCAGCGTCACTATGGTCGCATCGGTCAAAGCCTCGGCGCGCGTCGTCGCGCCGCCGCCATCGAACGTTCCGCTCTCGTTGAGCGTATCGTGCGTGAGCCGCTCGCCGATCGTGTGCGTCTTGCCATCGGGTGAAAGCAGGGTGTAAATGATCTTGCCGCTCTTGACGATGCCGAGATACGGCCAGACCTCGCCCTCGTCGAAAATGGTGTCGCCCGCGCGGTAGCTGCGGTCGCTCAGCTGCGAAGCGAGCTCTTTGATCGTGCCACCCTTGGCCGACGTAAAGGCCGCGACGTGGGTGAGAAAGGTCTCGCCGTCGGCGTGTTCGTCGATTCGTTCGAGACGAATCGTCCAGCGGTTGCTCCCGAGATTGCGGGCATCCCAGGAAAAGCGTCCGGGGCGCAGCTGCGCCATCTCGTTACGTAAGGCGCGAGGGTCGGTCTCTTCACCGATTTCGAGCGCGCTCCCGATTTGCAGCTTGTCGAACGCTTCGAGGATCTGTTCGGTTTTGGTCGCGGGCTGAAGCGACCGGGCGTCGAGCGCGACCGCGGCGGGACGATTAATGGGCATAGGCAAGCGGTCTTAGGGACGCCTCGCGGCCGCGCCTGCCGGGACCGGCTGAACGCGTGCTGAATACTCACGCGCCATATGAAGCTTTCATTCGAAGATAACGAGATCGTGGTCGTTGCGGGAGCCCGCACGCCGTTTGGAAATTTGGGCGGCGCACTGGCCGACCTCACCGCGACGGATCTCGCCGTTACGGCCGCGGAAGCGGCGATCGCGCGCAGCGGCGTGCCGCGCGAGTCGATCGACGAAGTCGTGTTCGGCAACGTTATTCAGAGCTCGGCCGACGCGATTTACTTAGCGCGCCACGTAGGGCTTCGAACCGGATTGCCGGTCGGCGTTCCCGCTTTGACGCTCAACCGTCTCTGCGGTTCCGGTCTGCAGGCGATCCTTTCGGCCGCACAATCGCTCGCGCTGGGCAGCGCGGGCTACGCGCTTGCCGGAGGAACCGAGAACATGAGCCAGGCCCCGCACGTCGTGCGCGGCGCGCGCAAAGGCTTCCATCTCGGGCAGAACGTTGCGTTCGAAGACTCGCTCTGGACGGCGCTGATCGATTCGTACGGTAATACGCCGATGGCGATCACTGCGGAGAATCTCGCAAAAAAATACTCCGTCTCCCGCGAAGAGTGCGACGAGTTCTCGCTCGCGAGTCAGGGGCGCGCGATCGCCGCGCAAGAGAGCGGATATTTCGCCGAGGAAATCGTTCCCGTCGAAGTTCCGGGTCCGAAAGGGACGACCGCGCGTGTCGAGCACGACGAGGGCCCGCGCCGGGGATTGACGATGGAGAAGCTCGGAAAGCTGGCTGCGCGCTTCGTCAAGGACGGTGTCGTAACGCCCGGCAACGCGAGCGGAATTACCGACGGCGCCGCCGCGGTCGTTTTGACGACGGCGAAACGCGCGAAGGCCGACGGCATTCCGTGGCTCGGCCGGCTCGTCTCCGGCAGCGTCGTCGGCGTAGACCCCGCCATCATGGGCATCGGTCCGGCATTTTCGATTCCGCAAGCGTTGGAGCGCGCCGGCATCGGGATGAGCGACCTTGCGGTGATGGAGATCAACGAGGCCTTCGCGCCGCAGGTGCTCGCCTGTCTGCGCGAGATGAACGCGAACGATGCGCCGCTCAATCCGCACGGCGGCGCAATCGCGCTCGGACATCCGCTCGGTGCTTCAGGGGCGCGTCTCGCCATTACCACGCTGCACCAGTTGCGCGCGCGCGGCGGCGGATACGGAGTCGCTTCGGCTTGCATCGGAGGTGGTCAGGGCATCGCGGCCCTCTTCAGTGCAGAGTAGCGACACGCAAAAACGCCCGCTCAATTTGGGCCGACTCTGGGACGCGCTGGCCGTCCTGGCGATCGCCTTTGCGCTCTGGAAAATATTCATCGCGCCGCGATCGTTTGCCGCACCGGTGCATCCGGCGCCCCACGCAATCTATCCTCGCCTCGCCGGCGGGACGTTTCGCGTCGCGGACCAGCGCGGTCGCGTCGTCTTCCTCGACTTTTATGCGAGCTGGTGCGAACCGTGCAAGGTCGAGCTTCCGCTCGTGGAGTCGTGGTGGCGCGGGCATCGCGCCGCCGTCGTCGTACCGGTCGACGTCGGCGAGCCGCGCTCGGTTGCGGCTTCCTTTGCGCGCCGGTTCTCGCTCGCCAACGTCGCGCTCGATCCGCAGAGCAGCGCGCCGGCGCTCTTTGGAATCCAAGGATTTCCCACGGTCGTCGTGATCGATTCGAACGGGAAGGTCCGCGCGAAATGGGAAGGACTCAATCCGGCGATCGGGCTGGCGATGAGCAACGCGTATACACATCTGTAGTTGGAGGCAGACATGCGAAATGGAACGATTCTCCTTTGCTTGATGGCGGCGGCCTCCGCTGCGGGTTGCGGGGGGAGCACCGCCGTAGCCCCGAGCGCGGAGAACGGCGCGCCGGCTGCGGTCTCGCTCGACGGACGCGGCTTTAGCGCTGCGGTCTTTTCGCCTCTTCACGCTTTGGCGCCCGGAGCGAAAATCACGAAGGGGATATACGCGGGCGAGTACGACAATGGCGCAATCTTAGGCTACGCCGGTACGAATCCGCGAAACAAGCCGCCGGCTTGTACGCTCACAACCGGCGCTTACGTGAACGGAATTGCCGTCGACGGCAACGCCAACCTGATCGTCCCTGTCGGTTCGACGCGAACTATCGAGATCTTTAAGGGGCCCTCGATGTGCGGGACGAAGCTGGCTTCACTTTCCGATCCGTACGGTCAGCCCAGCGACGCGACGAGTTTCGATGCTCAGACCGGAGGCATCGTCATCGGAAACATTTTTGACGGTCAAAGCGGCAGCTCTCCGGGAAGCGTCAGCGTCTGCAGCGTAGCGACGGGGTGCGGGGAAAACCTCACCGATCCGAACTTGAACGAAGTCTTCGGCGTTGCGCAGGCGAAAAACCGCGATTGTTGGGCCTCCGGCTTGCACGGATCGTTAGCGGTGCTGATTTACTTCAAGGGCTGCGATAGTGCCGGTCGCGTGGCGAAGCATTTTCTGAACGAGAATCCCGGTGGACTGGAAATCGACAAGGACGGTCACATCCTCGCCATCGACGCATTCGAGCCCGAGCTTTACGTGTACAAAGGCTGCAACCCGGGCTGTGTCCTAATCGGCGGCCCGTTCCCGTTACACGGGGAGGCCATATTCGGCCATCTCAATGCCGGCTCGACGACGTTTGCGACGGCGAGCTTCGACAACAGCTCGATCGACGTGTATTCGTACAGCCCAACGAACCTAACCTACTTACATAGTTTCTACAACGGCCTCAATAGTTCGTATAACGTCGAGGGCGTCGCGGTCGTCCCGCGGTCGCGGGAGTAGTTTTCGCCTCAGCGTCCCTTCCAAGCGGGCCTGCGCTTCTCGAGAAATGCCGTCGTGCCTTCCTTGATGTCTTCGGTATCGACGAGCAGCCCAAACTCCAACGCCTCGAGTTCGAGCGCATCGTCGATCGGCAAGTCCGCGCCGTTGTTGATGACACGCTTGCAGGCGACGACGGCGAGGGGAGCCTTCGATGCAATCGTGGCGGCAAGCTTCTTTGCCGCCGGCATGAGGTCGGCGGCGGGTACGACTCGCTCGACGAGCCCGATCCGCAGTGCTTCTTGTGCGTCGATAATGTCGCCGCTCAAACAGAGAAACGTGGCCATCGCCTTGCCGACTCGCCGCGTCGTGCGGGCCGTGCCGCCATAGCCGGGAATCAATCCGAGATTGACCTCGGGTTGCCCGAACTTCGCCGTCTCACTGGCGATGATGATGTCGCCGGCCATCGCGATTTCGCAGCCGCCGCCGAGAGCAAAACCGTTGACCGCCATGATTACCGGCTTGCTCATTCGCTCGATCTGCCGGGTGAGGGCCTGTCCGCTGCGCGATTGCGCGGCACCGTCGCGCGCGGCGGCGAGCGCGTTGAGCTCGCCGATGTCCGCGCCCGCTGCAAACGCCTTTTCTCCCGCGCCGGTAACGATAACGCAGCGCACGCGGTCGTCGGCTTCGATCTCGGCGAGCGCCGCTGAGAGTTCCGAGAGAAGCCGCGTGCGCAGGGCGTTGAGCACGCTGGGCCGGTTAAAGGTTATTGTGGCGATCGGCTCTTCAATCGCAAGCAAAATATCTTCGTAAGGCATAGTAAGGAACCTTATGATTTGATAAAGGCCGCAGGTTCCTGCGTTGCGTTGCGGGGAAAGGCGCTTTGACCTATACTGGGAGCGAAATTTCTTCGGGAGGTGGCGGTGGCAGTTCGGACGGCGTATCACGAGGCACTGGAATCAACGCGGCTCGACGTCGTGCGTCTCGGCGCGCTCGTGGGCGACGCGATTCGGGTGGCGGTCGACGCGCTGAACAGTCGCGACGCGGCGGCCGGCGCGCGCGTTCTCGCAGGCGACGACGTCATCGACGATCTGCGCCGAAAGGTTGACGCGCACTGCATCGAGCTCATCTGGCGCCAGCAACCAGTCGCGGGCGAGCTGCGCGAGATCGCAGCGATGCTCGAAATTGCGACCGATCTCGAACGCGTCGGCGACTATGCGGTCGACATTTCGAAAAACGCGATCAAGCTCTCCGATCAGCCGATGCGACCGCAACGAGTGGAGATCGATCGCATCGCGGCTGTGGCGCATGCAATGCTGCTCGACGCCATGCGCGCCTACACCGAGCGCGACGTTCGGCTCGCGAGCGACGTAATCGATCGCGACGACGAGGTCGACAAACTCTACAAGCGCAGCATCAAGCTGCTGCAGGAGGAGATGCGATCGGATCCGGAGATCGTGCGTCCGGGCACGCGCTATCTTTTCGTGCTTGCGTCCCTCGAACGCGTCGGCGATCGGGCCGGTAACATCGCTTGGCACACAAAGGATATGATCGGCGCCGAGTGAGCACGCCGCTCGCGCGTTCAGAGTTCGAAGTAGTTCGGCAGTTCGTTTACCTCAACCACGCGTCCGCGGGCGTCTTGCCGCGCGCGAGCGTTGCGGCGATCGAGGCGTTCGTACGCGAACATGCGTCCGGCGGCGTGTGCGGAACGTACCCCTACGACCTTCGACTTCCCGAGTATCGCGAGAAGATCGGCAGATTCATCGGCACCGCGGGATCGCAAATCGCGCTCCTGACCAATACCAGCGCCGCGGCCGCAACGGTCGCGGCGGGCCTCGATTGGCGTCCCGGCGACGAGGTGCTGCTATGCGACAACGAGTTTCCGGCAAACGCCGTGCCTTGGAATGCGCTGCGGCGCCGTGGCGTGCGGGTGCGCTTAGTGCCGACGGCTGAGGGCCGGTTGACGCCTGAGCTCCTGGCCCAGCAGCTCTCGGCGCAGACGCGGCTCGTTGCCCTTTCTTGGGTTTCGTACGCCGACGGCTACCGGCACGATCTCGAACCGCTCGCGAGCGTCGCGCACCAGGCCGGGGCTCTGCTCTGCGTCGACGCGATGCAGGGGCTCGGCGCTTTTCCTATCGACGTCGGTCGAACGAACGTCGATGCGCTCTACGCTGGGGGACCGAAGTGGTTGCTTGCGCTTCACGGCATCGCGCTGCTTTACCTTAGTCCGCACGTGAGCGAGCGCCTCGAGTTGGCGTTGCCGGGCTGGAGATCGATGGAGGACATCTGGGATTTCCACAACTGCGAGCAGCCCTACGCTCGGGATGCCGCGCGCTTCGAATGCGGAACGCCGAACTTGCTCGGTGCCATCTCGCTCGTCGCCGCGATCGAGCTCTTCCAGCGCAGTGGTCCGGAGGCAATTGCCGCCCACGTTCTCGCGCTAACCGACCGGCTATGCGAGGGTTTAGCGGGGCTGGGCGCGCAGCTTTCGACGGCGCGCGGAGAAGGAGTGTCGTCGGGCATCGTGACGTTCGCGCTGCCCGGCCTCGACAGCATTGAGCTCGGGCGTGCGCTCGAGAGGGAGAACATCGTGACGACTTATCGCACTGGCGGCGTACGGGTCTCGCCCCACGGATACAACACCGCGGACGAAATCGATCTGCTGCTCGAGCGGCTCGCGAATCTCGCTTCCACGAAAGCGTTGGTGTAAGATTCCGTTGCTCGCAACCATCCTGCTCGCCGCCGTTACCGCAAACTTTCCGGCGGCGGGGGATTACCGCTATGCGGCATCATTGGCGGGACAGAATATCGGTAGCTGGTCGGTAAGCGTGAAGGCGCAGCCCGGCGGAGCCCAGATAGACGAGACCTCGTCGGCGTTCGTCGTCGGGATGCAGATGTCGGCGACGGCTGCGCTCACCCTCGGCAGCGATCTCGCGCCGGTGAACTATACGGGCAGCTATCGGATGGGCGCACAGGCCCCGAACGTTAGCGTGGCCCTGACGCCGTCTACGGCGACCATCGTCGGGGCCATGTCGAGCGAGCCGCGACGCATTGCGCTCTCCGCAAACACTAAGCACTTCGTGGTGGTCGAGCCGGGCCTGCTCGCCGGCCTTTTCGCGTTACCGGCGCAGCTCGCCGCCTGGAAAGAGTCGTCGGTAACGTGGATTACGCCGGCCACGGCGCAGGCGCAACCGCTGGTCGTCGGCGGTGCCGCCCCGGCGTCGAGACCCTCGGGCGTTCCGGCGCAGGACACGGTGCTTTCCGTGGATCAGCCGATCGCGCTGACGATTTGGTACGATCCCGCGACGCTCGTTCCAGACGAGATCGTCGTACCGTCGCAAAATGCGGTGCTTACCCGGATACGATCGTAAACTCGGCCGGTTCGAGCGGTCTCACTTCCGAGGAGTCGAGGGGCAGCTCTCGTACGAGGCGCTCGAGAATGCCGAGCGTGACGCGGTGGCCGATGACGAGCGTCGGTGGGCCGTCGCGCACCGATGCAGCGAGCTCGCGCAAGCGCCCCGCTGCGTCTTCGAAACTCTCGCCGCCCGGCGGCCGAAAGCGAACCGGGTCCCGCCGCCGCTGCGCGAGCAGCTCGGGGAATCGCGACTCTACCCACTCCAGCGTACGGCCTTCCCAGTCTCCGAAATGCACCTCGCGCAGCGCCGGCTCGACCGCGAACGAAATATGGGGCGCGACGATCTCGCGCGTCTCCAGGCAACGCCGCATCGGGCTGACGAGGCAGCGCTCGAAGGCGTAAGATTTCAACGCCTCGCGTAACGACTCGCATTGCGCTCGTCCGAGCGTCCCAAGCGGCAGATCGGTTACGGAGAGAAATCTCTTCGTCAAGTTGTGCTCCGTCGCGCCATGGCGACAGAAAACGGTGCTAGTCGAGGGTCTAGACACGGATCGACGACGTCATCACGGCGTCGGTCATTCCGTGAATCAGCCGTTTGTCCGCAGGGGCGATCGTCGCGAGCACTCCGCCGAGCCGTACGCTCTCCTCGCCGTTGACGAAATAGTACGGGCAGAGCCGCACGCGGCCTTCGTACTCGCGGATCTCGTCGCGTTCGCGATCGAGGTACCGCTGGCGCACCAGCTTCGCCTTATGGAAGCGTTGCAGAATCCACGGCGTGCGATCGAATGACGCGAGCGCCGTTTCGATCGCGGAGCTCCATTCGTCGCGGGTAAGATCGTCGGCGACCTTGACGCCGCGCGAACCCCAGGCGAGCTCCGAGAAGCCGGAGGGTTTCACGACGTAGTTGCGCTCGCTCTTCGGAAGGGCGATGAGTTGACGGAAATCGGAGATCGGAACTCCGCCGGCTTCCAATCCGGCAATCGTGCCCTGCGGCGGAAGAGGCCGCGGATCGATAACCCAGGTCTTGGGAAAGACTCGCTGGAGCCGCTCGAAGCGCTCGTTGCCCAGCTCCGAGCGCCATAGCGGCGCGAGAGCGTAATGGTGGAAGAGCGCAAACGAAAGTTTCTCCTCGAGAGAGGCCTTGGGCGGCGGCGTCATCTTCACGCGATTGTGCCGTGCCGCGTAGAGCATGAGTTCTTGTTTCGGAACGTTGAAGAGATCGAAGAGCTCGAAGTTTCGGTAAAGCGCGTCTAATCTCGTTTCACGCCCGTCGTCGTGACGAATGAAGAGGCCGTCTTCGGTGAAAACGATCTCTTCGGGGCGGCGCAGCCAGGCATCGGCAAGTTGACGGCTGCGCATCGCAGCGGCGAGCCACTCCATTTCATTGCGATAATCCGCCGATTCGTCGGAGACGACGATGGCGACGGTGGGATTCTCCGATCGAGAAACGTGACGAAGCATCTCGGCAAAGGCCGCGGGTATGCCGTCTTCGCCGCCAAGGCTCTCGTAGCCGAGCCGGCAGTACGCCTCGCTCATCGCGCCCACGAACCCCATGCCGCCCGGAACGCTGTCGAGCTCGGTGGCGACGAAGCCTTCGGCGGTAAGAATCAGGTCGGGTCGGATGACGCCGGGAAGTTCCTGTTTGAAACGATTCTGACGCGCGAGCTTGACGATCTGTTCGGGCTTGCCGCGATCCAGGTATTCGGCGATGAAGCTGGGTGCCGTTCCACGCGCACTGCGATTGTAGAGATTGTTGAGTGCCCGATAGAAGGCTAACAGGTCGGTGCCGAGTGCTTCGATCGCCGCTGCTTCCTTTGCCGACAATGCGAACGGCTCGGGGCTGACGCGCCAGGCGATGCGGTCGTCTTCGTTCTCAACCCGGAAGAGGCCGGGCGGTATCGCTTCGTATAGGTGCTGCGCTTGCTCTCGAGCCGTGAGGTTCGGAATGGTTGCCGGACAAGGCATGGTTAAAGGGCGGGCTCCTCTATCGACAGCCGTCGGGAATCTTGAAACTGCTGTACGCGATGTAGCGGCGGCGCATACGACCCTCTAGAGTCCCCGGCCCGGCGCTAGGGTTGCACTCACTTGATCGTTATCGCCCCGGGGGTCAGTAGCGCGCCCTCGACGCGGACGAGGCCCCGCGAGTAGGCGAGCGTGAGGTGGAGCGTGCCGGTCAAACCCAGCTGAGTCAACTCCAGGCTTTGGAGGACCCGCGAGACGCGCTCTCCGGCTATAAAATGGAGCTCGATCGGCTCCCGTAACACCTTGCCGCTCGCCGCGTAGGTCGCCACGACGGGAACGACGATCTCTTCCGCGCCGTTCGAGCGAAGCGAGCCGCTGATACAGTAGCCGATGGTGACCGGCCGCCCCTCGACGGTAAGCGTCTCTTGCGTGCATTGCGGTGCCGCGGCTGCTGAAAGCATGCACGCGATGAAAGCGGCGACGACTGCGAACGCTCGGAACATATCGAATCTCAAAAAGGCGAATTCGGTACGATTCGGCGCGATACCCGTCGAAGGCAGTCGCGATGCGGATACGTCTGGTCGCCTTCGCGGGCCTACGCGAACTGCTTGAAGCGCCCGAGCGCAGCCTCGAACTGCCCGAACGCGCTCGCGTCGACGACGTCTGGCGAGTGCTCGCACGCGAGCATCCGGCGCTCGACTCGCAACGCGCTTCGACGCGCGTCGCGCGCAACGGGCGTCTCGCTTCGTTTGAAGACGAGCTCGTCGAGGGAGACGAGCTCGCGCTCCTGCCGCCCGTGGGAGGCGGATGACACCGGTCCACTTCTTTCGGATCGTCGGTGAAGCGATCGACTCGCATATGCTCGATGAAATCGTCGGGTCGGCTCACGGCGGAGTCGTGACGTTCCTGGGCGTCGTTCGCAGCGACTCCGGGGACGGGCGAACGGTGACGTCGCTCCAATACGAAGCCTTCGAGGAGATGGCGCTGCGCGAGTTCGAGACCATCGCCGGCGAAGTGCGCCAGCGCTTCGGCGAAGTCCGGCTCGGAATCGTGCATCGCGTCGGCGAGGTGCGCGCGGGCGAGATCTCCGTCGCGGTGCTCGCGGCCGCCGCTCACCGCGCGGCGGCATTCGACGCCTGCCGGTACGCGATCGACGAGCTCAAGCGCCGCGCACCTATTTGGAAGAAGGAGCGTTACGCCGACGGCAGCGCAGAATGGCGCAGCGGTGCCTAAGGTCGAGCTCTTCCGGATCGAAGCCGAGCGCAACCCCGTGGCGGTGCTCTGGTACGAGCCTCGCCGGCCGCGCGGCATCTCCTTGATCGCGGGTCACGGATACTCGTCGAGCAAACAGAATCTCGACTTCCTCGCGTCGTTTTTGGCCAGCCACGGTTTCGGCGTCTACAGCATCGACTTTCCCGGACACAAGCTCGGTGCGAGCGCCGGCGTGCTGCGGGGCGTCGACGATTGCATCGATGCGATGTCGGCGGCTGTGACCTTCGCCCGCGAGCGCGGTGACGCCGCTGCTTATACGCTCGGCCACAGCATGGGCGGAATGACCGCAATCTTCACCGCTGCGCACGATCGCGCCGTCTTGGGAACGATAGCGATCGCAACCGGATTCGGGCGTCCGTCGTCGCTCGAATCGCTGCAGCGCGTCGGCGTCGCCGATTTTCGTTCCTCGTACGTCGTCGGCGTGACCCTTCCCGAACTCGTCTCCGACGTCGACCAACGTTACTCCGAGCTGCTCGTCCGGCTTGCGGGGCGTCCGGCACTCTACGTCGCGGCCGATCGTGATGCAATGGTCAGTCCGACAAGCGTACGCGAACTCTACGAGCGCGCTCCCGAGCCCAAGTCCTTCGCGACGATCGCGAGCGATCACACCTACGCTGCCGAGCATTCGCGCGCGACGGTGCTCGGATGGCTCGACGATCGCCACTCGCTCGCGCGAAAAACGTGAATCCGAACGAGCGGCGCCGGTATAGCCGGCATATGTTAATTCCCGAAGTCGGCCTGACGGGTCAAGAGCGGCTCCGCGCCTCGCGCGCGCTCGTCGTCGGTGCGGGCGGCCTCGGCTCGCCGGCGTTGCAGTATCTCGCCGCGGCGGGAGTAGGGCGGATCGGTATCGTCGACGACGACGCCGTGGACGAAACGAACCTGCAGCGTCAAACGATCTTCGCAAGCGCGGACGTCGGAAAGAACAAGGCATCCGTCGCGGCCGAGCGAGTGAAAGCGATCAATCCGTACGTCAACGTCGATCCCATTCCAGTGCGCCTCGACGCCGGTAATGCGCGGGAGCTCGTTTCGCTTTACGACGTGGTGCTCGACTGTACCGATCGCTTTCCGACGCGCTTTCTCATCAACGACGCTTGTTTCTTCGAAAAACGCGCCGACGTTTACGGGTCGATTTTCCGTTTCGACGGTCAGGTGAGCGTCTTCGGCTCGCCGGGCGGTCCCTGCTATCGCTGCCTCTATCCCGAGGCGCCACCCCTCGACAGCCGCCCGACCTGTGCGGAGGGCGGCGTGCTCGGAGCGCTTGCCGGCATCGTCGGTGCGTGGCAAGCGAGTGAGGCGCTGAAGATGCTCTTGCAGATCGGCGACCCGTTAATTGGGCGTCTGATGCTGGTCGACACGCTGAACGTATTGGTGCGCGAGGTTCGGTTCGAGCGCGATCCGCACTGCGCGCTCTGCGGGGAAGCGCCGTCCATCGCGCGCATCGATCCGCAAACGTACGACGATGCGCCGCGCGACGCGCCGGTGGACGAAATCGAGGCGGAGAGTCTCGACGACGCGCTTCGCGTTGCGACGCTCCTGGACGTGCGCGAGCCGCACGAAGCGGTGCTCGGAACGATCGATGGGGCGCTCCGCATTCCGGCCTCGCAGCTCGATGCCCGTTTGCACGAGCTCGATAGTGCCGCACGCTACGTCGTTGCCTGCCGGGTGGGCGCAAAATCGTTGTGGGCCGCGCGGCGGCTGCACGAAGCGGGATTCACCCGCGTGACCCACCTGCGCGGCGGCCTGCTCGCGTACGCGACGCGCCATCAAGAGTTCGACTTTTTCTAGCGCGCCGGTGAAGTACAAACCGTTCGGCTCGACCGGCGTCGATCTGCCTGTGATCGGCCAGGGCACTTGGAACATGCCCGAGAGCGGAGCCGATCTCAAAGAGGCGCAGCGCGCGATCCGTCGGGGGATCGAGCTCGGGATGGTCCATCTCGATACGGCGGAGATGTACGGCGCCGGCCGTGTCGAGCGGCTGCTCGGCGAGGCGATCAGCGGACTCGACCGCGAGCGGCTCTTCATCGCGACGAAAGTGTTGCCCGGCAACGCCAGCTACGCCGGAACCCTTGAAGCGGCCGATCGAAGCCTCAGACGGCTCAAATGCGATTACGTCGACCTCTACTTGCTGCACTGGCCGGGATCGCATCCGCTCGAAGACACGATGCAGGCGCTCGAGCGGCTCGTCGAACAGGGCAAGGCGCGATTTGTCGGTGTCAGCAACTTCGACTCGGACGAGATGATCGAAGCGGCGTCGTATCTACGGGCCGTGCCGCTAGCTTGCAATCAGGTGCTCTATCATCTCTGCGAACGCGGGATCGAGCAGCGCCTTCTACCAGCCGCACGCGAGCACGGAATTGCGGTCGTCGCGTACACGCCGTTTGGACGCGGGAGCTTCCTGCGCCATCGGGCAGGACGGGCGGCGCTCGAGGAAGTCGCAAGCCGGCACGATGCTACGGCACGACAGGTAGCGCTCGCATTCTTGACGCGAAAAAACGAGCTTTTCGCGATTCCAAAAGCCGGGCGCGTGGAACACGTCGAAGATAACGCCGCGGCGGCGGAGCTCGAGCTCGAAAAAAGCGACGTCGCCCAGCTCGACCGCGCATTCCCGCGTGGCGAGCCCGGACCGCTGGCAACCTTATGAAGACGAAAATCGAAAACGGCCAAATCAAGGAACTCGCCACCCGCGTCGCGCTGGAGCTCGGTGCCGGCGCGGTGCGCGTCGTGTCGGCCTCGCGGGACCGCCTTACCGAGGATCGCATGGCAAAAGCGCTTGGCCGGGGAGATCTCGCGACGTGGAGATACGACGCAGAGTACGCGCGGCGCGCAAGCGATCCGTCCGCGACGCTCGCGGGTGCGCGCAGCGTCATCTGCATCGCCGTGCCGTATGCCGCCGATTCCCCACGTACGAATGCGCCGCTCCGCGGGCGCGTTTCGAGCTACGCTTGGTCGGCCGACTATCATCGCGGGCTGCGCGCGCTGCTCAATGCGGTTGCTAAAGAAATAGACGGCGCGGCCGGTGCGCCGGTTACTGCCATCGCGTGCGACACGCGACCGCTGGCGGAGCGGGCCGTCGCGGCGCGCGCCGGACTCGGCTGGATCGGCAAGCACACGAACGTAATCGCTCCGGCACTCGGCTCGTTCGTCTTCCTTGGCGAGATCGTTACGACGCTCGATCTCCCGGCAGACGAGCCGTTGGGCAAGAGCTGCGGATCCTGCGCCCGCTGCGTCGACGCGTGCCCGACCAGCGCGCTGCGCGGCGACTACACAATCGACGCTACCCGCTGCATCTCCGACCTAACGCAGCGTACCGACGGTATTCCGCGAACGATGCGTCCGCTGATCGGCGATTGGATCTGGGGTTGCGACATCTGCCAAACGGTCTGCACGCCGAACGCGCGCGCCGCGGAAGGCGCGCCGCCACGCGGGGTGATGCCCGAGGCCGACGCGGCTCGCCCGCCGCTCGTATCGCTGCTACAGCTGCGCAGTGCCGGGTTCAAGCAGCGTTATCGCGATACCGCGATGGGCTGGCGGGGAGCGGCGGTTTTGCGGCGGAACGCGGCGGTCGCCCTCGGCAACGCGCTCGACCGGTCGGCCGTCGGGGCGCTGATCGAAAGCCTTCAAGGCGATCCGCACCCGATGGTGCGGAGCCACGCCGCTTGGGCGCTCGGAAGAATCGGTTCGCCAAGCGCGGTCGACGCACTGCGCCGCCGGCAGGCCGCGGAGCAAGCAGAGGCCGTTCGTGCCGAGATCGGAACGGCATTGGAGCAGTTCGAATGAGTCTGGTCGCGATTGCGGGTGCGGCGGCGCTGCTCGCTCGAATGGCCGCCGTCAACGCCGACCTGCACACCTTTAGCGCGGCGATGCACGCGCACGTAACGATGCGGTCCTTTCCTTTCCTGTCGGCCGATCTCGACGGCACCTATTACTACAAAGCGCCCGATCAGCAAAAGGTCGTGTTTACCGGCGGCGTTCCGCTCGTGGCCGAGCAGTTCGATAAGCTTTACGCGCACATCGAAAGCCCGTCGCAATGGCAAGCGCTCTATACGATTACGACACTCTCGGATGACGGCGGTGCGACGCGGCTTCGGCTCGTGCCGCGTAAGCACGGCAACGTCGATCACATCGACGCCACGGTGGACGACACGAACGCGACGGTTAGTTCGATGCGCTGGAACTACGCCAACGGCGGCTATGCGGAGATGGCAAATCGCTACACCCGCGTCTCAGGATACCTGCTGGTGCGCTCCCAGACCGGCCACGTACAGGAACCGGGCTACGTCGCCGACCTCACCTCGACGATCGATCAATACAAGCCAAACGAAACGCTGCCCGACGGGCTGTTCGAGGATCGATGACGGCGATCTCGTTGGTCGACGAATTCAGCCGTCCGATCACGTACTTGCGCGTCTCCGTGACCGACAAGTGCAATCTGCGCTGCATCTATTGCATGCCGGAGGGCGGCCTGCCGTGGCTGCGGCGCGACGAGATTCTCACGTACGAAGAGATTACCGCGATCGTACGAGCCGCCGCCTCGGTCGGCGTGCGAACGGTTCGCTTGACGGGAGGCGAGCCGCTCGTTCGGCGCGACCTCAGCCGGCTGGTACGGGCTATCGCGGCGATTCCGGGCGTCGAAGACGTGGCTCTTTCGACCAACGGGTTGCTGCTCGAGGCGCAGCTTCCGGAACTCGTAGCCGCCGGGCTGCGACGTATCAATCTCTCGCTCGATACGCTTCGTCCCGACCGCTTCGATGCGATCGCGCGCCGGCCGGGATTGGACGCGGTGCTGCGTGCCATCGATGCGGCGATTGATGCGGGACTGGGCCCAGTCAAAGTCAACTGCGTCGTGATGCGCGGAAAAAACGACGACGAGCTGCTCGATTTTGCGCAACTGACGCGCGAACGGCCGGTCTTCGTTCGCTTCATCGAGGTAATGCCGGTCGTCGATAACGCGCAGCTGCAGCGCGAGGCTTACGTCTCGTCCGACGAGATTCTGACGAGGATCGCCGCCGGCGGCGAGCTGAAGCCGGTTATCGGACCGGGTGGAAATGGCCCGGCGCGCTACTTCGCTTTTGCCGGAGCTGCCGGGGCCGTCGGAGTAATTAGTCCGCTTTCGCACGATTACTGCGAACGCTGCAACCGCGTGCGGCTGACGGCGGATGGCCGCCTTCGCCTCTGCCTTTTCGGCGATCACGCGGTCGATCTGCGCTCGCCGCTCCGGGGCGGGGCCGGGACCGAGCACCTCGCCGGGCTCTTGCGATCGGCGATGCTGATTAAGCCCGAGCGCCACCACCTGCAGCTCGGCGAGAGTAAATCGCGGATGCGGGCCTTCTCGGAGATCGGCGGCTAACGCGGGCCGTCACGGCGGTGGGGCCGTGGGCGTTGGGAGGATAAGGGGGAAAGGAATGGACGCGGTTCGAGTAACGGGCGAACCAACGGCGCTGGCGGCAAGCCGCGTCGAGTCTCTCGTGCTCGGTTATCAGACGAAGCTGGTGCGATACGTCCGGCGGATGGTGGGCGACGCCGAAGTGGCGCTCGACCTCACGCAAGACGTCTTTCTGTCCGCTTACCGGATGCTGCAAGCCGATCCGCAGCGCGAGCTGAGCGCCGGCTGGCTCTACCGCGCCGCGACGAATGCCGCGATATCGTTTCTCCGACGGAAGAAGATTCTTCGCGTGCTGCCGCTCGATCGCGAAGTCGATCGCAGCGCGTGGCGCGTCGACGAGCGCAGCACGGCCTCTCTCGATTTGCAGGCGGCGCTCATGCGCCTGCCGCCGGAACAGTCGGCGGCGCTGCTGCTGACGAGTTACGCCGGTTATTCGTCATCAGAGGCCGCGGCTATTCTGGGCACGACATCGGACGCCGTGCGCCAGCGGGTCTGCCGCGCGATGCGCGTGCTGAGGACAACCATGAAGGAGAACTTGG
Organism: Candidatus Cybelea sp.; assembly: GCA_036269355.1. Lineage (GTDB taxonomy): Bacteria > Vulcanimicrobiota > Vulcanimicrobiia > Vulcanimicrobiales > Vulcanimicrobiaceae > Cybelea. The sequence continues at coordinate 15,604 of DATASC010000114.1, read as the reverse complement.
ATTAATGAGTGTTCGGACGGATTGCGAAGCAGTCGAACGACTTGCCGGAGCGATCGCAATCGGCGAAGCCGATGACCGCGACCGCGAAAGCTACCGCAGCCACTTGGCGGTCTGCCGGCACTGCTTGACCGAGTTCGGGGGAGAGCGCGCGATCGAGCGTGTCATGGCCACGGTCGCTAACGCGCGTGACGACGAGAGTTGGCAACCGGATCTTCGTCCAGCACTCGCACGCCCCGGTTCGCGCCGCTACGGTTGGAGTGCAGCGATCGCGCTAGCGGCCGCTATTGCAGTCGTCGTCGGCGTTCGCTCGATCGACCGGCCGCAGCCCCCGGTAACCGCGCAGCGCAGCATCTCCATGCATGAAGCGCGCGCAATCGCGGTGCTCAACACCCAGACCGTTCCGCCACGTGAAGGGCGCGCGGAGTCGCTTTCGCTTGGTCCCGAGACGCTCGCTGCGACGGTCCGGGTGAGCGTGAGCGCGCGCGGAACGCCCGCGCGCTGCACGATCGTAAAGAGCTCCGGGAACGCGATTCTCGATCGCTCCATGTGTGCAACGGCGATGCGCGAGCGGTATTCGCTGGAGGCGCCGGCACACTAACCCGCGCGAGGGAAGCGCTTCGAGCGACCGAAACCGGCCGCCATGCCCGAGCGGCCATTCATCTACCGTTTCACGAACGACCTGCGTCTCGACGATCACGCCGGTTTAGCGGCCGCGGCTTCGCGGGGTCCGGTGATCCCGCTTATCGTGATCGATGACGGGGTGCGCAAACGAATCGCGGCTTCGCCGCGTCGGGGAGAGTTCTTTTGCGCGGCCGTGACGGCGCTCTCCGAGGAGCTCGAACAGCGCGGCAGCCGATTGATCGTGCGGCGCGGCGAGCCCGAGGTTATGCTTCCGCGCGTCGCGCGGGAAACGGGCGCTAGCGGTGTTGCCTGGAGCGCTTCTTACGATCGAGCAGGAATCGAGCGCGACCGGCGCGCGGCATCGGAACTCGAGGAGGCCGGATGGACGGCGCTCGTCGAGCACGACGCTCTGGTCATCCCGCCGGAGGAAAGTGCTATGGCACATAGCGCCGCAGGCTCCGGATACCGCGCCTTTGCGCCGTACTTCGATGCGTGGTCGAAGCTGCCGGTCACCTCGCACGAGTATCCGCTGCTGCTGCGATTCGTTCGCCTCGATGCGGAGAACGAGCCGCTGCCGCAGCCACGCGAATTTGGCTTCGGCTCGGACGCGGTGGAGGCCGGACCCGCGGTCGCGCGACGCCGCTTCGACGGCTTTCTGCGCGGAGACGCCGCACAGTACGCGATTGCCACTACGGCGCCGGCGGACGATCGCACGTCGCATCTTTCGGCCGACCTCTCGTTCGGCACGATCGCGGCTCGCACGATCGCTCGTGCCGTTCGCGATCGGCTCGACGATCCGTTTGCGCTCAGTGAAGAGCGGCTCTCCTTGCGCCTATTCTTGCGCGCGCTCGCGCACCGGGATTTTTTTCTGCAGCTGGCGTGTTTCTATCCGCAAGCGCAGGAAGAACCGTTGCAGGAGAGGATGCGCGACTTCGTCTGGGAGTCGTCGCATCGCGCGCTCGATGCGTGGCGCGAAGGTATGACGGGCTATCCGTTGGTAGACGCGGGAGTTCGGCAGCTGCGCGCGACGGGTTGGATGCACCCGCACGTGCGCGCCGTCGCGGCGTCGTTCTTGTGCTTCGACTTGGGCGTCGACTGGCGAATAGGACGCGATGAGTGGGATCGCTGGCTGATCGAAGACGATCTCTCGCTCGCCACGGGCAACTGGCAGTGGATCGCCGGCGTGGGCGCAGACATGGCGCAATATCCGCGCATCTACAATCCGGAGCGGCAGCGCCGTCGCTACGATCCTGCGGGCACCTACGTGCGCCGCTGGATACCGGAGTTGCGCGGCGTGCCGCTCGACGCGTGGTACGAGCGTCCGTCGAGCTCGCCGCAACTCGCCCTCGGCCTCTACGACGCCGCGTATCCGGTGGCGACGATCGATCACGGCGTTGCCGCGCGAGCGTTTCTACGCCGCTATCGGGAGTTCAGTCGGCGGCCCCGTTAGGCATGCGCTCCTCGATCCAGCTCGTGACGACCGGAATGCGTACCTCGTCGCCGTTCCAGGTTTTGATGCCGTAGTATACGCTCGCAACCAGGAAGAGCGGCGCGAGCAGCGGCACCAGCACCCATGCCGAGAATCCGAGGAACGGCACTTGTGCGAGCAGCGAGAGGAGGCCCCAAAACCCGAAGAAGCCGACGTTGAACCCGAGCGCTTGAAACGCTTGCCGGCGCAGGTTACGCGACTGCTTGCGGTCGAGCAACGACAGTAACGCAAGCGGCCAGAGCGGATACCCGAGCGCGACGAGAGCCCGCGATTCCACCGGATCGGGAGCGGTGGCGATCGTCGCCTTGCCGCGAACGCTTGCCGGCGCGGGGCGCGGAGGCACCGAACCGGCGATTTGGCGGCGGGTCGCCGTGGCAGCATCCACCTTCGCGGCGAGCCGGCAACTGGGGCAGCCGCCGCGTTCGTCGCGACAGGTTGCGCAGATCGGCTTTCCGCATTCGATGCACGGTGCGGCCGACGGTACGTTCGAGTGAAAATAGCAGTCCATGTAGCTTTCGCGATCCTCCGATTCTTTTGCCACCATCACGTACCGGAGCGCGTGCGGGGAGGTTTCACCGCTGCGCGACGGCAAGACCCGAGGAGTTTTGCAGCCCCCTGACGCGATAAGCCGCCGATCCATTCTCCTACGGCTGGCGCGCGAGGCGCGTCCGTTCTATCCGCGTCTTGCGCTCGCAATGTCACTCGGCGTGCTCGCCGGCGTCCTTTCCATCGTTCCCCCGCTGGCCTTCCGCATCATCATCAACCAGGTACTCGTTCCGCCGCACGGCAAGCCGCCGGATCTGCAAGCGCTCTATCTATCGCTGGGCCTGACCTCCGTCGCGCTGGTGCTCGCCAACGCCGCGATCTACGGGCAGACCTATCTCACCGCGTGGAGCGGGCAGAATCTCGTCGCGCGCCTGCGCGTGCGCCTCTTCGGCCGATTGCTGAATTTGCCGCTCGGCGAGTTCGACAAATGGCGACCCGGGGAGCTGATCGCGCGATTTTCAACCGACCTGCAGATTATGATCGACGCGGTGAGCGTCTCGGTGCCGCAACTCGTCGTCGCGCTCGCGACGTTCGTCTCATCGTTCGCGACGATGATCTATCTCGATTGGCTGCTCACGCTCTCGCTCGTGCTCGTCGCGCCGATTGTCTCGTTTGCAGTTTCCAACTTTCAGCATCTCATTTCGGCGAGCACCCACCGCGCGCAACAGCGAATCGCCGACCTCACCGCCAATCTCTCCGAAGTTCTCGGCGGCCATCGCGTCGTCAAGTCTTTCGGCCGCGAGGAGTTCGAAATCGCCCGTTTCCGCAGTCGGAACGACGACTTCTTCGGCGCGTACATGAAGCTCACGCAGTTCATTCAGACGCAGCCGCTCGTGATTTCGACGATCATGGTGGCCGCCGTCGTCGGAATCATGTGGCTTTCGGTGCGCGAGGTGCTCGTTGGGCGCCTCGATACCGGACGCGTCTTCATGTACTGGGGCTTGCTCGTCAATTTAATGAACCCGATGAACCGCGTCGCCGCGTTCTTCGGGGACATCAGCAAGGCGCTCGTCGGTGCGGGGCGCGTCTTCGAGCTGCTCGATCTCCCCGTTGAGGAGCGCGATCCCGACTGCGCCGTGGCGCTCCCGCCGGTACGCGGCCGAATCGAATACTCGGACGTAACCTTTCGTTACCGCGCCGGCGATCCGCCGGCGCTGCGCGAGGTCAACGCGACGATCGAGGCCGGAGAGATCGTCGCTCTGGTCGGTCCGTCGGGCGCGGGAAAGACGACGATCGTTAATCTCGTCCCGCGTTTCTACGAGCCGCAAGAGGGGCGCGTGCTGCTCGACGGTCTCGATATTGCGAGCGTCCGGTTAAGCGATCTGCGCGAGGCCATCGCGATCGTTCCCCAAGACGTACAACTCTTTCGCGGCTCCGTCTTAGAGAATATTCGCTATGGCAGAATCGACGCGACCGACGCCGAGGTGCGCGCCGCGGCCCGCGATGCAAACGTCGACGAGTACGTTCGGAATTTCCGCGACGGCTATGCGACCCAAGTCGGCGAACGCGGCGTGCGGCTTTCAGGCGGGGAGCGCCAACGCATCGCGATCGCACGCGCGGTCCTGCGCGACCCGCGGATCCTGATTCTCGACGAGGCGACCAGCGCGCTCGACACGCATTCGGAGACGATGATCGAGCAGGCGCTCGATCGCCTACTGCCAGGACGTACGACGTTGATCATCGCGCACCGGCTCTCGACGGTGCGCCGCGCACACAAAGTGCTCTTTATAGAATCCGGGCGGGTCATCGAGATGGGAACCCACGAAGAGCTCCTGGCTCACGGCGGCGCCTACGCGCGCCTCCACGCGGCGCAGTTCTCGGTTAAGACAACTTAAGCGACAATGGGCTAGGAAGTAGACGGAAATCAACAATCGCGGGTCGAAGAACGGCGCCGTCTGGGGACGTCCGCCTTAGAAGTCCCGCTTTTGAGTGATGGGTGCCCGGCAAATCCAACATCCAGAAAGGAACTCGAGTTGAACGAGGGATTCACTGTGTGGCTTACCGGTCTGTCCGGGGCTGGTAAGAGCACGATTGCCGAGCGGCTTGGGCCCGAGCTTTCCGCCCGCGGGCGGAACGTCGAAGTGCTCGATGGCGACGAAGTCCGCACCCACCTGTCAAAAGGACTCGGATTTAGCCGCGAAGATCGCGACATCAACATCGGACGCATCTCGTTTGTCGCTTCGCTGCTGGTCAAGCACGACGCGGCGGTAATCACGGCCGCAATCTCGCCGTACGCCCAGGCGCGTGCCGAGGCCCGCGAGCGTATCGGGCACGATCGTTTCGTTGAAGTCTACGTGCGGTGTTCGCTGGACGAACTCGTGCGCCGCGACGTCAAGGGTTTGTACAAGAAAGCAATCGCCGGCGAGATCGAACACTTCACCGGCGTTTCCGATCCGTACGAAGCTCCCGATAATCCCGACGTCGTCGTCGACAGCGCGCTCGAATCGGTCGAGGAGAGCGTTGGTAAGATACTCGCCGAGCTCGAGCGCCGCGGACACGTGCTCGAGTTGAAGGCGGTGTCATGATCGCTCCTCACGGCGGCACACTTATCAACCGAACCGTCGATTCGCCTCAGGTCGAAGCTGAATTACGCGATGAGAGCAAGGGCTTGCGCAAACTGACGCTTACGGCACGCGAGCTCAACGATCTCGCGCTAATCGCCAACGGCGCGTTCAGTCCGCTGACCGGATTCATGACGCGAAAAGACTACGAGAGCGTCGTGCCCACCATGCGGCTGACGAACGGCTTGCCGTGGAGCATTCCGGTGGTGCTGGCGGTGGATCGCGAAGAGGCGCCGGTCGTCGGCGCCCGCGCGCTCCTGTACGACGGCGCAGGACGGCTGCGCGGAGCGATCGACGTCGAAGACGTCTTCGAATACGATAAGAGCAACGAAGCGCGCAACGTCTATCGAACCGAAGAAGAGAAACATCCGGGCGTCTCCGCGCTCTACGCCCGCAAGGACGTGCTGATCGGAGGACCCGTCTGGGTACTTCCCGGCGAGCCCGATCCGGAGAGCCTTTCGCCGGCGCAGACGCGCGCCGAGTTCGAGCGCCGCGGATGGAATACGATCGTCGGATTCCAAACCCGCAACCCCGTGCATCGCGCGCACGAATACATTCAGAAGTGCGCGCTGGAGACCGTCGACGGAATGCTGCTCCATCCGCTCGTCGGCGAAACGAAGAGCGACGACATTCCCGCCGACGTGCGCATGCGCTGCTACCGCGCGTTGCTGGAGAACTACTATCCCGCCAATCGCGTGCTGCTCAGCACGTTGCCCGCAGCGATGCGATACGCGGGCCCGCGGGAGGCGATCTTCCACGCAATGATGCGTAAGAACCACGGATGCACGCACTTCATCGTCGGCCGCGATCATGCCGGCGTGGGCAGCTACTACGGAACCTACGACGCCCAGAAGCTCTTCGACGAGTTCACGCCGCAAGAGATCGGGATCACGCCGCTGAAGTTCGAGAACAGCTTCTACTGCCGGCGCTGTCAGTCGATGGCGTCGCAGAAGACGTGCAACCACGATGCCGAGAACCACGTAACGCTCAGCGGAACGCAGGTTCGCGAGATGCTGCGAGCGGGACAGTTACCTCCGCCGGAGTTCTCGCGTCCGGAGGTCGCTCAAATCCTCATCGAGGCCGCGCGGGAAACGGCGTCCGCTTAGGCTATGCTGCATCTCCGGGGGCGGGCGTCCGGCGCTGATGAAGCGCGAAGCGGTTGCCCTCGGGGTCGCTCGCAAAGCACGTGACGCACGCCGGGAACTCGTGCACCTCACCGACCTCGACGCCGGTGGCTTTGAGACGCTCGCGCATGGCGTGTATGTCCTCGACTTCGAAGGCCGCCCCGTTGGAAGAGCCCGGTACGAAGCCGAGTCCCTCGCCGTTACCGATTCCAAAGGTCGCGCTGCCGACGTCGAACTCGACCCAATGATCGCCGAACGAATCGCCTTCCTTGAGTCCGAGCGTGTCCCCGTAGAAGCTGCGTGCGCGCGGTACGTCGCGCACCGAGTAAGCGAAGAACGCTATATCCTTAACCATCGGCAGGTCCTCCCGGCGGTTGCGATTGCATACGAAGGCGGTCGAACCCTAGCGCCGAAAGAACCAGCCTTCACCGCATTACGGCCGGCCAGGGAGGGCTTCAATGCTCGTGCTTAGCCGCAAGGCGAACCAGTCAATTATGATTGGTAGCGACATTCGCATTCTGGTTGTGGGCGTAGACCGCGATCAGGTTAAGCTCGGAATCGAGGCGCCGCGCCACGTGCCGGTCCACCGCTTCGAGATCTTCGCGGAGATCCAGCGTGGGGACGGTGCGCCGCCCTCAGGGAGCAAGCAAGCCCCGGCCGGACCGGTAGGAGAAGATGTCGCGGAGGCAGATATACCCGGGCGGACCGTTCGCTAGGGCGGCAATCCCGCGCCGCCATTCGCCTGCTGAATGTTGACCCTGGTTCTTTGTTGAATAGTGCCTAGCTTTGCTTTGGATCGCGCCGAGTACGTTCACCGCCTTGCGGTGAACCGGTGCTTGTCGACGGGAGTTATCGCGTGAATATCACCTGGAGCTACGTGCTCGTTGGATTTATCGTGGGCACGTGCACCGCATATAGCGGCGTCGGCGCGGGCGCGATCACCACGCCGCTGCTCATCTTCCTCGGCGTGGGTACCGACCGGGCGATCGGGTCCGACCTCCTCTTCGCGTTGGGTACCCGAGTCGTCGCGATGGTGGCGCATCTGCAAAAGCGCACCGTGCAGTGGTCGGTCCTCTGGCGCCTCTCGCTCGGCGGTCTACCGGGAGCGATTATCGGCGTCATCGTCAGCGCAGATCTGCACCGCGCACTCGAGATTCACGAACTCGAACGAGTGCTGCGAATCGCGGTCGCCGTAGCGCTGTTAGTCTCCGCTGCCGGTATCATTTTCAATCGCAAACTCGCGGGCGACACATCCGGCGATCCGGACAACCTGCCAACGCTCCGCCTCGCGCTGATCGGCTTCTTCGTTGGCGTGACCGTCAGCATTACCTCGATCGGCGCGGGCTCGCTTACGCTGCCTTTGCTCTTGCTGGTCGCGCCGGTCGTCGCGTTGCGCCGCCTGGTCGGCACGGATCTCGCGTTCGCGGTCGTCGTGCTGGTGCCGTCGCTCCTCGGTCACTGGCGAATCGGCGACGTGGACCCGGGCATCGCGACTTCCCTGCTTATGGGTTCGATCCCGGGCGTCTTTCTCGGCTCGTACTTCGTGACGAAACTGCCGGAGAGGTGGTTTCGCGGCGCGCTTGCCGGCCTGCTAGTCGTCGTCGCTCTGGCGTTGCTGCCCATCATGCCGCACGCTAAAGGCTGAGCGAGCGAGTTCGCTCGCGCGGAAAAGACTTTCGAAGGTACCCGCATCGGTCCAGGCGCCTTGAAGCACGTCGTAGCAGAGATCGCCATCGCGGATGTAACGATTATGCACGTCGGCAATCTCGAGTTCCCCACGGTGCGATGGTTTCAGCGTACGAATGAAGCCGAAGACGCGCTCGTCGAACATGTAGACGCCGGTGACTGCAAAGCGGCTGCGCGGCCGTACCGGCTTCTCCTCGATCGCAACGATCCGATCGCCGTCGAAGACCGGCACGCCAAATCGCTGCGCGTCGTCGACTTCCTTTAAGAGAATCCGCGCTCCCGACGTTTGTGCTTCGAATCGGCGAAGATAGGGAGCGATATCGTCCTGCACGATGTTGTCGCCGAGAATCACGACCGTGCGATGGCCGGCCGCGAAGTGCTCGCAGAGCCGCAGCGCGTCGGCGATTCCGCGCTCTCCCTCTTGATATGCATAGGAAATGTTTTCGAAGCCCAGGTCCGCGCCGTTACCGAGCAGCCGCAGAAAGTCGCCGGCCGAGTGCCCGCCCGTGACCAGCATGACTTCGCCGATCCCGGCGCGCCGCAGCGTCTCGAGCGGATAATAAATCATCGGCCGGTCGTAAACCGGGAGCAGATGCTTGTTCGTCACCTTCGTTAGCGGGTGCAGCCGCGTCCCCAGGCCACCCGCCAGAACGATGCCTTTCATTTTAATGCCTCGCCACTTCGCGGTTCGGCCGGCGCTCCGCTCCGCTTTCGGCACCTGCTGCGCAGCGCGACGACCGGGGCGGCCCTAACGTCACGCATACTCCCTCAAGGGGCGCCACCAGGCTTCGTTCGCGCGATACCATTCGATCGTCCGCGAGATCCCGGTTTCGAACGGCATGTGCGGCCGCCAGCCGAGTGCGCGCAGCTTCGCGGAGTCGATCGCGTAGCGCCGATCGTGGCCTAGTCTATCGGTGACGTGCTCGACGTGCGTCTCCATCGCGCGGCCGCAGCCGCGAACCAGCAGGCGCGTGAGATCCATGTTCGTTTGCGGCATTCCAGCAGACACGTTGTAGACGTTTCCGATCGCGCCAAGCTCGAGGACGGAAAGAATAGCGCGGGCGTGGTCCTCGACGTAAAGCCAATCGCGAATCTGCAGGCCGTCGCCATATACGGGGACGGTACGGTCGTCGATCAAGTTGGTGATGAAGAGCGGCACGATCTTCTCGGGGAACTGATTCGGTCCGTAGGTATTGCTGCCGCGCGTGATCAAGACGGGCGCGCCGTACGTCTCGTGATATGCCAGCGTTAGGAGATCGCCGGCGGCTTTGCTGGCCGCATAGGGGCTGCGCGGCTGCAGCGGATCTCGCTCGGCCGACTCGCCCGTCGGCACGTTGCCGTAGACCTCATCGGTAGAGACTTGCAGGTAGCGGGGAACGTTGTTCCGGCGCTGAGCTTCCAGGAGGACGTGCGTTCCAAGCACGTCGGTCCGAAGGAATGCCTCGGAGTCGAGAATCGAACGGTCGACGTGGGTTTCAGCCGCGAAGTTGACGATCGCGTCGGCGCCGTCTCCAAGTGCTTCGCGCACCGCCGCCGCATCGCAAATATCACCTTTGACGAAACGATATCGGCGATCGTCTTCGACGTCGCGCAGGTTGGCCGGGTTTCCGGCATACGTAATCGCGTCGAGGTTGACGATCTCGAGCGCCGGCCGCTCGCGTAATGCGATCCGGACGAAATGCGATCCGATGAAGCCGAGCCCACCGGTGACGAGCCAGCGCATTGCGCGCTCTACGCAGGCGGTTCGCCCGCGACCTGCCGAGGGGAAGTTTCGAGAAGCGCGGCGAGTTCGCGCCGTGAGGTAAGGTCGAAGCGATCGAACATGGCGGCGATGTGTGTCTCGACCGTGCGTTCGCCGATGAAGAGCTCCGTCGCAATTGCGCGATTGCTCTTTCCCGCGGCGGCAAGGCATGCCACCTCGAGCTCGCGCGGCGTTAGCGCAAGGCGACCGGCTCGATGGCGCGCTCGCCGCCGTCGTTGCGTCAATGCGCGGGTGTTGCGAAGAAATCCGCGACTGCGATAGAGGTCGAGCGCCTCCGCGTGACGTCCGGCGACCTCCAGCGCCTGCGCGCGCTCCCACGGCCACCCGATCGCCTGGAACCGCGCGGCGGCATCGTCTGCGAGCGTCTTCGTTTCCGGAGCGTTCCTCCGCCTGGCAACGCGCGCGTCGAAGAGCGTTAAGAACGCGCAGGCGGCACGATTGCCGCGATCGTCAGCCGCCCGCGCGAGCAGAGCTCGCGCACGATCGCGTTCCGCGGCGAGCTCGGCGCCGGCGAGCTGGTCGAGCAGCCAGAAGGAGAAGTCGACGCTGCGAAGCGTGGTCAGCGCGCGCGAGCGTAACGCGTCCGCGTCCCCGCGCCGCCCGGCGGCGTCGTAACAAGCCGCGGCACAGCCTGCGAGCAGGCCGATGCGCTGCGCTTCACCAGACTCGAACGCATCGTCGAGCGCCTCGCTGGAGAGCAGCGCGATTGCGCGTTCGTTTTCGTCGCGGTAGTAGGCGAGCCGCACGTCAAGGGCGATACGCGCGCTGCGGGTCATGGCAATGCCGGGCGGCAGTTGTGCGTCTTCGCGCTGCCACGCGAACGCCGCGTCTAGATTACCCGTCAGCAGTTCCGAAAACGCAAGTCCTTGCACCGTCGAGGCGCGGACCTTCGCGAATTCGTCGCCGGCCAGACAAAGCGCCGCCTCCTCGTGCGCCGCGCGCGCTCGATCCATCCAGCCGGTCGCCATCGCTCGGCTGCCGTAATTATTCAGCGTCCACGCCAGCTGCTCGCGGTCGCTTTGCTCTCGCGCCATCGCCACGGCGCCTTCGTAGTGCTCGAACGCTTCCGTTAGACGACCGGACGTCGCCGCGACGATTGCGCGAACCATGTTCCCGTTACGCCGATCGAGCGTTGCGCGTTCGCCGGGCAGCGCGTCCGCCAGCGCCAGGTACGCCGTCGCCGTCTGGTTGCGCCCCTGCAGGGAGTCGAAATGTGCGAGCGTGACGTAAGCGCCGAAAGCAACGGGGCCGCGCTCACCGCTCAGCGTTAAAGCACGCAGCGCGATTTCTTCGGCCAGTGCCGGCTTTCCGATCTCGTAGGTGCGGCGCGCGAGCTTGATCGCAAGCGAAGCAGCGCGTTCGCGCTCTGCGACTGCTTCGTAAGCGTTCACGGCGCGCTCGGCATACTCACACGCCTCCTCGATTTGAGCGTTTGCGGAGAGCGCGCGCGAAAACTTCTCACAGAGGCTCGCGTAGGAACGGTCGTCCGCGCTTCGCGACTCGACCGCACCGCGATAAGCAATCTCCGCATCGTGGTGGGCGCCGCGATAGAGGGCGGCGTCGCCGGCGCGCTCGTAGGCGGCGCTGGCGCGCGCGTCTTCGCCGGCCGCGCGCCAATGATAGGCAAGATCGAAGGGGTCGGCGTCGGGATTACCTGCGAGCCTTTCGGCGACGTCGCCATGGATCGCACGTGCTTGGACCGCAAGCAGCTCGTGATGGAGTATCTCGCGAGTGATCGCGTGGCGGAAAGTAAAGCCACCGATGCGGTCACGCGCGTCGCGCACCAACTGCATCGCGCGTGCGTCCGCCAATGCGCCGCACACCGCGTCGTTCGTCGATCCGCTCAAAGCTTCCAGCAGCGCCGCATCGAAGTTTCGTCCGATTACCGAAGCGTAGAGCAAAATCTTTTGCGCCTCGGGAGCGAGGCGATCGAACCGCGCGAGCACTCCGGCACGAATGCTCAACGGTGCGAACGCCGAGCCCTTCTCGTAAGGTTCCGCGAGGGAAGCGTCGACGAGCTCCTCCGCGAAATACGGTTTGCCCTCAGCCAGCGCGCAGATGCGCGCGACGGCGCGCTCGTTAACGGCCCGCTCCTGCGGCCACCGCTGTACGACGATCGTGCGAATTGCGTTCGTGTCGAGCGGTTCGACGCGAACGATGCTAGCTCCGCGACGCTTCAAATCTTCTAAGAGGTCGAAGCGCGCGTGATCGCGCTCGAGATGGTCTGATCGCACGGTCGCGAGCACGATCGTCCGCATTTTCGCGAGCCGCGGAATCAGAAATCCGAGAAACTCCAGCGTCGCGAAGTCGGCCCACTGGAGATCGTCCAGCACGACCAGCAGCGGCATCTCCGGGTTCCTTAGCGCGTCGGCAGCCTCGGAGAACGCGCGGTACCGGGCGCTCTGGCTGGGCTGTGCTGCCGATGCGAACGACTCGAAGCTAAAAGGGTCGGGCAACGCGAGTCCGGCGAAAACCTCGCGAATCGGTGCGAACGGCGGACAGAGAGACTCGAAACAGCTTGCGACCGCCATGCGAGCCCCGGCGGCGAGCGCCGTCGCGCCGAACTCCTCAACGAGCCGCGTCTTTCCGACCCCAGCCTCTCCCCAAAGCAAGGCGATGCCGCCCCCACCGCGCAACGCGCGCTCGAAGGCGCGCTGGAGTTCGTCGAGTTCGGATTCTCTGCCGACGAGCGGACTCCGAAGTCGCTCTACCGTTCCTCCGTACACCTCCCGATGCAGGGCCTGCCGCGCGTTGCTATGGTGCTAAGGAGCTTTTCTTCAACGGAGGACGATACCTTGACGAGTAGTGCCGTGCCGATCGATCGGGCGAAGCTGGAGGCGGCCATTGGCCGGTTCTTGGCTGACGTTGGAGCCGCGATGACCGCGGTCTCCGTGCTTACCGGAGATAAACTGGGCTTATATAAGGCGCTCGCGTCGGGCGGACCACAGTCGTCTGAGGAGCTCGCCAAGCGTACGCAGACTCACGAGCGTTACGTTCGCGAGTGGCTGTCGAACCAGGCCGCGGCCGGCTATGTCTGCTACGATCCGGCGACGAAGCGGTTCGAGCTCCCCGCCGAGCACGAGCCGTTGCTCGCGGACGACCGCAGCGAGATGAATATGTGCGGCTTGTTCGGCATGGCCGCGCCGCTTTTCGCCGACGAACCGAAGATCACGGAAGCTTTCAAGACGGGACGCGGGGTTGGCTGGCACGAGCACGACCCACGGTTGTACGCGACGACCGATCGAATCTTTCGCAACGGCTACGCGGTGCATCTCGTCGGAGACTGGCTTCCCGCATTGCGAGACGTCGAAGCGAAACTTCGCACGGGAGCCTCCGTCGCCGACGTGGGCTGCGGCTACGGCAGCTCGACGATACTGATGGCCAAAGCCTTTCCGATGTCGGCGTTTGTCGGCTACGACTATCACGACGCATCGATTGCCGCCGCCCGCGAGGCCGCGCGAGAAGCGGGCGTAGAGGATCGAGTAACGTTCGAGGTTGCCTCGGCGAGCGCGATGCCGCCAAGCGGATTCGATTTGATCTGCTGTTTCGACTGCGTTCACGACATGGGCGATCCGGTTGGAGCGCTAAGGCGAATTCGCGAAGCCCTCAAGAGCAACGGAACGCTTATGATCGTGGAGCCTTATGCCGCCGACACGCTGGAGGAGAACCTCACCCCCGTGGGGCGGATCTTTTACGCCGCGTCCACGATGCTCTGCACGCCGTCGGCATTGCAGCAAGGGGCCGGCGTCGCCCTTGGGGCACAGGCGGGCGAGGCGCGAATGCGACAGGTCGCAGCGGAAGCCGGCTTCTCCGACTTCCGGCGCGCTGCGGAGACGCCGTTCAACATCGTTTACGAGGCTCGCCCCTAACCGGCCGTAACGACGGCTGCCGCGATCATCTCACGGCGGCCGTCTGCTTGCTGTGGCTCCACGTTTGGAGGTCTGTGCCGCGCGTGCTATAATCGCGCGGCTGTCTTTACTTCACCCGGCACGGAGGCGGGGTGGCGATGGCTCCACGACGCGGCCGCGATGCCAGGATGGGCGGTGGCCGGGAGCCAGAAAGGTTACTGTATGAGCGTCATCACCATGAGGGAGCTCCTGGAGGCGGGCGTCCATTTCGGCCATCAGACGCGCCGCTGGAACCCAAAGATGAAGCCTTTCATCTTTCAGGAGCGCAACGGAATCTACATCATCGACCTCGCGCTCACCGTGGCGAAGCTGCGTGAGACCTATGAGGTCGTCAAGAAGCTGGCACGGGAAGGCCGGATCATTCTCTTCGTAGGCACTAAGAAGCAGGCGCAGGACGTCGTGCGCGAGGAGGCCGAGCGAGCCGGTACTTATTTCGTGAACCAGCGCTGGCTGGGCGGCACGTTGACGAACTTCGCGACGATTCAGAAGCGGATCGCGCGCTTGCGCGAGCTCGAGAACATGAAGATGCAAGGCGACTTCGACCGCCTGCCCAAGAAAGAGGTCGCGAGATTGCAGGACGAGATGAATCGACTCGAACGCTTTCTCGGCGGAATCAAAGACATGCATCGCCTGCCGGACGCGATGTTCATCGTCGATCCCAAAAAGGAGCGGATCGCGGTGCTGGAAGCGCGCAAACTGAAGATTCCGATCATCGCCGTTATCGATACGAACTGCGACCCCGACGAAATCGACTATCCGATTCCCGGAAACGACGATGCAATCCGAGCCGTTAAGCTCATGGTTGGTAAAATCGCTGACGCAATCATCGAAGGGAAGACGGAGAGCGAGAGCGCGTACGATCAAGATGCTTACGAATCCGGGGCGCGCGAATTCGGCAGCGAAACGCCGGCCGCCATGGCGGAGGCCGCACCTTGATTTCGTATCAACCTAAGCCCGAGGAGATTAAGGCGCTCCGCGAAGAGACGAGCGCGCCGATGATGGATTGCCGCAAGGCGCTGCTCGATTCCGGGGGCGACGTAGAGCGGGCAAAGGCGTTGCTGTTGGAACGCGGCGCCGCTCAGGCGGCGAAGAAGTCGGAGCGAACGGCCGACGAAGGTCTGGTCACGAGCTACATTCACGCGGGCGGAAAAATCGGCGTACTGGTCGAGGTGAACAGCGAGACCGATTTCGTCGCGCGCAATCCCAAGTTCGGCGAGCTCTCGCGCAACATCGCGATGCATATCGCAGCGATGTCGCCGCAGTTCCTCGATCGCGAAAGCGTTCCGGCAGACGAAGTGGAGAGGCTGCGCGGCGAGTTTCGTGCGTCGGTCCCCGCCGGCAAGTCTGCGGAGGTAAGCGATCGTATCGTCGAGGGTAAGCTCGCGAAATGGTTCGAAGAGCATTGCCTTCTCGATCAGGCGTTCGTTAAGGACGACACGATCAGCGTCGGCGAGCTGATATTCCGCACCGTCGGCGCGCTCGGCGAGAAGATCCGCGTCCGTCGCTTCGCGCGATACGCCCTTGGTGAGTGAGCTAGGAAACGCGAGATACGCTCGCGTCCTACTGAAGATCTCGGGGAAGCCTTTAGCAGCGGCAGCACGGGCGTCGACGTCAACACGACGCGAACGATGGCCGAAGAGATCGCGGAGGTCAGCCGCGCCGGGATCTCGGTCGCGATCGTCGTGGGCGGCGGAAACATTTGGCGGGGCAAGGTCCACGAAGAGGCCGGAATGGATCGCGCTACCGCCGACTACATGGGCATGCTTGCAACGGTGATCAACGCCCTGGCGTTGCAAGATGCGCTCGAGCGCATGGGCGTTGCCTCGCGCGTCCAAACGGCGATCGCGATGCATCAGATTGCCGAACCGTATATCCGCCGGCGAGCGATTCGCCACCTCGAGAAGGGG
>DATASC010000113.1:0-6000 GCA_036269355.1 Candidatus Cybelea sp. | reverse complement strand
ATTTCGGGACCTCGACTATACTGCTGACAGTGCTGCGTACTATGTAAAGTGTAATCAATGGGGTATCGATACCCAAAATAATGCGCTAACAGTGGTTGCAGTTAGCCGATTTACCGTGGCGCCCCTTACCCCCGTTGCGGCGAATCTCTCTCAGGCCGTGGGCACGGTTCAGTGTCCTGGCGCATTAAGTCTGAGCGGCGGTGGCGGGATTTCTCGTATCCCCTTAGTGACGCCGGTGCTAAACTCGACACTATCGGAAATGCCGTCGCCAAGCGGGTCACCGACGCCAATCGCTCATTACTATGTCGGTGAAACTGTTAGGCCGTCGCAGCTCGTAGGCGTAGCGTTGACTCACTACTGCCCAATCTCGCTGGGGGGCCAGCAAGCACTGTGCGCTACAGCCGGCTTGGGCGCTTCAAGTAACTTTGCCGGGTTCGCTGGATTGAGCGTTACCTTCGCTCGACGGCTGTTCCTAAACGTTACCGAAGAGTTTGGTACCGTGACGACGATCCCGGGAGCACTGCTGAATCAGCCTGCGCCTGCCGGCTACGCAATTCCAAGTGGTACTCAATCCACCGCTCGTCTCGCTTTCACCATTTCAATCGGAGGCACTCCGGCAAGCAGCACGCCCTCGGGGGGTAGCGCCGGAAGCGAGTCAACTGCGTCTGGGCACTAAACGTGAATGTTTTGAATTGCGAAAAAGGGCCATAGTTTCGGAGCTACATACCCGAGAGGCTTCTAACTTGCGATAACTACAACGCGCGCCTCCCATGCCGAGCGAAATGAGCCTGTCAGGTTTCAAGCCCGGTGCGCTATCCCCGCGCCAACTCGTCAATCCTACTCGCTACCTCATCTGCGTACCGGTTGGCTTCCTCTTCGGTGCGCCCCTCAGCCCAAACGTTGAGTAGCGGATCAGTCGCGTCGGGAATGATGAGCACCCAGCCGCCTTCCCGCGCAACGCGGATGCCGTCGGTAAGCTCGACGGTCTGGCCATCGGTCTCATCCAAGAGCTGGCGCATGATCTGCCCCTTGCGTTCCCACGGGCACGGATCGCGGCGTGACGCGAGGTGCGACGCCGGCAGCTCGTCGACGATCTCGCTTAACGGCCGGCCCTGCGTTGCGATGAGCTCCATGACTTTCGCCGCGCCGTAAAGGGAGTCGAAGACCGGCGCAAACTCCGGAAAGATCAGCTCGTAGTTCGCGCCGCCGGCGAACGCCAGAGACGACCCCGCCTGCGCCGCGAGCGCCATCAGTGAGCGGCGATCGGTACGCGTACGCACCACCGTGGCGCCGTGTCGCTCCGCCACGGTCTCGATCGCGCTCGGCGCCATCACCGGTACTGCAATCTTCGCTCCCGGCACCACGTTGGCGACCAGCGCGGTCAGCAGCGCCAACAAGCGACTGCCCTCAACAATCCGCCCGCGATCGTCCACCAACGCCAGCGACTCGCCCCGTTGGTCGAGGAGAATCCCCAGCGCCGCCCCAAGCGACGTCGTCACGTTCGCAAGCTGCTCCAGATGCTTCCGCCGATTGGCCGCAAACGTCAACACCTTCGCGTTGTCGAAAAACGCATTCAGCGCGATCATCTCGATCCCGAGATTGCTCAAGATCCGCGGCAGAATCAGCGATGCGTTCCCGAAGGCATAGTCGATCACCACCCGCATGTTCGCATCTGAAATTGCCTGCGGCGCCAGCGCCTGCAAGAACCCGCTACTGTACGCTTCGACCACCCGTTCGGGGAAGTCGAGCTTTCCGACCGCCTCCATCGGCGTTCGGCGGAAGTCCTCGCGGAAGAAGATGTTCTCGATCTTCCGCTCGGTGTTCTTATCGACGTTCACCCCATGCGAGTCGAAGAACTCCAGCAAGAACTGGTCCGAGTAGTACGGTGATATTCCCGTATGCACCGCGGCGTCGCCCGACATGCGCACCGCGTAGCGCGAGACCGGCATCGGCGTTTCGCGCAGGTCGTGCACGTTAACTCCCACCGAGAGCAGTCCCGAAATCACGCAGCGATTCGTCAGTCGCGATCCAGGATGCGCGTCGCGGCTCGTCATCACGTTCTGTCCCGGGCCGAGCACGGAGCCGAGAGCTTGACCGAGCTTGAGCGCGAACTCCGGCGTGATCTCGATGTTCGCGAGCCCGCTCACGCCGTCGGCGCCGAAGAGCGAGCCAGGCCACTTGATGCCGTAAATCAACGACATCGAGACGATCGACCCCGACGCTACCGACTTGTCGGGCCAGAGTTTGATGTTCGCGGGCACGGTCGATCCGCTACCCAGCGTGCTGCCGCGCCCGACCACCGCGCCCTCCATGATCGTCACTCGGTCCTTAACGATCGTGCGATCGGCGAGGGTGCAGCCGGCGAGCGATGAGCCTTCGCCGACGTACACGTCCTCCCACGCGATCGTACGGTGCAGCCGCGCGCCGGCAGCGACGATCGACGACGCGCCGATCGCGCTAAGCTCTTCCACGACCGCTCCGCGCTCGACGGTCACGTTGCGCCCGATGCAGACCGGGCCGTGGATATGCGCGTCGGGTGAGATCTGCGCGTTCTCGCCGGCCCAAACGCCAGGCCGAATTTCGGTGCCCGGGATCTCCAAGCGCACCGCGCCGCGGAGTGCATCGTAGTTAGCCTGCATATATTGCTGCAGGTTGCCGATGTCGCTCCAGTATCCGCCGATCACGTGGCCGCAGAGCTTACGTCCGTCGCGCAGCAAGAACGCGAAGATATCTTTGGAGAAATCGTAGTTTTTGCCGGCCTCCATGTATTCGAAGATCTCCGGCTCGAGCACGTAGATTCCGGTGTTGATCGTGTCGGAGAAAATCTCGCCCCACGACGGCTTTTCCAAAAAGCGTGTGATGCGGCCATCACCTTCGGTCACGACGACGCCGAACTCGAGCGGATTTGCGACGCGCTGCAGGGCGATCGTCGCCACGGCGCCGTGGCGCTCGTGCGCGGCGATCAGTTCGGTTAAGTCGATATCGGTCAGCGCATCGCCCGAGACGACGACGAACCTTTCGCCGGCCAAGAGGGATTCCGCAAGCTTCACCGCGCCGGCCGTACCCATCGGCGTGTCCTCGACGACGTATTCCATCGAAACGCCTAGCTGCGACCCATCGCCGAAGTAATTCTCGATCTCGTCGGCGAGGTAGTGGAGCGTCGCCACAACGCTGCCGATGCCATGCCGGCGCAGCAAGTCCACGATGTGATGCATCACCGGCTTGTTCGCAACGGGAACCAGCGGCTTGGGGCGGCTCGACGTCAGTGGTCGAAGGCGCGAACCCTCGCCGCCGGCCATGACCACGGCTTTCATTTCGTCACGAATAACTTGCCGGTTTGCAAAAGACGTCCGTCGTCCTCGATGTCTTCGAGCAAAAGCGAGCGCTTACGCTGCCAGTTCGGGTGCTCGTCGAACGTTCCTGGCACGTTAACCGCGCCAGTTTCTCGCAGTACGTCCTCGATGGCGACGACGGCGAGCATCGACGGCGTCGCTGCCAAGAATCGATGAACCGCGGTAACGAGCTCGGCCGCGGCGGCGAGCGTCCCGCCGCGCAGCGCGTCGTCGCGCAAACGGGCGGCTCCCGCTGCGTCGATCGCATCGGCTGCCTCCAACGCGTCGACGAGTCGCAATCGATCGGCGATGCGGTCTTCGTTCTCGCTGCGGTCGCCGGTCCACCATCCGGCCAGCGTCGGAAGGTCGTGAGTTCCGATACTCGCCGCCGCGAGTCGCGGATATGCGGCCGGCGGCAAAAACGTGCCGCGAGCATCGCGCTCGAAGTAGAAGATCCGCGACGACAGCGCGCGCGCCGCGCTCATGCGTTCGCGAAAGCCTTCGGGCAGCGTGCCTAAGTCTTCGCCGACGACCGCGCAGCGGTTCCGCAAGCTCTCGAGTGCGACGATGCCGAGCATCTCGTCGAAAGGGTATCGCACGTACGCGCCTTCCGCGGCCGTCGCGTCGCGAGGAATCCAAAAGGCGCGCCGCAGCGCCATCACGTGGTCGATCCGCAGAATGCCGGCATAGCGCATATTCGCGCGCAGCAGCGAGACGAACGGCTCGTACGCGCGCTCTCGCAGCGTCCGCGGAGAGAGCGGCGCGAGGCCCCAGTTCTGCCCCCGAGCATTCAGCGGATCGGGTGGTGCCCCCAGCGACGCGTCGGTGAGAATGGTCTCTTGATCCGACCACGCGTCGGCGCCGTTACGCTCGACGCCGACCGACAGATCGCAGTATAATGCCACTCCTTGCCGCCGCGAGGCTCGGGCCGCTGCCGCGAGCTGCCGGTGCGCGAGAAACTGCAGGTAGCAGTAGAAGCCGACGCGCTCCCGGCGTTCCTGCGCGAAGCTCGCGACCGCGGGCGACGACGGAGAGCCATATGCGCTCGGCCAGTCGCGCCATCCGTAGCAGTGCGAATCGCGCTCGCGAAAGAACTCGGCAAGCGTCTCGTACACTGCCAACCGCTCGAGCGCGATCCCTCGGTCGCGCACGAATTGGCGAAAGGCGCGGCGCCGCAGATCGCCGGAAGGCTTGGCGCGAAATACGGTATAGGCCCGCTCGAGGATGCCGAGCTTCACTCTGGCGACCTGCGCGTAATCGACCAGCGGTGCCGCGCGCAACGCACGGAGATCGGACGTAAACGCGCGGCTCGAGGTGACTGCCCGAACTTCCGGTGAGTCCTCGATCTCGGCAACCTCGCCGACGTCGATCGCGAGCACGTTGAGAAAGAAGCGGCTCGACGGGCTGTACGGACTCGCCGATCGTGGATTGCTGGGATGCAGCTCGTGCAGCGGATTGAGCGCGACCGCGCCGGCTCCGGCGCGCCCGGCTAACTCCGCGAAATTGACGAGGTCGGTGAAATCGCCGATTCCCCAGTTTCTCTTGGAACGGAGAGCGTAGAGCTGCGTAGCCAGCGCCCAAACTCGTCCGCTTCGCATCGCGCGCGGAACATAACACGCTGCGGGCACGACGATGAGCGCGCACCGTGCTTCGCGCCGGCCGCGCCGTGTCGTTAGCCGATGATAGCCGAGCGGAAGTTGTTCGAGCCTACCGTGAAACGGAGCGCCGCCTTCGAGTTCGACCTCCCACGCGGCGTCGCGGGCCGGCGGCGGAGCGTCACCGAACCGAACGACTTCAACCGGCGAGTCGTGCCGTGCGTGCGCGTCGTCAGCACGGCCGTTCTCGTATCCCATCGCCGCGAGCAGCGCTCGCCGCGTGGATTCCGGCGTTTCGACTCGTTTGCCCCAGTAGTCGTAATAGTACGGCTCTATCACTCCGAGAGCTGCCCGGCAAAGAGCGAGAAGGATCGGTCCGCGATCGTCAGCCGCGACCCGGGCGCGACGGGCAGCATCGGCGTGGCGCCGGCGCGCGCGGTGTCAAGCAGATGCGTCCATCGCCGCACGCTCGTTGCCAGCGGAAGCACGAACTCGACCGAAATGGGATGTCCGTTCAGGATCATCATAAAGCTCTCGTCGAGCTCGGGATAGCCCTGGAGACTGATAAAATGGTCGCCTACGTCGCCTCCGAGCAGCGCGCCGAAACATCGCAGCTCGCCGTTCTGCCAGTCGCCGTGGTTCATCTCGCGACCGTCCGGCGCGTACCAAGTGATATCTTTGAGCGGCGACGGCTCCGCTTCGACCCCCCGGAAGAAGCGCGGACGCCGAAAGACCGGGTGGCTCCGGCGCAGTGCGATGAGTTTGCGGACGAACTCGATGAGGTCGCTGCCCGTGGCATCGTGGCTGTCGAAGTGGGCTGCGCGTGCGAAATCAAACGCTAACGCGGGGCTGAAGGCCGACCAGTCCAGCCAACTGATCTCGTTATCCTGACAGTAGGCGTTGTTGTTTCCGCGCTGCGTTCGCTGCAGCTCGTCGCCGGCCAGCAGCATTGGCGTGCCTTGCGAGAGCAGCAGCGTCGCAAGAAAGTTGCGCTGTTGCTTGGCGCGCAAGGCCAAGACCGCCGGATCGAGCGTGTCGCCCTCGGTGCCGCAGTTCCAGCTATAGTTCACCGT
>DATASC010000112.1:0-5383 GCA_036269355.1 Candidatus Cybelea sp. | reverse complement strand
AAATGCGGCGGCCGTCAAGGTCCACGCCGCGCGACCGCCGGTGTTCTTGAGGTCCGCGATGTCGCTCTTCATTTGCGTGGTGTAATCTTCGTAGTACGGCATCTGCCAGTAACGCTCGCCGGTCGGCTTCGCCGCGGCGAGGAACTGCGTTCCGAACGCGTCGTTATTCGTAATTGCCGCCGACGAGGCGTGGCCGAGCGCGATTACACAGGCGCCGGTGAGCGTGGCGGCGTCGACGATCTTCGTTGCGCCAAGCTTATTGGCGTAGCAAAGCGCGTCGGCGAGAATGAGGCGTCCCTCGGCATCCGTATTGATCACCTCGATCGTCTTGCCGTTCATTGCCTTCACGATGTCGCCTGGCTTCGTCGCTTTGCCGCCGGGCATGTTCTCGGTTGCGGGAACGATGCCGACCACGTTGAGTTTCGGTTTCAGTCTGCCGATCGCGCTCATCGCGGCAATCACGCCTGCGCCGCCGGACATGTCGTACTTCATGTCCTCCATTTTTTCCGCGGGCTTGATCGAGATGCCGCCGGTGTCGAAGGTAATGCCTTTGCCGACGAGCGCGAGGAGCTCTTTGCTCGACGGGTCGCCGTTATAGCGCAGCACGATGAACTTCGGCGGCTGAACGCTGCCGGCTGCGACCGAGAGAAAGGATCCCATGCCCTCGCTGCGTGCGCGCGCTTCGTCGAAGACCTCGATTTCGAGCCCCGTTGCCTTCGCCACTTTGCCGGCCTCTTCGGCCATATGCGAAGGCGTCATGTCGTTTGCGGGCGTCACCGCCAGGCGGCGCGCCAAGTTCACCGCATCGCCCAACGCGGTGCCGCGCGCGATGCCGTGCTCGATTTCACCCGCATCGAACCCAGCGCTAAGTATTGCGACGTCGTTCGTCGCTAGGCGGCGATCGGGCTTCTCTTGATAGAGCGTCGTGTCGAACGTTCCGGTGATCGCGCCTTCCGCGACGAACGACGCACAGTTTGCTTCGCGTCCTTGGGCCTGCGGCGGCAGCGCTATTGCGATCTTCTCAACGTTGCGCCTGCCGAGATAGCGGACGGCGCTCCCGGCATACCGGGCCAGCAGATACGGCTCGAACTTCGCGCGATCGCCGAGCGAGATCGCGAGCACGCGCCGGTAGGGCCGGTCCTTCGCGTATCCTAGGACGAGTTCGCCCAGCTTTCCGCGGATTTCGCCCGATGCTAGCGCTTCGGTGACGAGGCCGCCGTTCGCCGCGTCGATATCCTTAATAACGCCCTCGAGCGGGCTGTCGGAGAAGAATGGAACGACGAGGGCGCCGGCGCTGACGTCACTAGCGGCGTCAGCGGTGACGTGAACTTGCATGGTGGACCTTTCGGACGGTGAAGTACTGCCAGCCTATGGCGGAAAGCTGGGAGAATCCTCGTTCGGGGCAAAAAGCGGCCGTTTCCGATCGCTATGCCGACGCCGGAGTCGACGTAGCCGCAGGCAACGATGCGGTCGCGCGCTATCGTACCCTGCTCGCACAGTGGCGCCACCCCGAACAGCTCGAAGCGATTGGCGGTTTCGCCGGTCTCTTTCGCCTGCCGGGAGACGAGAGCCGGGCGTTGGTCGCCTCGACCGACGGCGTCGGTACGAAGATCCTCATTGCGGCGGAGTTGAAGCGATATGGCGGGGCCGGCCGCGACCTCGTCAATCACTGCGTGAACGACATCCTCGTCTGCAATGCGTCGCCGCTCTTCTTTTTAGATTACCTTGCGGTCGGCAAACTCGATCCGGCTATCGCCGCCGAAATCGTCGCCGGCTGCGCGCAGGCGTGCCGCGCGCACGACTGCGCGCTTCTCGGCGGAGAGACCGCGGAGATGCCCGGTCTATACGCGAGCGATCACTTCGATTTGGCGGGAACGATCGTCGGCATCGTTTCGGTCGATGCGATTCCGAACGTGCAGAGCGTCGAAGCGGGCGACGCAATCGTGGGGCTTCCGTCGGTCGGCCTGCATACCAACGGCTACTCGCTCGCGCGCGCGCTCATTCCGCAAGTTGAATGGCTGCAGGCGTTCGGCGGCGGAACCTATGCCGATGCGCTGCTGGCCGAACATCCCTCGTATTATCGAGAAGTTCGCGCGATTGAGAGGGTGGCAACCGTCAAGACGATGGCACATATTACCGGCGGCGGTTTGCTCGAGAACGTGCCGCGCACTCTGCCGAACGACTGTAAGGCCGTGTTCGAGCAACAGCGCTGGAGCGTACCGCCGATTCTGCACGAGCTCGTTCGCCGCGGAGACCTCGGGCTCGAGGAACGCTATCGCGTGCTCAACATGGGCGTCGGGTACACGCTCGTAATTCCCGTTACGGATGCCCCGGCCGCGCTCGCCGCGGTTCCCGGCGCGAAGGTTGTGGGATGGGTCGAGTCGAGAGTTGGAGACGAACCGCAGGTGATCGTCCACCCGGCCCGCGATGACCGATGAACGAGATCGTGCGACGCATTGCCGAGGCGGCCGATAGCGAGTCACCTCGCGCCGAGCGCGCGCGCACGAGCGCAGAAATACTTCGCGCTGCGCGCGATTACCGGTGGGTCGGCATTTACGACGTCGGCGACGACGAGATCTCGTTGCTGGCGCATACCGGTGCGCCGCCCGCTCGGTCGCGCTTCCCACTGACCGAGGGTTTGAGCGGCGAGGCGGTGCGAACTCGCGACACCGTCACAAGCGGATCTAAAATTATCGTCCCCGTGTTGGGTGCTGAGAGCGGCATCGTTATCGGCACGCTCGACGTCGAGAGCGATCGCGTCGGCGCATTCTCCGACGAGGACGTCAGCTTCTTGGAAGCGTGTGCCGCAGTGCTTCGCCCGCTCTACGACTAGCTGCGTGTCCGAGCTGTTCAACCTCGTCGTCGATCTCGATCGCCATTTCCCAACCGATTCGCTTCCCGGGATCGAAATCGCCGGACCCGCGAAGCCCGACGAACGGACGCTCGCGTGGATCGACGCGACGTTCGGGGGCTTCTGGAGCTCGGAGACGGCGGCGGGCGTTGCACTCGTTGCGCGGCGCGGCGAAGAACCGGTTGGATTCGCGACGATCGACCCGAAGGGGTTGCGTTTTGCGTGGCTCGACGGATCGTCGCGCGAGCCGGGCACGGGTATCTTCGGACCGTTCGGCGTCGCGCCGGCGGAGCGCGGTCGAGGGCTGGGTACGCGTTTGTTACGCGCTGCTCTCAACGCGCTGCGTGGCCGCGGCTTCGCGCGCGCGTTGATTCCCGCAGTGACGGGCGAAGCGTTGATCCGGTATTATGCCGATACTGCAGGGGCCCGCATCGCCGATCGCTTCGAGCGACCCACGCTCTACCGCCGGAGACGGCGCGTCTCGATCATGGCCTCGGGAAACGGCAGCAACTTTCAAGCCGTGCTCGATTCCGTGCGCGCTGCGGAGCTGCCGGTCGAGGTCGTCGCGCTCGTTAGCAACAGCGCGCGTGCCTTCGCGGTCGAACGCGCACGCGATGCCGGCATTCCGGCGCACGTCGTCCCCTGGAATCGCGCGGTGGAACCACGTAACGAGTACGACGCACGGCTGCTCGACTCGGCACGGGCCGATAGGCCCGATCTGGTGTTGATGCTCGGGTGGATGCACCTGCTCGACGCCGCGTTCGTGCGCGCCTTTCCCGAGATGCTCAACCTGCATCCGGCGTTTCTTCCGCTCGACCCGCAGCGCGACTCGGTGGTGATGCCCGATGGCTGTCGGATGCCGGCATTTCGCGGGCCGCACGCGGTACGCGACGCCCTGGCGGCGTCGAGTTCCTGGGTCGGGGCGACACTCCATCGTGTCACCGCAGAGACCGATCGCGGCCCGGTGATGACGCGAGCGCCGCTGCGCGTCGAGCCGGGCGAAGAAGAAGATTCTCTGATGGAACGCGTCCACGAGCTGGAGCGAGGTGTCGTCCGGGCGGGTCTCATGCGCTGGCTCTACGAGCGATAGCCGCAGCGCAAGGGGTCGGCGAGGAGCCGGTCTCTCGTACTAGAAGCGGTCGACCGTTGGTCCCCATGCGAGCTCGATTGAAGATCCCGGTTCGACTCCGCGCGGCTTTTGGCACGGCTGCGCTCCTGTTCTCGTCGGCGATTTGCGTTGATGCTGCAAGGCAGACGCAATTTCTCGTCTTTATGCCTTGGACGTCGACGGGGCTGCAGCACGGGTACGGAATTACGTCGAGGCAGCGGGGATTCTGCTGGACGCACTCCATCGCGACGCATCGCCCCGACGCCTGGCGGTGTACGGCCGGAAACGACATCTACGATCCTTGTTTCGTTAGACCCGAGCACGGCGACCAAGTCGCCTGCGCGCAGACGCCGTTTTCGCGAAGCCTGGTCTTCATGCGCACCAGTAAACCCTTGGGCACCGAGCGCAGCGCGATGGTTCGTTGGCTGCAGCATAAAGGAGAGCCATGGGCGGTTAGACTGGAAAACGGCGACAAATGCGCGCTCATTACGGGCGCTACGGAAATCGTCGAGGGAAAGCGATTGCACTATGTCTGCGTGCGCTCGGGTTGGATCGCGGGCTTTCCGGATCGCTCCGCGGGCACGGTATGGACGGTGCAAGTGCTCCCGGACCCGGCAGAGAAGCGGCTCGATACCTTGCGCGTAACGACTGCCGTCTTTTAAGATAAGGAGCAATTCATCATGCGTCCTTTTATTCGCACACTGTGGTTTGGGGCGGCAGCAGCGCTCGTCGCCGGATGCTCGGCGGCCAACCAAGCCTCGCAAAATCCCGCGCTTCCGAGCAGCGGCGGAGCCGATGCTTCGACATCCGTTCCCATCGTCGACGGCAGCCCGGCCCCGACCCCACGCAAGGGACCGATCAGCGCCGGATGGCTTTCGCCCTCGCTCCGTAGCGGCACGAGCGGCCCGGTGGCGTACGTGGCGCAAGAAAACAACGACGACGTTTTGATCTATCCCGAAGTCGGCACAAATCAGGCTCCCATCGGACAAATTACAAGTGGTATCTCCGAGCCATGGGGATTATGGGTCGACAAGAACGGCAATCTCTACGTGGCAGACTCGAGCGGCAAGGTGACCGTCTACGCTCCGGGTTCTGTGACTCCATCCGCGACGTATACCAAGGACCTCTATCGGCCGCTCTACGTGATCGCCGATCAATTCGGCGACGTCTTTGCGGGAAACGGCAACGGCAGCAACGGCGGAACGGTCGTCGAGTTCTTGCCGGGAAGCGCTGATGCTCATGAGGTCCTGAAGACGCCTGGGACGGAAGCCGACGGCATGGACTTCGACCAGCAGGGAAATCTCTATGTAGCGTACCGGGGCGGAGCGAAGCGGGGTGGATTGGGCAGCATCGAAAAATTCGCGCCCGGCTCGACGCAGGGTCAGGTTATCGGGATGAAAGTACACCAGCCGCAGGGTCTGGTA
>DATASC010000111.1:0-15675 GCA_036269355.1 Candidatus Cybelea sp. | reverse complement strand
CATATGAACGGGTTCGATAGGAGCTTGTACGCCAACGGGAAGCCGGCGGGAGATTACGTCTACGCGTATCTCGAACGAAAGCAGGTCACACCGTATTGGACGATGGCGCGCGAATACGCGCTCGCCGATCAGATGTTTCCGACGATGTTCGGTCCCTCGTTCACGGCGCACGTCGACCTGATCGCGAGCACGACGAACCTTAGCTCCGGCGAGGCCGAGGTAGACGGACCAACCGGTCAGCCCTGGGGCTGCGACGCCCCGAACGGCACGCAGACGTATTTGTTGAACGCGCAACGCACCGAGAGCGGCGGCGGTCCGTTTCCGTGTTTCACGCAGTACGACACGATTGCCGATACGCTGGACGGCGCCGGCATTACGTGGAAGTACTACGTCCCGAACGTAAACTACGCACTTGGGCGGCTCTGGTCGCCGTTTGCGGCGATCAAAGACGTGCGCTATGGAGGGGACTGGAAGCGCAACGTCATCTCGCCTCAGACGACCGTACTGACCGATGCCGCCGGCGGCAAGCTCCCACAGGTGTCGTGGGTCATCCCCGACGGCGCGGATTCCGATCATGCCGGCACGCAAAGCGATAAGGGGCCGTCGTGGGTCGCGAGCGTCGTCAACGCAGTCGGGAAGAGTCCCGATTGGAAGACCACCGCGATCTTCGTGCTCTGGGACGATTGGGGCGGATGGTACGACAACGTGCCGCCGCCGCAGCTCGATTTTGTCGGACTTGGAATTCGGGTTCCCTGCATCATCATCTCGCCCTACGCAAAGAGCGGATACGTTTCGCATACGCGCTACGAGTTCGGAAGCGTTTTGAAGTTTATCGAGGAGACGTTCGAATTGCCGTCGCTAGGGCCGGCCGATCGCGGCTACACCGATACACGCGCGCACTCCCTCGCCGACAGCTTCGATTTCAAGCAAAAGCCGCGCGCGTTCCAGCCCATTCCGGCGCCGTACCCGCGGGCTTACTTTCTCGCGCGCCCTTCCACCGGCATACCGCCCGACACCGAGTAGGGCGACGCGACGACGGCGATTCCGTCGTCATATTGCACCGGGCCGCACGCGCGTGCCGATTGCAGACGCGCGGCGTTGAATGCAGCGGATCGATCGTTCTCCGCGACTGCCGCTAGCGCTACGGCCTGGCGTCGTGCTGCCGCACATGCATCGGCCTCCGGAAGCTCGGCGGTGCGCGTCGCCGGCGCAAGCAGGTTAACCGTTCCGATAGCAAGGCCCACGCCGCCGATTGCGGCGGGGCGTTTCGCGGCGAGCCACGCGTAAAAGCCTGACGGCCGGTTCGCGACGCGAAAAGCATCGGTGACGAAGTCCATCGCATGAAGTCCGGCGACTACGTCGGCCGCGGCCGCGGCGGCCGCGAATCCGAGGGCGATCGCCCAGCGCGCGCGATACCGGAGCGCGAGCCATACAATCGTCAGCGCGACCGGCGCTATCGCGAGCACCGTGCGCGTCGGCGCGTCGTTCCAGAACGTCGCCACGATTTGCCAGAGACCGAAGACGATTGACGCCGCGAGCAGTACCGTCGCGATCAACTCGATGCGCCGGGCCGGGCGAGCGAGAATCACCGCGCCCGCCGCGATCGCGGGTGCGGCGAATCGCAACGACGCGCCCGTCGCGAGCTGGGCGACGGATGTGGCATAGCCAAACGGCACAACCAACAACAGCAGCGCCGCGGCGCAGGCGGCCCAGCCGAGCCGCCGGTCGCGCCGCGCGATGGCGGGTCCGGCAAGCGCCGCGAGAATCGCGAGCAGAGCAAACGGCGAAGCCGCGATTGCGACGCGCGCGAGCAGCGCGATTGCCGGGATTCCGTGAGCGAGAATGGTCGAGCCGAAATCGCTCGCGTACATCGTGCTCGCGGGCGCTACGATCGCACGGTTCCACAAGAGAGCGTCGTGCAGAACCCAGATGCCGAACGGCGCTGCGGCGGCAAGCCAGAGCCCCCATCGCGCACGGTATGCGAGCAACGCGACGACCGCGAGAAGCCATCCTTGCGGCTTAATCAGTGCGGTAACGGCGAGCGTTCGCATCGCCGTGCTGCCTGCCGGCGAAGCGCGCAGCTGCCAGAGAGATTCGAGCCAGAAGGCGGCGAGCCAGACGTCGTTCTGCAGCGTGCCTGCTTGGGTGGCGAGCGGATACACGGTGATCGTCGCGGCCGCGAGCGCGTCGGCGACGATCGGCGGTGCCTTGAGGTCGCGCGACCACGCGTATATCCGAAATCCGAGCAATGCCAACGCGCCGAAACCGCTCCACGGCAGCGCGAACGGGCCGCTCGTCGCGTACAGCGCGCTCGCGAAGAGTTCCGAGGCCGGTGGATACCACCAGTAGCGCGTGGCGGTCGTCCAAAGCGAGTGCGTCTGGGTCCACGCCGCCGCGTTCGGCAGATGATACGAAAGCGAGTCGCCGTCGAGCAGCGGCCGCATGAGTTGCGGCCACGTTACCGCGGCGAGCGCGAACACCAAAACGTAGGGGATCCTCGTCACGCGTTTGCCAGGCGGCTCGCTGCGCGCGTAGGCGACTGCAATGCAGAGCAGCAGCGCGATCCAGCACGCCGCGGGATAGAGCGCGTGCACGAAACCGAGAACGAAAGGTATTGCGACGCCGAGAATCAGCGCGTCGCGCAGGCGATCGGGAAACTCGTACCGCGCGTTGGTCCGCAGCGCGGGCGCGGCGGCGAGGAGGCCGAGCAGCCAAATCGCCGCGAGCAAACCTGCCACAGCGCGCGGCGCTACATCGAGTCGGGTGCGGCGACGCCGAGAAGGGTGAGCGTGCGCTCGAGCACGTTCTTTGCGGCCCAGCAGAGCGCCAGACGCGCCAGCCGCAGGTCGCGCTCCTCGGTGAGAATCTTACACTCCGTGTAGAACTGATGGAAATCGGAAGCGACGTCGCGCGCGTAGCGTGCCAAACGATGCGGGGCGAGATGCTGCACGACGCCGGCGACCACGTTCGGGAACTCGGCGAGCCGCCGTGCAAGCGCGAGTTCCGAGGGATGCGTCAGCGGCGCGAGTGCAGCCGCCGGCGCCGATTCGGCGTCTTCGGGGAGCGCGCGCCGCAGCACCGATGCGATGCGAGCGTGGCCGTACTGCACGTAGTAGACCGGATTCTCGCTCTCTTTCTCGACGGCGAGCTTCAAGTCAAACGTGAGCGGCGACTCCATCGCAAGCATGGTAAAAAAGAACCGCGCCGCGTCGACGCCCACTTCGTCGAGGATCTCGTCGAGCTCGACGATTTCGCCGGCACGCTTGCTCATGCTCACCTGCTCGTCGCCGCGCATGAGCGTCACTTGCTGAACGATCGCGACGTCGAGTCTTCCGGGATAGCCCAGGGCCGTCGCCATGCCCTTGAGGCGTTCGATGTAGCCGTGATGGTCGGGTCCGAGAACGTCGACGACGCGGTCGCTGTGCTTGAGCTTCTGGTAATGGTATGCGACGTCCATGCAAAAGTAGGTTGGCCGGCCGTCGCTGCGCAGCAGCACGCGGTCCTTGTCGTCGCCGAACCGCGTCGCGCGAAAGAAGAGCGCTCCGTCGGCCTCATACGTCAGGCCGAGCTCGCGCAGGTGCTCGATGCCTTCGCGAACCTTTCCGGTTTCGTGCAGCTCCCGTTCGCTCTGCCAGCGATCATAGGTGACGCCGAAACGTCGCGCCGTCTGTTGCTGTTCGGCTACGAGCTCGTCGCGTCCCGACTTGGCAAAGTAGGGAAGCCACTCCGTTTCCTCCGCGCCGACCCAGCGTTCTCCGTCGCGCTGCGCGATGCGCTGTGCGATCGGGATAAGATACTCGCCGGGATATCCGTCGGACGGAACGGCGTAATCGCCGAAGATTTGCCGGTAACGGGCGTAGACCGAACGGCCGAGCGCGTCGAGCTGGCCGCCCGCGTCGTTAATGATCCATTCGACGAACACGTCGTAACCGCGGAAGCGCATCGCGTTGGCCAGCGTAGCGCCGATCGACATCGAGCGTCCCTGCACGACGACGAGAGGGCCGGTTGGATTCGCGCTTCCGAACTCGAGCGATACGCGCTCGCCGGTGCGCGGCGGTTTCCCGAACCGATCTCCCTCGCGCAAAACTCCGGAGACGACGGCCTGCCAGACCGTCGGCGCGAGCCGCAGGTTGATAAAGCCGGCGACCGCCTCGATTCGGCTGAAGCTGTGCTCGAGTTGCGGCGAGTCGCTTTGAAGCTCCGCGACCAGCTCGGCGGCGATCTGCTGCGGCGAACGGCGAGCGCTCTTGGCGAGCGAGAAGGCGAGGTTGGTTGCGAAGTCGCCGAACTCCGGACGGCGAGGCGCCTCAAATGCGACGCCGGGCGGCGGCAGCGAATATTTCGACGCCGCTGCTTGCGCGGCGGCATCGGCAAATTCGCGGAGCGCAACGTCGACCGGCGACGCGGCGTCGATGGCGCGAGCATTCATTCACCATGCTCTTCGCCGCCCGATGCAGCCGCGACCCGCGCGTAACTCGCCGCACCGTGCGATTCGATCGCTCCGTCGAGTTCGAGCAGGGTCAACGCGGCCAACGCCGCCGGCGGCGAGAGACCGGTCGCCGCAACGAGCGCATCAAACTCGCGCGTCCCGGAATCGAGTGCTGCGAGGAGCGCGCGCGCCCCGGGATCGCGCGGCTCGGGTGCCGGGAGTGCGGTCGTCAGGTTCAGTCGTCCGATCGCTTCGAGAACGTCATTGGGCGAGCGCGCGAGTGTAGCACCGTCACGGATCAGCGCGAGGCACCCCTGCACGTGCTTACGGTCGACGTCGCCGGGGACGGCGAGGACTGGAATCCTCCCGGCCGCCCAGCCGGCGGTATTGAGCGCACCGCTGCGCGCTGGGGCTTCGATCACGACTACTGCATCGGCCAGGGCCGCGACGATGGCGTTGCGCGCAAGAAACTGGTGCGGAAGAGCAGGGTGGTCGGGCGGATAGGGCGAGAGCACCGCTCCGCCGCCGGCCAGCATTCGATCGGCAAGCCCTTCGTTGCGGCTGGGAAAGAAATGTCCGTGCCCCCCGCCCAGGACGCCGACGGTGGGCGCCGCGGCGCTCAGGGCCCCTCGGTGAGCGGCCGCATCGATGCCGAGCGCCAGGCCCGAGACGATGCAGCACCCCGCCCGCCCCAGCTCCGCGGCGAAACGCTCCGCTAGACGCCGTCCGTAGGGCGTAGCGGCCCGCGTCCCGACGATCGCGACGCAAGGACGCCCCAGGGGTTCGAGGTCGCCGCAGCACCAGATCCCCGGAGCCGCCGCCTCGAATCCGCGGCCAGCGCGGGCGGCGGCGATCCGGTCCCGCGGCTGATAAGTCGGCTCCACGCTGGCTCCATCACGACCTCGGCCTCGGCGCGCTAGGCGGGGGAATTGCAGGCGCCACGGAATAGGCAGGCCCCGGAGGTACCAGATTTGGCAGCAGAAGCGTATTGCGTCAAGTGCAAGGCCAAGCGCGAGATCAAAGACGCGGTCCAGATTCAGATGAAGAACGGTCGTCCTGCAGTAGAGGGCAAGTGCCCCGTCTGCGGCACGAAGATGTTCAAAATCGGCGCGGCCTAAGCGCAAAGCACGGCATTTGTCGGCGCAGGGTCCCAACGCGCAAATGCGTTGGGGCTTTTTGCGTTACCCACCCATAGTGACGTATAATACGTGCACCCACAAGATATGCCGTGGGGAGAGGCTTACCGCTGACTTGCCCGACCTGCCGCAAGAGTGAGACGCGAGTCGTAGATTCGCGCGACGACGAGACCGTCGTTCGCCGGCGGCGCGAATGTTTGGATCCGCGCTGCAAACACCGTTTCACGACCTACGAGCGGATGGAAGTGCCCCGCCTTTTCGTGGTCAAGAAAGACGGCCGCCGCGAGCAGTATAGCCGCGAGAAAATTCTGGCGGGGCTGCGCAAGGCGTGCGAGAAGCGACCGATCTCCGAAGCGCGGATGGAAGCCGTAGCTGCCGATCTGGAGCGCGAACTTTTTGCCCGCGGTGAAAGCGAGGTAGCTTCGACGCTCGTCGGCGAGAAGCTCATGGAAGCCCTGCGCGCGCTCGATCCGGTGGCATACATTCGTTTTGCGAGCGTCTACCGCTCGTTTCGCGATATCGAGAGTTTCCGGGAAGAGCTGGCGCAGCTCTAGTAAACCATCAGCCGATGGAAAACGTGCGCGTCGCGCTTCAGCGCCTGCCGCAGGGCGAGGGATTGCCGGTTCCCGCCTATATGAGCGCGCATGCGGCGGGTGCCGATCTTTGCGCCGCGGTGCGCGAGCAGCTGACGCTCTTACCCGGAGCGCGCGCGCTCGTCCCCACCGGTTTCTCGATCGCGCTTCCGCCCGGATACGAGGCGCAGGTGCGTCCGCGCAGCGGCCTCGCAGTTCGTTCCGGGGTCACGTGTCTTAACTCTCCGGGAACGATCGACGCCGACTATCGCGGTGAAGTGCGGGTCGTTCTGGCGAACTTCGGCAACGAACCGTTCGTCGTACGCCGCGGCGACCGCATCGCGCAGATCGTCGTCGCGCCCGTCGTCCGCGCCGCGTTTGACGTCGTCGACGACCTTCCTCCGACGCAACGCGGCAATGGCGGATTCGGTTCGACGGGCCTGTCTTCGTGAACGTCTACATCGTCGGTAAAGGCGCGGTCGGCACGTATTTGGGCGACTTGCTTCGCGGTATCGGCGTCGACGTCGCGTACGCGCCGCGGAGCCTCAGCGAAGTGCGACCGTACGATGCCGACGTCGCCATCGTCGCAACGAAAGCCTACGACACCGAGGGCGCGATCGAGACGCTGCGCAAGGCAATCGCACATCCGGGCAAGTGTGTATTCGTTTCGCCGCAGAACGGCGTCGGCAACGAGGAGCGGCTCGCCGCCGCGTTCGGCGCCGACAACGTCGTGGCTGCGGCATTGACGACGCCGATCGATCGGGACCGCGACGGAAACGCGCGGCCCGCGAAGGACGGGGGGTTGGCGTTAGCGCCGGCCGGCGCGAACGCGTATAACTGGCTCTCCGCGACCTTTGCCGGGACCGGCTTGACGGTGAAGGTCGTCGAGGATTGGCGTGCGTTGAAATGGAGTAAGCTCGCACTCAACGTCGTCGCCAACGCGAGTTGCGCGATTCTCAACGTCTTGCCGAACCGGTTCGTGCACTTCGACAAAATCTTCACCCTGGAGATCCGGATGATTCGCGAAGTCCGCGCGGTCATGCAGGCGTTGCACGTCGTACCGATCGACTTGCCGCGCTATCCCGTGCGCGCGCTCTTCGGCGTTGCCGCGCTTCCGAGCCCGCTCTCGCGGACGCTGCTCGCTCATAGCATCGCCGGCGCGCGCGGCACCAAACCGCCGTCGTTGCTGCTCGATTTGCGCCGCGCGAGACCGCAGACGGAGGTCGACGTGCTCAACGGAGCGGTCGCTGCCGCCGGCCTCGAGCTCCGAGTGCCGACGCCGGTAAACGCGGTGTACGCGCGCGTGCTTAACGACATCGCGCACACCCCGCCTCTCTGGGCGAAGTATCGCGAACACCCCGACCGGCTGGAGGCCGAAGTCGAAGCCGAGGTGAAACGCGCGAAGGTGTTGGCGCACTAGAGTGAACTGCTAAAGCGCCGGAGGTTATGCGCGACCCCAACGTTCCCGAATCGCTCGAAAGCTGGTGGATTCTCCACCGCATTTTTACGTTCAATCGCCGCCGCTGGGACGCGTTGCCCGAGAAGCGCCGGGATAAGTACGCGGGGCATGCCGCCGACCTCGTCGACCATCTGAAGGGCAGTGACGACGGCGACGTCGGTCTCACGCAGGTGGTGGGGCACAAAGGCGACCTGATGCTGACGCATTACGCGCGCACCTTCGACGGTTTGGCCTACGCGCAGACCCTCGTCGACAAGCTGGAGCTGCGTGAGTTCCTCGAACCGCAAGGATCGTACGTTTCCGTGCTAGAGCTCGGTCTCTACGACGCGACCGGGAAGATCCACGCGGAGCTGAACCAGCGCGGCCTCGCGCCGCAATCCCCGGAATGGATCGCTGCGTTCGACGAGCTGTTGCGCAAACAAGCCGAGAGCCCGTATATCGGTCCGCGCCTATGGGCGCGCATACCGGCTCGGCGCTACCAATGCTTCTATCCGATGAGCAAACGTCGCGGCGAGGTGCAGAACTGGTACATTCTCGGCTTCGAGGCGCGCGCGAAGATGATGAGCGAGCACGGCGTCGTGGGCCGATCGTATCACGGCCGCGTTACTCAAGTGATCTCCGGCTCGATCGGCTTCGACGACTTCGAGTGGGGCGTCGATCTATACGCCGACGATCCGCTCGTCTTCAAAAAACTCATTTACGAGATGCGATTCGACGAGGCGAGCGCGCGGTACGGCGAGTTCGGCGCCTTCTGGGCGGGGCTCCAGTTCTCTCCCGGCGAGTTGCGCGTCTTCCTCGACGGCGACGCGATTCCGCAGTCCGACAGCCTCGAATCCTCTAGCAGCTAAGGAACGCTAACGGTGTACGGCCCGATCCCCAACGGAATCGGGCGGCCGACGCGCCCGCTATCTAGATAGAGCAGCACGCACGAGTTGTCGCGATGCGAGACGATCGCCGCGACGCGGCCATTCGACGAGATGGCGATGCCGTAGGGCGCACCGCCGACCTCGATCGGAGGCGCGGCGATATTGAGGCGCAGATCGATCGGCGTGACGGTCGAGTTTCCGTAGTTGGTGACGTACGCAACGCGGCCGTCGGGAGCGACGGCGATGCGCATGGGATCGACGCCGGTCGGAATTCGCGCGATCGTGCGGCCGTCGCGAAGGTCGATCGCGCGCACGTCGTTGTCGGCGCCGTCGGCGACATAAAGCCGCGCTCCATCGGGCGCGATCGCGAGCCCGTTCGGACGCGCGCCGGTTTCGATCTCGGCCTGCGGCGTACGCGTGCGCAAGTCGATGGGGGTGATCGTGTTCGACCCCTGGTTCGCCACGTAGAGCATCGCGCCGTCTGGAGAGATGGCGATGACGCGGGGCGTCGTACCGACCGGTATCGGTTTTCCGGCAGTCAGCGAGTGCGTATCGATCGATTGAATCGACCCATCGTCGGCGTTCGCAACCCAGAGCGTGCCTCCGTCGCGCGTCAGGGCGATGCCGTTAGGCGACGAGCCGACTTTGACGTTGGCAATCGTTCGCAGCGCGACCGTATCGACCACGCTGATCGAGCCGCCTCCCGCGTTCGCAACGTAGAGGCGCGCGCCGTCGGGGCCGAGCGCGGCATCGCGGGGCTCTTCGCCGACGCGAATTTCCGGCGCGGTCGCTCCGGTCGAAAGATCGATCGGCGTGACGCTGTTTCCAAAGAGGTTTTCGGCATATGCCAGCGGGGGACGCTCGTCGCCGCGTGTCACGCGAACCGTGACGGCGAGGTGCGCGATTAGCGCGCCGTTCGCGGCGGTGGCTTCGACTCGCCCGTTGTAATAGCCGGAGGCGAGCGACGAATCGGTGGAGAGTCGAAGGGCGACGTTCTCGACCGCGCCGGCGGCGAGGTCCGCGCGTCCGCGCGGCACGTCGAGATGGATGGCTTCGGGAAGGATCGCGCGCCAAACGACGCTCGCGCTCGTCGTGCCGCCGCGATTCGAGATCGCGAAGTGCAGCGGCGCTTCGCCGCCTGCGGCAACCCCGACGCTGCTCTCGGCGGGATCGAAGACGGCTGCAGTTGCCGGCGGCAGAGAGAGCGGAGTTGTGGCGAACGAGGGCGGCGCGTCAGACGAGCCGCTCGCCCATCGCACGTTCGCCTGCGCGCCGGCCGAGACGTCGAGCCGAACCGAGCCATGCGCCGGAAGCGCGAACCACGATGCGTTGCTCGGGTGTCCGTTGACGCGCAAAGCTTCGACGTACGCATTATCGTCGGAACTGCGCGGCGACGATATTTCGATCGTCGGGCCACCGGGCGCGCGTACCGTCACGGCGGTGAACAACGGCGTTCCGAAGTCGAAGTATCGGACCGCCGGATTCTGCGGGTATAGTCCGATCGCGCACCAGATGTACCACGCGCTCATCGTTCCAAGGTCGTCGTTGCCGGGAAGTCCGTCGGGGCGGTCGCCGTAGAGCGTCGTGAGCGCTTGACGCACGATGCTCTGCGCGCGCCAAGGTTCGCCGGCGGTAAGATAGACCCACGGAGCGCCGAGACTCGGTTCGTTTCCAAGCCACGCGTACGGCTTGTCTTGTCCGGCATCGAGCTGGGTGAAAAACTCGTCGAGCTTCGCGACGGTCGCGGTCGTGCCGCCCATCGCTGCGACCAAATCGCGCAAGTCTTGCGGAATCATCCAGGTGTACTGGGCCGAGTTGCCCTCTTGAAAGCCGCTCTGTCCGTTCTCGTTAATTGCCGTGTGCGTTAGGGCGCCGTCGTCGTCGCGCGGCGCGATCCAGCCCGCGGTGCCGTCGAAGAGCGTCATCCAATTGGCCGACCGGCGCATGAACGCCGCGTACGTTTGCGCGTCGTGCAAAGCGAACGCGAGCCGCGCGATCGAGAAATCGTCGAGCGCGTACTCGATCGTCTCGGACGCCCCGTTGGGACCGGGCGAGACCGATGTCGTGTGCGTATTGACTACGTAGCCGCGTCGCAGGTAGTCGTCGTTGAGCTCCCAGCGAGGAAGGTACCACCCTTGACCCGGGCCGCCGGCGGTCGTCGACGCGCCTTTGACCATCGCCGCGAGCGCCCCTCGCGCGTCGAAGTCGCGAGCGCCGAAGGCGAAGGCGCCGGCGATTACCGGGTCGATCGAATCGCCGCCCATAACGCTGGTTGGACCGTTGACGAGCGCCCATCGCGGAAGCCAGCCGCCTTCCTGTTGGGCGGCATCGACGAGCGATTGCATCATGTCGCTCGTCTCGCCCGGCGCGAGCAGGGCCAGCAACGGCGCCTCGGTGCGATAGATATCCCAATCCGAGTAGTTCGCGTACTCTGCGTGACCGGCTCGCACGTGATGAACGCGGTTGTCGAATCCGCGATAAAGGCCGGTGACGTCGCTGATCAGGTTCGGATGGAGCAGCGCGTGGTAGAGCGCCGTATAGAACGTGCGCTGTTCGGTCATCGTTCCGCCGGAGATCGAGATGCGCTGCAGCATTCCGTTCCACACTTCGGTCGCGTGGTTGCGCGCCGCGACGAGATCCCAACTTTTTCCTTCCGCGTCGAGGTTCGCGCGTGCGCCGGCCGCGTCGACGAACGATAATCCGACTTTGACCATCACGCGAGGCGAGCGCGTCGTGTCGAAGCTCACCCATGCGCCGCTTCCAGGACCCTGTGCGGCCGCCGAGCCGGCCGAGAGACGTTTTCCTTTCCAAGTACCGTACGACCCGAACGCGCGGCTAAAGCGCGCGACGAAATAGACCGTGTATTGGTCGGGCATGCCGCAGAAGAAGCCGCTCGACGCCGAGCCCGAGATTTCGGTTGGCGAGTCGATGCGGACGGTCGCGTCGGTAACTCCGGCCTGATTCGACGAAACGTTGAACAGCAGATTCGCCGATGCCGACGGCGGGAAGATAAACTGCCCGAGGCCCGTGCGCGCGGTGACGCTCAGTTCTGCGCGAACGGCCGGATTGCCGACCGAGACCGCGTACCAGCCCGGCGCGCTCTCTTCGTTTTCGTGAGAGAAGGGCTGGCGAGCCGATCCGGGACTGCTCGGAACCGCGCCGACGACCGGCAGTATGCCGAAATCGCCGAAAACGTTGCATCCCGGGCCGCTGAGATGCGTGAGGCTAAAGCCGGTTAACTCGCGGTCGGCGTATTCGTATCCGCCGCCGGCATTCTGCGAAGGAGTGTCCGGACTCCACTGCACCATCCCGAACGGCAGGTCCGCACCGGGAAAAGTGTCGATGGGGCCGCCGGCCGGCGTGCCGGACGTGCCGATAAAGGTGTCTACGAGCGCCGTCGGCGCGCGCAATGAGGCCGCGCCGGCAATCGTGGGAACGCACGAGATGAATCCGGCGAGAACGAAAGCGGCACGTCGCATCCGCGCTTTTACGTTATGCCGCCGCTCCCAGCCTTTCTAGACTTCGATAACGAATCGCCTCGGCGACGTGCTCGGCTCGAATTCCGTCGTCGCCGCTCAAATCGGCGATGGTGCGGGCAACGCGCGCGATCCGGTCGAGCGCACGCGCCGAGAATTGACGCTTTGCGCTCGCAACCGCCAACAGCCGCATTGCGGGTTCGTCGAGCGAGCAGTAACGGCGCATCGCGTTTCCTGGAACTTCCGCGTTGCAGAAGAAGGAAGTCTGGGCGAAACGAACGCGCTGTCGTTCCCGCGCGGCGACGACGCGGGCGCGGATGATTGCCGAACGCTCCGCTCCGTCGTAGCGGACCATGTCGTCGAACGGCACGCGAGCGATCTCGATCTGCAGGTCAATGCGATCGAGGAGCGGCCCGGAGAGTTTGCTGACGTACTTTGCAACCATGGCGTCGTCGCAGCGGCATTCGACGCTGCGCGTACCGCGGTAACCGCACGGGCATGGATTCATCGAAGCGACGAGTTGGAAACGTGCCGGATACGTAAACGTCCCGGCGGCTCGAGCGATCGTTACCGTGCCTTCTTCGAGTGGTTGACGCATAACCTCGATCGCGCTCCGCGTAAACTCGGGCAGTTCGTCGAGAAAGAGCACCCCGTGGTGCGCGAGGGAGATCTCGCCAGGCTTCACGAGCGCGCCGCCGCCGACGAGCGCTGTCTGACTGATCGTATGATGCGGAAAGCGAAATGGCCGTGCGCGGACGATGCCCATGCTTCCAACCAGCAAGCCCGCGACGCTATAGATCTTCGTCACTTCGAGCGCTTCGTGAAGGGACATCGCCGGAAGTATCGACGGCAGTCGTCGTGCGAGCATCGTTTTTCCGCAGCCGGGCGGCCCTACGAGCAAGAGATTGTGGCCGCCCGCGGCGGCGATTTCGAGTGCTCGCTTCGGCGCGATCTGACCGCGAACGTCGCAGAGGTCGCCGTGCACGAGCTCGTCCTCGGCTTCGAGTTCGGGAGCGGCGGTTCGGCGTCGCCACTTGGCGCCGTGGCCGGCGAGCACCGCGACGGCCGCACGCAGCGAATCGACTGCATAGAGCTCGGTGCCGGCAACGAGTGCGGCTTCATCTGCGTTGAACGCTGGAACGATGAGTTTGGCAAAGCCGGCTTTGCGCGCGCCCAAGACCATTGGGAGTATTCCGCTGACCGGCTGAAGTTTGCCGTCCAACGCTAGTTCGCCCAGCGCGATAAACTCGTGCAGAGCGCCGCGCTCGACCTGTTCGTCGATGCCGATGAGCGCAAGCGCGATGGCGAGGTCGAACGCCGGTCCGGCCTTACGGACGTCGGCAGGCGAGAGATTCACCAGAAGCCGCCCGGCCGGATATGCAAAGCCGGAGTTGAGGATCGCGGCTCGCACGCGCTCTCGTGCTTCGCCGAGCGCGCGATCGGGAAGTCCGATGATCGCAAAATGTGGCGATCCGGCTGCGCTGTCGGCCTCGACGCGCACCACGTAGCCCTCGATGCCGAGCATCGCGGCGGAGAAGGCAACGGAGAGCATCCGCGTTCCTCTGCGCATTCGGAGGACTTTGTCTAGGGGGATGAGGACCGGCTCTGCCGCGTCAAGAATGACGCCGACCATGAATGCGACGTCCGCCGCCGAGTTAAGCGCGATAGCGGAAAGCGGTACGCTGATCGTGATCTTGATCAGCGTCTTCGCGGCAGTCGTCCAGTTACGGCACATTCGTGCGGGGAACGAACTGCAGGCCCTGCTCTCGCTCGAACACGATTTCCGCGCCCCCGAACTGCAGGCCGCCCTCAGGTACGTCCAAGCGGATTTGTCCGAACGTTTGGAGGATTCGACCTATCGACGGGAGCTCGAGACGATCGGATTCATCGATCCGATCGTCCATCCCGAGATGGTCGCCTGCAACTGGTTTAACGAAATGGGGACGCTCGTTAAACGGGGCCTAGTCTCGGAAGACCCGTTCATGGATCTTTTCGCGCGCTTAATCGTCCACTGCTGGAGGCAGCTATCTCCCGCGATTGCGATCATGCGCCGGATGCGCGGCGACGCGCAGTACCACGACTTTGAATATCTCGCCGTGCGGGCACAGGGGTGGCTCGGACGGCACCCGGCCGGTGCCTTTCCGCGCGCGCACACGCGCGAAACGCTGATCGACCGCTGGCGCGACGCCGACCGTAGGGAAGCCGCGGGGAGCTAGGCGAGCCGTCGGTTCTCCACAGATTGCACAAGATTAATGTCACAGGCTGTGGACACCCTCGAAGAGGCGCACCTGTTTATAGCGCCCAAAGCACCGCAGCTATGCCGCGAATGGCGAAGGAGACGGATTTGAGAAGAGCGCTCGCTCGCATTGCTATAATTGCCGCCGCAAGCGCCGCGCTTGCGGGCTGCGCGCACTCGACGTCGCAGTCACAGTCGAGCTCGGCTCCGGCCGGCTCGCCTGGCGCCGGGCACAAAACGATCGGCGTTTCGATTCAGAACCGCGAGGCGCAGTTCTATCAGGATATGGAGTCGGGTATGCGCGACGAGGCGGCCAAGTTCGGCTATTCCCTGACCGTCGTCGACGCCAGCCGCGACAACGCCAAGCAGCAGAGCCAAGTCGAAGATTTCATTTCGAAACGCGTCGACGCGATCGTATTGACTCCGTACGATTCGCAGGCGATCGGCAGCGCGATCGTCGAGGCAAACAACGCAAACATTCCCGTTTTCACCGCGGACATTGCCAGTACCAGCAGTCAGGGTAAGGTCGTGGCGCATATCGCCAGCGACAACGTGCAGGGCGGATTCGAGGCCGGAACGCTGATCTGTAATGCGGTCGGCTCGCACGGCAGCGTCGCGATCATCGACGAGCCCGAGGTGACGAGCGTGCAAGACCGCGTCAAGGGTTTCAAGCAGGCGCTCGCGCAACGCTGCCCCGGCGTGACGATCGTCGCCGACGTCGACTCGGGCGGTACGCGCGACAAAGCGAGCAGCGACACGGGAGACATCCTGCAGGCGCATCGCGACCTCAAAGGGAT
This sequence comes from Candidatus Cybelea sp., assembly GCA_036269355.1. Lineage (GTDB taxonomy): Bacteria > Vulcanimicrobiota > Vulcanimicrobiia > Vulcanimicrobiales > Vulcanimicrobiaceae > Cybelea. The sequence goes on along the minus strand of DATASC010000111.1, from coordinate 704 downwards.
CTTCGGAATCAACGACGACTCGGCGCTCGGCGCACTTGCTGCGGTCAAAGCCGCCGGGATGAACGGAAAGGTCGCAATTGTCGGATACGATGCGACTCCCGAAGCGCGTGCGGCGATCGCGCGCGGCGACATGTATGGTGATGCCATTCAATATCCGGCGAAAATCGGCGCGACGACGATCGACGTGATCGATGGGTATTTTAACGGCAAAACGCCGCCGCCGGTCGTGAAGATCAACGTGGGCAGCTTTACTCGCGCGAACGCTCAATCGTCGCCGTAGTTTCGTGACGCCGCTGCTCGAGATGCGCGGCATCGGGAAAAGCTTTCCCGGCGTGCGCGCGCTCTCCGACGTTTCGCTGCAGCTTTCGGCAGGCGAAGTTCTCGTGCTGGTAGGCGAGAACGGCGCGGGAAAATCGACGCTCATGAAAATCCTTGCCGGCGCCCTAACTGCCGACGAGGGCGAGATCTACGTCGACGGCGCGCGGGCTCGCATCGATTCGCCGCAGCAGGCACAGCATTTGGGCGTTGGCATGATCTATCAGGAGTTTACGCTCGTGCCGCAGCTAAACGTTCCCGCAAACGTCTGCCTCGGCGTGGAGCCGACGCGTTCGGGTCTAATCGATTTGGGAGCGGTGCGCGCTCGCGCGCAACGCGTCTTGAGCGAGCTCGGATTGGACTTGCCGCTCGACGTTCCGGTTAGACCC
>DATASC010000110.1:0-11637 GCA_036269355.1 Candidatus Cybelea sp. | reverse complement strand
CTTGACGGCCGTGAAGAGCTTGACGGGGATCGTTACGAGGCCAAAATTGATGGATCCGGACCAAATCGCGTGCGCCATAGCCCGCTTATTCTACCCAAGGCGCGCGCCTACCACAAGCGCTGCGCCCGCTTTATTGCGGGCTCCAGCCCCTGCTTTTTCCAGTATTTTCGCCCCCAAAGGTCGCCCTCGCGGTCGAGCCGCTTCAGCGTCGTCGTCATCGTGAATTTGGCGAATTCGTCGGCCGGAGCGGCGGTGCCCCGGCGGCGAGACAGGGCTTCGATTTCCGCCCAGTGCAGTGGTGTCGAGACCGGCGCACCGTCGCGTGCGCGAACCGAGTACGGAGCGACGATCGTCTTGCCGTGACCGACCTGCACGTAGTCGATGTAGACCGCATCCGCCGGACGCCTCGCGATCGCGCGCTGCAGCGTCGCGCGTTCGCCGAGGCTGCTCGCGGCGCGGCGTGCGACGATCTCGGCAAAGACCTTCGCGGTGTCGTACGAATATCCGGACTTCAGCGGAACGATGACGTGTACCCCATATCCGCCGGTCGTCTTCACGAGCGCCGTCAAGCCGATCTGCGCGAGCGAGTCGCGCACGGCCAATGCAACCGTTGCCAGCGTATTCAACGTGCACTTCTCTCCCGGATCGAGATCGAAGATCACGAAGTCGGGCTCGTCGACCTCCGGTAGCCGCGACGTCCACACGTGCAGCACGATCGTCGCCAGATTCGCGAGATAGACTAAGCTCGGCGTGTCGTTGCAGACCGGAAACGTCACGTGACTGCGTGCGCCGCCCGGCGTTGGAAGCGTAACGCGCTCGATCCAATCCGGCGCTCCACGCGGAACTTGTTTTTCGAAAAATGCCTGGCCGTCGACTCCGTTCGGATAGCGCTGCAACGTCAACGGGCGGCCCTTGAGGTGAGCGATGGCGAACGGCGCGACGGCTTGATAGTATTCGATGAGATCGCCCTTCGTGTAACCGTCGCGCGGCCACAACACCTTGTCCAGATTCGACAGCGAGAGGGTCCGCGATCCAACCCGCACCGTGACGCGCTGCTCGGCCATCAGGCGTCCACCGGAAACTCGGCGACGACGTCCCTCGCCGGCTTGTCGGGGCGCAGTCCCAGATAGGCCGGCTGGCGCAGGTATCCGTCGCGGGTCCACTCGGAGAACCGCACTTCGACAACGAGTTCGGGCGAAACCCAATGCCTCGGCGCATTGGCGTCGACCGGATTGCCGAACGGCGGAGTCTTGCGCTCGATCGCGCGCAGACGCTTGGAGAGATCGCCGAGCATCTTCTGCGTGAACCCCGTGCCAACGGAGCCCACGTAGCGCAGCACGCCTTTTGAATAGACGCCGAGAAGCAGCGCACCAAAGCCGCTGCGGCTGCCTTTCGGCTCCGTCCAGCCGCCGACGACGAACTCTTGCTCGTAACCGGTTTTGATCTTGACCCAGTCGCGGCTGCGGCGCTCTTGATAGGTCGACGCGCGCTTCTTGCCGATGATGCCTTCGAGCCGCTGTTTCGTGGCGACATCGTAGAGGGCAGTACCCTTGCCGACGATATGTTTGGAGTAGAGCACGAGATCGTCGTTGCGGATCAGCCGTTCGAGCAGCGCCTTGCGCTCTTCCAACGGCTTTGACCGGAGATCGGTACCGTCCGCATAGAGCAGATCGAATGCCGCGTAGGTGAGCCCGGCGGGTTTCTTCTGCGATTCCTGCAGACGCTGAAACGCGGAGCGTCCCTCCGCGTCAAGGCTCACGATCTCGCCGTCCACGACGACCGGCAAGCTCGCGAACGCGTTCGCCAGCTCGTCGAGTCCCGGGAATCGCTGCAACATGTCCAGGCCGTTGCGCGAGACGAGCGAGAACGAGTTTTCTTCGATCGTGCAAAGCGCGCGATAGCCGTCCCACTTGATCTCGAAGAGCCATTCTGGATCGTCGAAAGGATCGGAGACGAGCGTCGCCAGCATCAGCGACTTCGGATGCGGAACGGGATCGCGCTTGACGCTGGCGCGGCGCTGCTTCGAAGCCGTGGCGGCGGCGTGGCGCGAACTCGGCTTCGACTGCCAGGTTCGTGCGCGCGGATCGCGGGCCACCTCCGCGAGCGTCTTGCCGCTCTTTACCGATTCGGGATGGTCGGCCGGGTCGTACTTGGGATCGGCGTATTCGTCCTTGTCCTTGATAAGCAGCCATGGATCGCCGCTCTCGTCCTCGCGCGGCTTGATCTTGACGAGCGCGAAGACGCCGTGCAGCTTCTTACCGTGCAGTACGAATTTTATTTTGCCGTTTGCGATCTCGTCGGCGGGATCGTCGCCTTCGGCGAGCGCGTACGTTCCCTTATCCCACACGATGACGCTTCCCGCACCGTACTGGCCCTCCGGAATGTTCCCTTCGAAATCGCGGTAGTCGAGCGGATGGTCCTCGACATGCATTGCCAAGCGCCGGTCGCCCGGAGCGAGCGTCGGCCCTTTCGGCACCGCCCACGAAGCCAGAACTCCATCGGCCTCGAGTCGAAAGTCGTAGTGCAGCCGCGTCGCTCGGTGCATTTGAACGACAAAGCGCAGCGACTTCCCGCGCGAACGAGCGGTTTTCTCCTTGCCGCTCGGCTCGGGCGTCTTACCAAAATCCCGCTTCTTGTGGTAGGTCGCGAGCGAACCGGGACGCGTCGACTTCGTACGAGCCGCCATCGAGCTGGCTTTCGACGCCACGGCAGGGTACCCTTAGAGCGTATGGGTTGGAGCGTAGCCGGACTCGCGCTCGCATTCGGCGTGGGCGCGATCGCATTACGATGCAGTCGTTCCCACGGCGGCTTCTATGACCGCGGTATCTACGGAATGTCAACGACGTCGCACCGGCGGTACGCGATGGTGAGCCTCGCTTTCGCAGTCTTTTTTGCCGTTACGTTTGCATTACGATACGATGCCGCAGGCATCGCCGGTCTCGCGCTGTACACGCTGGCGGGCGTGTTCTACGGCGCGTCGTTTCTTCAAGGAGCCTCCGATGAATGAATTTCGTTTCTCGCCTCGGCCGAATCGCGCAGCCGAGATCAACTGGATGGGGTGGGACGAAGAGGCCTTCGAGCGCGCGCGAGCGGAAGACAAGCCGATCCTCCTGGCGATCTCCGCCGTGTGGTGCCACTGGTGCCACGTCATGGACGAAACCTCGTACTCCGATTCCGAGGTAATCGAGAGCATCAACCGCAACTTCGTGCCGATTCGCGTTGACAACGACCGGCGCCCCGACGTCAACGCGCGCTACAACATGGGCGGCTGGCCAACGACTGCTTTTCTCGCGCCCGACGGTACGACGCTCACCGGCGCAACGTATCTCGCCGCAGCGCATATGCGCCGCGCCCTCGACGAGATCGCCCGTTTCTACGTCGAGCGCAAGGGTCAGATCGCAGAGCGCTCCGCCGAGCTGCACGCCCAGATCGCGGAGCAGCCCGCACAGCCGCAAGGCAACCTCGACGATGGGCCGATTCGCGAGCTCATCGATCAGCTCGAGCGCTCCTTCGACGACGAGTACGGCGGCTTCGGCGAGGCGCCGAAGTTTCCGCAGCCCGAGGTTCACGAGTTCCTGCTTGCGGAATGGCGTCTCTCCGGCGAACAACGCCTGTACGAAATGGTCGCGCGCACGATTCTCGCGATGGCGCGCGGCGGCACGTACGACCACGTCGAAGGCGGATTCTTCCGCTACGCGACGACGCGCGACTGGAGCGTTCCACACTTCGAAAAGATGGCCGAAGATCATGCGGGCCTGCTGCGGGTGCTCGCCACGCTGGCGATCTTCGCGCCGACCGATGAGGTGCACGCGACCTTGACGTCGGCGATGGGATACGTTTGCCGCGTGCTGCGCGATCCGCGCACCGGATTTTTTGGCGGTAGCCAGGACGCCGACGAAGAGTACTACGCGCTGCCGCTGCAGGAACGGCAGGCGCGCGAACGACCGTTCGTCGACCGCACCTCGTACACGAACTGGACCTGCGCGCTCGCGGGCGCGCAGTTTTTGGTAGCGCGCGCGCTCGACGACGATGCGCTATTGCGCGAAGCGGCGGAGACGCTCGACAACGTCGCCACGCGCCTGGTAAGCGAAGACGGCCTGCTGTACCACGTGCTCGCGCCCCAAGGAAAGCCCGAGGTGCGCGGTCTCCTAAGCGATCATGCAGTGTATCTGCGAGCGCTCCTCGACGCACACGAGATCTCCGGCGAGCCGCGATTTCTGCAACGCGGCCGCAGCATAGCGGACGTCGCGATCGAGCGCTTCGCGGCGCCCGGCGGTGGGTTCTACGACCGCCTCGTCGCCGTCGAAGCATTCGGGCGTCTTGCCCTGCCCGACCGGCCTATCGCCGAGAACGGGGTGATGGCCGATTCGCTGCTACGCCTCGCGGCGCTGACCGGCGACGAAAAGTACCGCCAACACGCCGAGTCGGTGCTTCGTCTCTATGCGCCGAACGTGCGCGCGGCAGGCTCGTTCGGTGCGACGTACGCGCGCGCGCTGCGCCGATATCTTTTGCCCGAGACGGCGGTTCGAGTCGTCGGCGATCCCGCGGCCACGGACGAGTTTCGCGAGACCGCGTTGCGCCTCCCGATGCCGTTCGTGACGATCCGCACGCTCTCGCCCGACGATGCCGCGCTATTCGCCATGCCGGCGGAGCGGGCCGCATACGTCTGTGTGACCGGCACGTGCGGCGCGCCGATCCGCGATCCGGCAGCGCTGCGCGCCGCCTACGAGGCGCTCGCGCGTTGATGCCATTTCGCTTCGTCGACGCCGAAGACGAGAAGCCACAGCATTAGCGATATCTCCCCGATGCCGTCGAGCGCGAGCATGAACGAGTTGATCGCGTTGCCGATCGTCGGCGATACGAACAGCGCAAAGCTGTTGAGGAGAAATGCCGCTCCCGCAATCGCGACCAGCGCGCCGAGGATGCGCGGCATGAAGCTCGATTTGTAAATCAAATATCCGAGAACGAGCTCGTAGCAACCGAAGAAGATCAGCGCGATCCAGTATCCGCGCGCGTGCAGTTTGAGCGCGAGCAACGCTAGCGCCTGCGCTTGCGCCGCGTCGTACGGCGCCATGTAGGCGTCTTTTAGGATCAGCAGCGGCGCGAGGTGTCCGAGCGCCGCCACTGCGCCGACGGCTATACCCGCAAGGCTAAAGAACGCCGCAAGCAGCGACAACGTCCGATTGACCGGCTTGAGCAACTCGTAGAGTAAGACGGTTACCACCAGGTAGGCGACGCCGCCGACGATGTCGGCCGCGAAGCCCCAGCGGTAGAGGCTCTCCGACGCCAAGATATTCCGCGCGGTCGCGGCCGCATCGGTGTAGACGACCAGCGCCCCGCGCACCCCAATCTCGGCGAAGAGCCCAGTCAGAACGCAAATCAGGTATGCGACTCCGGCGAGCTTGGCCGTGAGGCGGGGCGACGTCATGCCCCTCCTACGAAGCGCGGGCTCGCAATGTTTCGCCCCCCGTTTACGTGCGGACGTACGTCAGCCAATACCAACAGCCCCACAACCCGACGACGATCGAGTAGACGATCAGCACGGAGCCCCAGATCGGCACGCGTTTTCGTACGGCGAGCATCATCAATGCCACCAGGAACGGCTCGAAGTCGAGCGCGTGACGCATCCCGAATTGTGCGTAGCCATTGACGTAGTACAGCAGGTTTGGGATCGCCGTAAGCAGCGCCGCCGCCCAAAGAGCGACGAGCCACCGCACCGGCGAGCGAGCGAAAAACGCTAGCACGAGCGCCGGCGAACTCCACGTAAGCGCGATTCCCGAAAAGTCCGGACGCAGCCACGGAAACGTCGGAAGCGTCGCCGGAAGCTGCACGAAAAACGACCAGAGCTCGAACTGCAGATAATCCAACTTGAACGGCGAGCCAGCCGGCATGCCGGCCGGGTCTCGGTGGTACCAAATCGTGTAGCCGACGTCGTTCCACACTCCCCATCGCACGAAGTTGTAGAGCACCCAGAGAACCGCCACTCCGGCAAGCACGGCGGCGAACGACGCGATACGCCGCGTCGTCCGCTCGTCACGAGGTTGGAACAGAAGATAGGCATAGACCGGAAGAGCGAGGATCATCGAAAAGCGCGACTCGAACGCACAGGCTGCGAATAGGGCGACGAGCCAGCCGCGGCGTTTTCCCGCGAGCTCGACGAGTGCGAGCATCGTAAAGCAGACCGCCGAAACGTGCGCGAGAAACCAGACGTCGCCGAGCATCGCGCACCAGAGTACGTCGGTCCCCGCGAGCAAGAACGCGCAGATCCAGGCGTTTGCCGCGACGCTGAGGCCGAACCGCTCGCCGAGCTCCCAGGCGGCGCCGATCGCCACGGCGGCGAGGACGACCGCGAGCAGCGTCTGGTTCGCGTGCGCGCCCAAGACCGCAACGAGCGGCAAGAGTAAGATCGCCGGCAGCGGTCCCTCGATGATGAAGTACTGGCCGTTATACTGCAGCGCGTCGATGTACGCGCCGGGCCAGTCGATCCACGCGTGGCCGCCCAAAAATGCTTGAGCGAGCAAGACGAAGTTGTTGTAAGGCGTCGGGCGCACGTGCGAGACGAGCGCCGTGACGAGAAATGCTATAAGCGCCGCAGCGTAGGCCGGTTTGATCGACGGCGTCACCGGGCGCGACTCTACGGCGACGGCGTACTCTCCGGGAGCGGCTCGGGAGCCTGGAACGTCGACGGCGGGAGGCTCTGTGGAAAGCGATACTCGCTCCATGCGATCCGCTCGCGCGCCGGTTTACCCTTTACACGGGCCTCGGCCGAGGCAAGAATCGGCATCCAATACTTGCCGAACGGAGCGAACTCGATGTCGCCGCTCCCCGAGACGTCGAGACCGCTGCTGTGGAAGTGCACCGCGCGCGGAAGAAACCTTACGCCGTCGATTGCGATTCGGTCGATCCACGCGCCCGCCGGCCTGCCGATCGGCGTCGCTTCGTAGACGTAGTCAAAATGACGCCCATCCTTCGCGGTTCCCAAGAAGAGCAGCTCGTACGCGTCGGTTCGCGGCGCGAAACGGTCGACGGTGTAGCGCTCCTCGTGACGCGTGAACCGCACGCGCTTTCTCGTTAGCGGAATTCCGTCGACGGCGAGCGTCTCGTCGCGAACGTCCGTGCCGCTGCGGTAGATCTCGTGGCGTTGCTCGATATTGCTCGGGCCGATTTGCGCGACGGTATACGTGTAGATGACGACTTTGGGAAGGCTCAGATCGGCCAGTGCCAGCGAGTAGCGTTGCAACACGTACTGCGAGTCGAGCGCCACGGGAGAGGCACCGATCAGTGCGGCGACCGCGAGCGCGCCGACCGCCGCCCTCTTGATCACGCCAAGACCGCGTCGCGAATCGCGCGCATGGCGGCCTCCGCTCCGGAAGCATCGCTTCCGCCGCCTTGGGCTTGAGCGGCTTGGCCGCCGCCCTTCCCCGCGACCAGCGGCGCCGCGAGCTTCACCAGATTGCCGGCGTGAACGCCGGCGCTCACCAGATCGTCGCTCGCGTTAACCAGGAGACTCACCGTGCCGTTGTCGATTCCAGCCAGCGCGACGACACCGCTCTTGAGCCGGTTCCGGATCGCGCTGCTGAGATGGCGCAGCGCCTCGGCATTCGCTTCGCGAACGACGGCACCCACAAACGTCCGGCCGCCGTTTCGTTCCGCGCGCTCGACGTACGACTCGGCCTCGCTCGCCGCGAGCCTGGCGCGCATTTGTCCGAGCGCAGTCTGGAGATCTTTCACGTCACGCTGCATTCGCTCTACGCGCTCCCGCAGTTCGTCGGGCGACGTCGCCAGCGCCGACGAGAGCGTGCCGATGAGGTCGCTCTGCCTGCCGACGAACTCTTCGGCAGCAGCGGATACGCACGACTCGATTCGCCGGATTCCGCTACCGATCGAAAACTCCGACAGGATAAGAAACATACCGAGTTCGCCGGTCGAATGCGAGTGCGTGCCGCCGCAAAACTCGACCGACGGCCCCGCCTGCACCACACGAATTCGCTCGCCGTAGTTCTCGCCTGCCATCCAAATCGCGCCGGTCTTCTTCGCCTCGTCGAGGGACAAGACGCGTGTCACGAGGTGCGCGTCGTCCCGAATCATCTCGTTTACGCGGTGGGCGACCGCGCGTTTCTGTTCCGGCGTCAGCGCGCCTCCCGGCCAACGAAAGTCGAACCGCATGCGATCGATGCCTACCCACGAACCGGCCTGATTGACTTCGTCGCCGAGCACGTCTTTGAGAGCGCGCTGCAGCAGATGCGCGGAGGTATGGTGGCGCCGGATCTCTCGTCGCCATTGTTCGAAGACGCTCGTGCGAACGACGTCGCCGACCGATATCGTTCCCTCGATGACGTTCCCGTGATGCGCTATTGCTTCGCCCATATACTGCGCGTCGCGCACGTCGAAACGCGACGATCCCGCCGCATTGTCCGCAAAAATCGTGCCGCGGTCGCCGATCTGTCCGCCGCGCTCGGCATAGAAGGCCGTGCGGTCGAGCACGAGTGTGCCCTCTTCGCCCGCAGACAGCGCGGGCACCATCGCACCGCTTTTGAGAATCGCTACGACACGGCCCTCCGCTTCGAGACCCTCGTCGTAACCCGTAAACTCGCTGCGCACCGCCGGGAGATCGGCAAGCGCAACGACTTCGCGCTTAGCCGCCGCGTCGCGACGGGCGCGGTCGCGCTGCTCCTGCATGAGCCGATCGAAGGCTACGGTATCGACGACCGCTCCGTGCTCGGCGGCAATCTCCCGCGTGAGCTCGACCGGAAAACCGTACGTGTCGTGAAGCGTAAAGGCCGCCTCGCCGCCGATGACGCGCCCTTCTCGTGCAATCGCGTCGCCGATCACGCGGTCGAGCATCGCCATGCCGCGTTCGAGCGTGCGATCGAAGGTTTGTTCCTCTTGACGCAGCGCGGCGACTATTCGTCCTTCGCTCTCGCGAAGCTCGGGATATCCCGATTCGAGCGACCGTACCACGGCCGGCACGAGTCCGGCGAGAAATCCATCGGGATAACCGAGCAGCCTCCCGTTCCGAATGGCGCGCCGGATGAGAAAACGCAGCACGAAGCCGCGCTCGGTGTTCGATGGATATATGCCGTCGTTGATCAGAAACGTCGCGGCGCGCATGTGATCGGCGATGATGTTCTGCCGAGCTCTTTGCTCTTCGGGCGAAAGCGAGGTGCGACCGATCGGGGGCTGCGCGGCGACCAGATCGGTAAAGAGATCGGTCTGATACATCGACGCGACGCCGTTGCAAACGGCGAGCATGCGCTCGAAGCCGGCGCCGGTGTCGATCGACTTGCGCGGCAGTTCTTCGAGCTTGCCGTCCGCAGTCCGGTTATACTGCTGAAAGACGACGTTCCAGATCTCGACGTAGCGGTTCCCCAGGTTCGGCCCTGTATCGTCCGAACCGCTCGCGTACTCCGCTCCGTTGTCGTAGAAAATTTCGGTACACGGACCGCACGGACCGGTGGCGCCCATCGTCCAGAAGTTTTCTTCGTCGAATCGCGTGACGCGTTCGGGCCGCAGACCGATCTCGCCGATCCAGATGCGCTCCGCCTCGTCGTCGCCGGTATGCACCGTCACGTACATCCGCGCGGGATCGAGGCGCAACACCTCCGTCACGAACTCCCACGCCCACGTAATCGCGTCGTGCTTGTAATAGTCGCCGAAGCTGAAGTTCCCAAGCATCTCGAGGAAGGTACCGTGGCGTCCGGTCCGTCCGACGCTCTCGATGTCGCTCTTCGCTCCCGCGACGCGCAGGCATCGCTGCACCGTAACGGCGCGCGGCGCGGGCGCCGGCTGTTCGCCGAGAAAGACCGGAACGAACTGTTCCATTCCCGCAATCGTGAAGAGCGTCGTCGACATCTCGTGCGGAATGAGGCTCGCCGGCGGAAGCAGCTTGTGCTGCTTGCCAACGAAAAAGTCGATCCACGCCTGCCGAAGTTCCTGACTCTTCATCGCTCCCTACTATAACCGCGATGCCGGAAAACGTCGATGCGCACGACGTGCTGCCGAGGAAGCTCGGACCGACGAGCGGAGCCACGGAGGGCGGGAGCGAGGAGGCCGTGCAGCAGGAGCGGAGCCTGGAAGGCGAAGCGACGAGCGGTTCCGAGACAGCATGTCGTGCGCAGCGACTTTTCCGGCAGTCGGGAAACTTACTCCGCTAGGACGGCGCGCAACTTGTCCAAAGCCTTCGCTTGCAGGCGGGAGACGTGCATCTGCGAGACGTTGAGGCGCTTGGCGATCTCCGTCTGCGAAACGGACTCGTAAAAGCGGAGATAGATGATGACGCGCTCGCGACCGCTGAGCACCTCAAAGGCGCGTTCGAGGTTCGCGCGATCTTCCAAGAGTGCCAAGCCCGCGTCGGCGACGCCGACGGTATCGGCGAGCGTCTGCGACTTTTTGTCGCTCTCGCCGGAGACCTCGCTATCGAGCGAGAGCAGATTGTATGCCTGCCCGAGCTCCTGCGCTTCGAGGATCTCGTCCTCGCCGGCGTTCAGATGCCGAGCCAGCTCCGCGACGGTAGGGCTTCGCCCGAGTTCGATCGCGAGCTTGTCGCTGGCGCGATTGACCGCAAGGTTGAGCTCTTGGAGGCGGCGCGGAACCTTGACCGCCCAGCCTTTGTCGCGAAAGTACCGCTTGATCTCGCCGACAATCGTCGGCGTCGCGTACGTGGTGAACTCGACGCCGCGCTCGGTGTCGAAGCGGTCGATCGCCTTGAGGAGGCCGACCGTCCCTACCTGCACGAGATCGTCGAGCGGTTCGCCCCGGTTCGCAAAGCGCACCGCGAGAAAGCGCACGAGATTCAAGTGGACGACGATGAGCTCGTTGCGCAGTTGCTCGTATTCGGGGTCGTTCCGCCCTGGGTCTTCGTCGTGACGTTTGCGCACGACGATAAAACGCGCGAACAATTCGCGCGTGCGTTCGCGGTCGGGTCGCGTCTCTTGTGAATGCACTAAGTTCGTTTGCTGATCGCGATGCTACTGCGCCACAGTACCGAGTTGCTTGACCATGAGGATGTCGGTACCGTGTTGAGGATGGACGTCGTAGCTCACCTCGTCCATGAGGGTGCGGATTAAGAAAATTCCGAGACCGGCAATACGAGCCTCTTCGAAGTTAATGCGTTGGCGGTCGGAGGTTTGAACGCCGTGGCCCCCGCTATCGCGCACGCGGATGCGCAATGCTTCCGGCGAGGCTTCGCACGCCAGGAACAGAAACTCGCCGTGCCCATCGTGCTGAATGATGGCCGCGCAAGCCTCCGCGACGGCCAGCTTGACGTCCTCGATCTCCTCGATCGAGAATCGCAGTCGATTTGCTACCGTTGCCGCGGCGAGCCGAGCCAGTGCGACCCACTCTGCCCGCGCCGGAATGCGCAGTTCGACGAGTTCGGGTGCGGACTGCTCGACCGTCTGATTCATACTAGGGCTTTCATAGCGGCGTCTTCACTGTCGAAAATGCCGAAGATCTTCACCAGCCCGGTGATATCGAAGATCTTCTTGATCTGCAAGTTCGTACAGACGAGATTGACCGAGCCGCCGTGCTCCCGCACGCGTTTGAGGCCGCCGATCAGCACGCCGAGCCCGGTAGAATCGATGTAGCGCACCTTCTCGAGATTGATGACGAGGTGATAGACGCCGCGATCGATCAAAC
>DATASC010000109.1:0-18478 GCA_036269355.1 Candidatus Cybelea sp. | reverse complement strand
GACGGTTCAGCATCTCGTTCCGAGCGGCGTCTGGATAGCGTACGCGGCCGGCGTCAAAGCGGTCGCCGGAAAGGTTGCCGTGATCGCCAGCAATCGCATCAACTCGCTTATCGCCGCCGAGGCGGTGATCGCCGCGGGAAGCGCCGATTTTATTTCGATGGCGCGTCCGTTTCTCGCCGACTCGCAGATCGTTGGGAAGGCGGCGCGCGCCGAAGCGCGGCTGATCGATACGTGCATCGCCTGCAATCAGGCGTGCATCGATCTTTCGCTGCTCGACGCGCCGGTTTCGTGCATGGTCAATCCGCGGGCCGGCCGCGAGGTCGAATTCCCCGAGCGTAGCGCCGCGCCGGAGCGGCCGCGACGCTTTGCGGTAATCGGCGGCGGACCTGCCGGAATGGAGAGCGCCCGCGCCCTTGCGGCTCTCGGCCATCGCGTCGAACTTTTCGAGGCGCAGGACGAACTGGGCGGTCAGTTTCGGATGGCGCGACGCATCCCCGGCAAGCGCGACTTCGGCGAGACGATTCGTTACTTCACCAACGAACTCGCGCGGCTCGGCGCGGTCGTCCACCTCAATCGGCGGCTTGACGACGCGGGCGAACTAAGCGCGTTCGACGCCGTCATCCTCGCGACGGGCGTACTGCCGCGCCGAATCGCACTCGAAGGTTGCGCGCTTCCGCACGTCGTGTCGTACGCCGACATCCTCTCGAACAACTGCGCGGTCGGCGAACGCGTGGCGATCGTCGGTGCGGGCGGAATCGGCGCCGACGTCGCGCACTTCTTGAGTTTTGGCGAGGCAAACGTCGACGAGACGACGCGCTTTCTCTACGAACAGGGCCTCGCAGCGCCGGCCGAAGGCGCCCTCCTCGTGACCGGACGAAAGCAGGTTGCGTTGATGCGCCGCGGCTCGACGATCGGGGAAGGCATCGGCAAAACGACGCGTTGGGCCGTCATCCGCGCGTTGCGCGCGGCGGGCGTCGAAACGCTTCCCAACGTCGCATACGAATCGATCGTGCCGGGCGGCATTCGCGTGCGCACCGCAGACGGCAGTTCGCGCACGATTCCCGCCGATACCGTCGTGATCGCGGCGGGTCAGGAGCGCAATGCAGAGCTGCTCGAACCGATTCGCGCTCTCGGGATTCCGTACCGGGTCGTCGGTGGCGCGCGCGAGGCGAGTGAGCTCAATGCGGTGCGCGCGTTCGAAGAGGGCCTTCGCGCCGCGCACGAACTCGCGAACCAACTGCTTTAGGCGTAGCGCTTCCGTTCGTCGCGACGGTATCCGATCGACGCGACGATGGCGAAGACGATCGTGTAGAACGCAAGCCCCGCGAGAGCGCGCTCCGCATGAGCGCCGCCATCGACGCTCCAGAGCAGATCGGCGAACTGGCGCGTCGGCAGATAGGGCGAGATTTTCGCGACGAAGCTCGGAAGGTCGCCGGGCGGCATCCAAAGGCCGCCGGCATAAGCGAGCAGCAGGTTCGCGGCGGTCGCGATCGGAACGGCGGCGCGCGCCGACGTCCAGTAGCCGATCGAGATCCCGATCAGAACGAATGGCACCCCGCCGAAAAACGCATAGACGAACGCGCGGAGCCACTGGCCGAGCGTGAGGTCGATCGGAGTAAAGACGCGCGCGACGAACGCGACCACGAGGGCCGCCAGGATTCCGAAGAGCACGGCGGTCAGAACGCGCGCGCCGAAGCGAACGAGCACGGGAACGGCGAGTGTGCGAAGATAGCGCTCCCACGGGCGCCCTCGCTCCTGCGCGATGCCGACGCCGAATTGATACAGCGTCACGCCGACGATCGCGAACACGATAAACGCGAGCGTCGTGGAATTGGCGATATCGACGTTGCGACGCGCAAACGGCATATCGAATAGAGCGAAGAACATCGCCGGAAAGATGACCGTCGGTACGACGTATCCCGGGTAGCGGGCAAGATCGAGAAAACCGATCCGCGCATGTGCACGCAGCAATGCGAGCGAGCTCATTTATGACTCCCCGTGAGCGAAAGAAACGCTTCCTCGAGCGACGGGCGCACGATCTCGAGTTCGGAGAAAGCGGTGCCGTCGGCGACCATCGCGCGCACGTACGCATCGGCATCGTTCGTCGATACGGAGACTGGGCCGTCGCTTCCGACGTAGGTCAGGCGCCTGCCGCCGACGCGCTCGCGCAGCGTCTGCGGCGCGCCGTCGAAAAGCAGCCTCCCGCGATCGATGACGAGAATCCGCGTCGCCAGTTCTTGTGCCTCTTCGAGATAGTGCGTGGTGAAGAGAATCGCCCGCCCCGAGCCCAAGTCGCGTACCGCCTGCCAGAGCCGGCGCCGCGATTCGACGTCGAGACCGGTCGTCGGCTCGTCGAGCACGGCGAGCTCCGGATTTCCGGCGAATGCGAGCGCGAGGGCGAGGCGGCGCGACTCTCCGCCGGAGAGCGTTCCGGCATTGCGCTCCGCGAGCGATTCGAGTCCGAAGCGCCCCAGGGTTTGCGCGACCGGCGCGGGATCGGAATAGTGCGCGCAGACGAATGCGAGAATCTCGCTGACGCGCAGCATGTCGGGGAAGCCGCTCTCCTGCGGAGTGACGCCGAGCCGGCGCCGGACCGCCACGTCGCGCGGCGACGCTCCGAAGAGCGCAACGCTGCCGGAATCGGCGCTGCGCAGACCGAGCGCGATTTCGAGCGCCGTCGTCTTACCAGCGCCGTTAGGACCGAGCAGCGCAACGATCTCGTCGCGCCGCACGCGCAACGTCAGCGACTCGAGCGCGCGAATCGCGCCGTACGACTTTCCGATGTCGTCAAAGGTGAGAATCGTTGACTCGGACATTTATGTTGCCGCTTTCAAGAGCGATTGGAGCTGGGAAACGTGCGCGGCGAACGCCTCGCGGCCACGTGGTGTAAGACGATATCGCGTTAGGGGGCGCCGGTTCACGAAACTTTTCTCTTCCTCGACGTAGCCGGCGTCGACGAGCTTACTCATATGCGCGCCGAGGTTTCCGTTGCTGACGTCCAACGACCGCGCGAGCTCAGAGAACGCAACCCAGTCGAAGTTGAGAAGCTCGGCGACGACGCCGAGACGTACTTTCGAGAGCAGCAGCTCATCCACGCGCTGGACCTCGTCAGTCGCGCGCGAGGAGCTCGGCGAGTCCGAAGCCCGCGTAGCCGCCGAGCATCCCGGCCGCGAGAATGTATGCGGCCATGCCCGGCTGCGCGAAGTTTGCGGCGATCAGCGAGGCGACGACGAGGATGCCGGCAACTTGCGCGCGCCGGTTCCCGTGCATCCCGATGTACAACAGGACGATCGCCTGAGCGACGCTCCAAATGGCGGCGGATGCGATCCCGCTAAAGATGCGGTAGACGGCGATGTTGGTGACGAACGCGAGGCCGAGTGTCAGCCAGAGTACGTTGAAAAACTCGCGCTGCAGGAGCGACGTTCGGGCGAACGAGGTTCCCAAACTTCGACTGCGCAGAATGGAGAAGAGAATGGCGGCCAACAACACGACCGGTGTCGACCAAAGCGCAGCGCTGGGAACCGTGCCGATATCGACGAGGTGAACGCAGAGCGTAACGTAGGCCGAGACGATTCCCCAAACGATGAAGTACTCGCCGCCCGAGCAGAGCCGCGGCTGCGTCTCGGCGAGAATCCTTTCGATCATCTCGACGTGATCGCGCGCTTGCGCGGCATCGATGCGGTCCATCTCAAGCACCCCAGGCGGCGAGGGCTAGCGCTGCGCCCCCTAAGAGCGCCACGGTCCAGACGAAAGCCTGCCCGAGAGCATTTCCCGCGGCGGCGCGATCGAGCCACCAAAGCGCGCAGCCGTAGACCGCAAAACTGAAGATCAGTTTGCCGGAGCAGAGCCCGGCGGACGACGCCGAAAGATCTCGGTATTCCAGAATAGTCTGTTTCATAGACTATTCTGTTTTAGCATAGCTTGAGGCCGGCGTCAAGATTTGCTATCGTACCGGGGTTATGTACGCGATTATTGAGTCGGGCGGCAAGCAGTATAAGGTCGCCGAGGGCGACGTCATCCGCTGCGACTTGGTCGCAACCGAGGTCGGATCGGAGGTCACCTTCGACCGGGTCGTCCTCGCCGGAAGCGGCGACGCCGTCAAGGTGGGCAGTCCGATCGTCGACGGCGCCAGCGTTTCGGGGACGGTGTTGCGGCAGGCGAAGGACAAAAAGATTCTCGTCTTTCGCTACAAGCCCAAAAAGCGCGTCCGCAAGCTCAACGGCCACCGCCAGCCGTTCGCCGAAGTCAAGATCACCAAAATCACGCTCCCGTAGCGGAGCTCCCTCGCTGATGCTCGAGGTAACCTTCTACCGGGACGATCGCGATCGCGTCTCGGGTTTTTTAGCTCGCGGTCACGCCGATTACGAAGATCACGGCAAAGACATCGTCTGTGCCGCAGTCTCGGCCGTCTTACAGGCGGCCCAGCTCGGCCTGAGTTCGCACGCCAGGGCGAAGGTAACCGCGCGCCAAGTTCCGGGTGAGCTGGAGCTCTCGTGGGCCGAGGACGACGGTGAGCGGGAGAGCGTCCGCGCGATCGTCGCCACGGCCGAACTGGCCGTGGAGCAGATCGCTCGCCGCTTTCCCAAGCACGTCCGCTTGAAACGAAGGCGCGCTCCGGGAAGTAAGATTGCAGGACGGGTAAGACCCTTGGCAGACCGAAGGAGAGTTCACGATGTCTGAGAGTTACCGCACCACGCCGCCGGACCAGCCTTGGTCGGGCGCCTCGAATACCGGAAACGGCTACCAAGGCAGCTTTGGCGAACGCCCCGCGCCCGACGCCGGCGACACCGGAGAGGCCGGTAAAGTTCTACTGGTCGGCGTGCTCGGCGGATTGCTCTCCGCCGCAGGCTACCTCATCTACCGGCGTCTTCCCGAAGAGCAGAAACAGCGGATCAACTCGCAAGTTCGCTCGGCGGTTACGCAGCGAATCAACGAGATTCGCCAGAATTTAAATCTGTAAACGACCCACATTCGGCCCAAGCCGTTGTCGCCTCGGGCCTTATTTACCATAGTAAACCTCGACCCTCGGCTTCTTGGCTTGAACCGAATCTGAATCGTTTACTCGGGTGCCTTGGGCCCGTCTTCCAGCGGCAGTTCCGGCTGGGTCTCTAGCCCGGGGTCGCGCCACGGCACCGCTGCCGGAGGCTCGTGGACGTCGGCGGCTCGCTCCATCTCGGCCACGAACGATTGCGACGTATTTTGAACCTCGCGCATGAAGCGGCCGGCTTGGCGCATGACCTTCGGAAGCCGATCCGGACCGAAGAGCAAGAGCCCGAGCACGCCCAGTACGAGGATATCCGGTACGGAGAACATTGGACGGGAGGGCTTACCTGCGTAGCCGTGCAAGCATCAGGGCCCGCCCGTGAAGATCATCTATACGCGAGGTAACCGCACCGAGACGCTCGCCTCGCTCGCGACGCTGCGGAAAATTCTCAATCGATTTGTCGCGCACCGCGTCTTCTACGAAATCTCGAGCCGCAGCAAGCGCGGTCACGAGTTCTTTTCCACCAAGAACGTCTTCGTCGTTGGGCTCATAGAAGTCACGAACTTCGAGCATCTCAAGATTCTGTTCTTCGACGCGAACAGCCAGCAACATTCGATCGAGATCCTCAACCCGCAGACGATGCGCATTTACGACGAAATGCCCGGGCGCGGCTTCGCGGTCTCCTTCATCAGCGGCGACGGCGACGGGGTAGAAACGCGCTGCTACATCCGCGACGAGGGCCAAGACGGAAGTACGATTCACGAAAAGACCGCGCTAGAAAAGATAACGCTGCCGCAGCTCTTCGAATACCTCGAGGAGATCACCGGCGCCGAGCCCGCCTCCAACCACTTGCAGCGTTAGCACGCTGTTCTAGACGCTGGGCCTGGCGTAGCGCCCGCACGCCGTCGTCGATTCGGCCGGCGCGCTTATACGCGACTCCCAGATTCAGATAAGCGACCGCGTAGTCCGCGTCGGCGCGAATCGCGCTCTCGTACCGCGCGATCGCCGCGTCAAGGTCGCCCTCTTCCAGCGAAAGGTTTCCGAGGTTCGTGAGCGCGGGCGCGTATGCAGGGCGCGCCTGGAGCGCCGCGGCAAAATCGGCGCGCGCGAGCTCTCGTGCCTTCAATCCGATCCTCGCCACGCCGCGTTTGTTGAGCAAAAACGCGCGCTCGTCCGCACGGAGCGATTCCGATGCGAGCAGTTCGTCAAACGCGGATTGCGCGCGCTCGAACTCGCGGCGGTCGAGCGCCTGCAGCGCAAAAGCAAATCGAGGTTCGTCCCGAAACACGCACCCTCCATGTTCACGATCGACGTCGTCACGCTCTTTCCCGAGCTCTTTGCGCCCTTCGTCGGGCTTTCGATAGTCGGGCGGGCCGTCGAGAGCGGGACCGTCGACGTACGCTACCATCATCTTCTCGACGAGCTCGATGCCGGCGAGCGGGCCGACGACTCTCCGTTCGGCGGCGGCCCGGGCATGGTGCTGCGGATCGAGCCGATCGCGAGAGTGCTCGATCGTATCGTCGGCGAGGGCCCACCCGACGAGCGCCGGACGATCGCGGTCCCGTCACCGAGCGGCGAGCGCTTCACCCACGAGGTCGCCGAGCGCTGGGCCGGGCTCGATCGTCTCATCATCGTCTGCGGCCACTATGAGGGCGTCGACGACCGGCTCACTCAGCTCTACGCCGTAGAGGAGCGATCGCTCGGCGATTTCGTGCTGACGGGCGGGGAGATTCCCGCGCTGGCCTTTATGGATGCGACGATCCGCCTGCTCACCGGGGCGCTTAGGCCGGAATCTCTGGAGAGCGAATCCTTCAGCGGCGGCCTGCTCGACTACCCCAGCTTCACCAGGCCGGCGACCTTCCGCGGCGTCGACGTGCCGCCAGTCCTCCTCTCGGGGGATCACGCTAAGATCGCACAGTGGCGCCGGGAGCAGTCGCGCCTTCGAACGGCCGCGCGCCGCCGCGACCTGCTCGACGATACCGCCTTGCAGGGTCCGGAAGTCCCGTGATAGCATACCGTTGATTCCGCCGGGCTTCGCGCCCGGCTATTCCTTGCGCCCACCCTTCGACAGGCTCAAGGTGACACAATCGAAGTGCTCCGCTCAGGATGACAAAGATGCTATGAACGTGATTGACGTACTTAACCGCGAACAACTCAAAGACAATCTCCCGCAGTTTCGCCCGGGCGATACCGTCAAGGTTTACTCGAAGGTAATCGAGGGCGGCAAGGAGCGCACGCAGATGTTCGAAGGCGTCGTGACCGTTCGCAAGGGCGGCGGCGCCGGAGAAGCGATCACGGTTCGGCGCATCGCGCACGGTGTCGGGGTCGAGAAGACCTTTCTCATTCAGAGCCCCCGGGTTGAGCGCATCGAAGTCGGCAAGCGCGGCGTCGTTTCGCGCAACAGGCTCTACTACCTCAGCGAGAAGGTCGGTAAAGCCGCGCGCATCAAGGAAAAGAAAGCCAAAGGGACCTGACCCGCGACACTACTGCAGCTCGTAGGCCTCATCATCGTTTTGGGGATCGCGCGAGCCGCACTTTCGGCGGTGCCCGCTTCGCGCCGGTCGAACGCCGTCGCACGCATCTCGCTCGACGTGCTGATCGTCGTGGGGCTGATCGCACTCTTCTCGGTAACGTTCCGAACCCGGACCTTCTACATCCCGTCGGTTTCGATGGTGCCGACCTTACAGGTTGGCGACGTGCTGCTCGTCGACGAGGTCGCCTATCGGTTGCGGCCGCCCGCCGATGGCGAGGTCGCGATTTTTACTCCGCCGCTCCACCAACACGACGCCGACTTCGTCAAGCGAGTGATCGGAACGCCGGGCGAAAGCGTCGGCATTGCCAACGGGCTGGTCTACCGCAACGGTTCCGCATTGCAGGAGCCGTATGAGAATCAGCCTCCCTCATACGACCTTGCGATCGAAAAGTACGGCATTTACGTCAACGGACGCCGGCTCGACCGGCCCGGGGCCAACGTACCCGAACGCGCACTCTGGCAAGCTCCCGACCGCATTCCGAAGGGGTTCTACTTCGTGCTCGGCGACAATCGCAACTACTCCGACGATTCGCACGTCTGGGGCTTCGTTCCGCGCGCGGCGTTCGTCGGGCGAGCCTTCTTGATTTTCTGGCCGCTACGCCGGCTGAGCGCTTTGGAGAAGTGACCGGAGAGTGACCCCCTACGAGCTTCTAGCCATCGTTGCGGTAATCGCCGTCGCGCGCGTCATCCTTTCCCTGCGCCCCGTCGTTGCCGGATCGTCGGGACGCAGCACGGCGATCGCGCGCGAGTTTCTCGACCCGTTCATCATCGCTGGACTGGCGGCGTGGGTTCTCATCACGTTCGTCGCGCGCACGTACTACATTCCCTCGGGCTCGATGCTGCCGACGCTGCAGATCCACGACGTCCTGCTCGTGGACAAGTTCGAGTATCGCTTCCACGCGCCGCACGAGGGGGACATCGTCGTCTTTCCGCCACCGGTTCCCACGCCCGACGATTTCATCAAGCGCGTCATCGGACGGCCGGGCGATTCGCTGCGAGTCTCGGGCGGCACGGTCTATCTTAACGGGCGCGCGTTGGCCGAGCCGTACGTCGCCGAACGCCCGGCTTACAACCTCGAGATCCGCGACTACGGCATCTGGGTGAGCTACGGCGCCGGTTGGCAGCGCCTCGACTCGACCGACGCGAACGTTCCACCCGCCTCGAAGTGGAGCGCGCCCGACCGGATTCCGCCGCACTGCTACATCATGATGGGCGACAACCGCAATGACTCCGAAGATTCGCACATCTGGGGTTTTGCACAGGACTCGGGACGATTTGCAAGCGGTCCTCGGTCGGGTACCGCTGCGGGCTTCACCGGCCGCGCGTTTCTCATCTTCTGGCCCCCGTCGCAAGCCAAGATTCTTTAGCGAACGAAGCGAAGCTGGAGCAACGTGGTCCGCTTCGCCCGCTGGCGACCGGTTGCGAACGTCGCCTTGCAGCTCGCGGTGCTGGCAGCGCTCATCGCGGCCTTCTTCGTCCGCCTCCCCCAAGTCTCGGGCCTTTCGATGGAGCCGCATATCCGTTCCGGCGAATACGTCGTGATTAACACCTTCGCATATCGGCTCGGTGCTCCGCGGCGCGGCGACATCGTCGCATTTCGCCACGAAGGCGACGATCGCGCGATCTTCATCAAACGCGTGATCGGCGTAACCGGCGACCGCATCCGCATCGATCGAGGTACCGTCTACGTCAACGGCGTCAAGCTCGCCGAACCCTACGTACAGCACGCCGACGGACGATCGTTCGGCGAGATTGCGGTCCCGCCGGGGTCAGTCTACGTCCTCGGCGACAACCGCGCGGAGAGCGAAGACTCGCGCGTCTTCGGACCGGTCGGCGACGGACTGCTCGTCGGCCGCGCAATTGCCGGGATCTGGCCGCCGCGTCTGCTCGGCGGCCTGTGACTCGTCCGTGAGCGCGGCCGGGAAATAGGAGCATTTAGTTGGAGCGGCAGGTCGCGTGGTATCCCGGTCACATGGCGAAGGCGTCGCGCCGCATTCGCGAATACCTGAGCTCGGTCGACATCGTGGTCGAAGTCGTCGACGCCCGAATCGTTCGCAGCGGCCGCAACCCACTGCTCGATGAGTTGGGCTCCCGCCGTGCGCGCGTCGTCGCCCTCAACCGTCAAGATTTGGCCGATCCCGCGACGACGAAGCGCTGGCTGCGCTACCTCGACGATCGCGCTACGAACGCCGTGGCAGTCGACGGCCGGTCGCAGCGCAGCGTCGCACGGATTGCGGCCGCGATTGCACACGTGACGCCTATCGGCCAAATCGGTATCTCGCGCGCGATGGTCGTCGGCGTCCCAAACTCGGGAAAATCTTCGGTCGTTAACGGACTCCTTCGCCGGGCTGCCGCAAGAACCGAAGACCGAGCCGGCATCACGCGGCAGACGCAGTGGTTTCGCTTGTCGCCGAAAGTCGAGCTGATGGACACGCCGGGCGTCCTGCCGCCGAAACTCGCGACGCGCGAGACGCAATGGAAACTGGCGATCTGCGGAGCGGTGCCGCGCGACCTTTACGATCCCGCGGAGGTTGCCGCGGCCTTTCATCATTGGTTGCTCGCACGCGATGCGAAGACCAACGTGCCCGACCTCGCCACCTTTGCAGCCGGGCGGGGATTCATGCGCCGCCGCGGCGAGATCGACTACCACAACGCCGCGCAGTCGTATATTCGCGCGTTCAACGATGGCGCGTTCGGCCGAATTTCTTTGGAGGCACCCGATGACCCCGAAGCAGCGTAAGACGAAAAACGCGTACGAGCGCGAGCGCCGCCGGCTTCACCGGTTGCATCGCTTCGAGTACGCCGTACGCGAGCGCGGATTCATGCTCGTCGGCGGCATCGACGAGGTCGGGCGTGGGCCGCTTGCGGGACCCGTCGTCGCCGCCTGCGTCGTTGCGACGCAGCCGCTAATGATCAAAGGACTGAACGATTCGAAGCAGGTGCGTCCGGAGATGCGCACGGCGATCGCCGAGATCGTCAAAACCCGCGCAACCGCCTGGGCCGTGGGAAGCGCCTGCGTCGCCGAGATCGACCGGCTGAACATCTATTGGGCGAGCATTCTGGCGATGGAGCGCGCGATCGCCGCGCTGACCGCCGTGCCGGAGTACCTGATTACCGATGCCGTTCGCATCCGATCCTTCGCAGGACCGCAGGAGCCATTGATTCACGGCGACGCGCGCTGCGCGCTGGTGGCGGCCGCTTCGATCGTCGCCAAGGTGCATCGCGACGCGCTTATGGTGGAGCTGGACGGAGAGGACTCGCGTTACGGATTCGCGCTGCATAAGGGGTACTCGACCCCGCACCACATCGAGGCGCTCCGCACGCACGGCCCGAGCGTCCATCATCGGGCAAATTGGGCGCGCGTCCGCGACGCGCAGCTCGCGCTGGGATTGGACTCGCTGGAAGCCTTCGAAAGCGTTGCACAGTAACAGCGAGAAGGGACGCCAGGGCGAGGACCGCGCGAGCGCCTTTTTGCGCTCGCGGGGCTACCGCATTCTCGCACGCAACGTGCGCCTGCCGGGCGGCGAGATCGATGCAGTCTGCTTGGACGGGCCGACGTTCGTGATCGTCGAAGTCAAGCGGCGTGATTCGAAAACGTTCGGATCGGCGTTTCGCGCCGTGGACGCTCGTAAACGCGCCACGCTACGGCGTATCGCCGAGGACTACGCGCAGATCGTCGCTCCCTCGGCAAAGATTCGATTCGACGTGGTCACGTTGGACGGCCGGCAACTGACGCTGCACCGGAACGCCTTCTGATGGCTGCGAAACGACCCGCCCCCGCACCGGAACTGCGCCGCAGCGTCACGCCCTGGGGATCGTTTGCCTGGGGGTACTCCGACGTCGGCGCCGACATCTTCGTCGGCCTTGGGCTCGTGCTCGCGTGGGCGGCAGGCGCGTCGAACGTCGCCTTTCTTTTCGCGGGTGTCGTCTACGTCTGCATCGGCCTCGCCTATACGGAACTAGCGGCCACCTATCCCGTCGCCGGCGGCGGTCAGTATTTCGTGATGCGCGGCCTCGGCGATATTTTCGGCTTCATCGCCGGCTGGGCGGTCCTACTCGATTTCACGATCGACGTGACGCTCTTTGCGTGGAGTTCGGTCGACTACACCAGCCAGCTCGCACCCGTTCTGACGAACTCACTACATCCTTGGCTCCACTTCCTGGCCGTGCTCGGCCTCGTTCTCGGGCTCTGCCTGCTCAACGTGATCGGCGTTCGCGAAAGCACGGCATTCAACGGTTTCGTTTCTGCGCTGGACGTCATCAGCGAGACGCTGATCCTCTGCCTCGGCTTTCTCTTCGCATTTCAACCGCAGCTGCTGATTCATGCGATGCACTTCAACTGGCCTGCGCCGTACCAGTTAATGCTCGGCACCTCGCTCGCGATCGTCTCGTTCGTCGGGCTGGAATCAATCTCGCAGGCCGCGCAGGAGACTCAGCGCCCCGCTTCGGTTATTCCGCGGACCTCGGTCGCGCTGATCCTCACGATTCTCATCTTTGCACTCGCCTACTCCAACCTCGCACTCGGACTGCACCCGTGGCATCCGATCGTGGACGCATCGGGGCACCCGATGCAGTTCTGGCAGATTTTTCCGCACAATGCCGACAATCAGGGAAAGGCCGTCGCGCTGCTCGCCGCGCAGGTGCCGTACTACGGCGCACTCGCGGCCCTTTACGTTCCGGTGCTGGGTGCGGTGCTGCTTTTGATCTCTTCGAACTCCGGCGTCTTCGGCAGCTCTCGCATCGCCTACGCCATGAGCAGCAGCAACCTGTTGCCATCGATCTTCCAGCGCGTGCACGCGGTCTTCAGGACGCCGGTAATCTCGATCGTCTTCTTCTCGACGATCGCGTTGATCGAGTTGTTTTTTGCCGCAGCGCCCAGCCTCTTTCCAGCGCTCGCCTCACTCTACGCGCAGTTCTTCCACGGCGAGAACGGCCTCGAGTTCCTCGCAGATCTTTACGCCTTCGGCGCGGCGACGAGCTATTCGTTCGTCTTCCTCGGCTTGATCGCGCTGCGCTTCAGCGATCCGCTGAGCCCGCGCAAGTTCAAGATTCCGCTCAACATTCGAATGCGTTTTCGCGGCGAACGGGTCGAGCTTCCGGTCATCGCCGTAATCGGCTTCATCGGAATCTTCTCGATCCTGCTCTTTACGCTGCGAACCCACGCACTGGGACGCATTTTTGGACCGAGCTGGCTGCTCTTGGGACTCATCCTCTACCTCGTCTACCGCCGCCATCGCCGGATGCCGCTGCTGCGATCGCAGCCGCGCGACTGGCGCACCGATCAGGCAAATATTCTGCGCCGCGCCGGCGAGCTCGAACTCATGGACGAATATTTAGCCAACGTCAAGGCGAGCGACGCGCGACGCGCCAGCCAACAGGTGTAACGTGCTCTACTTCAGAGGCTTTTTGGCGGTCGTGATGGTCGGTTGCGGGCTCGTCATCTTGGCGCGGATGCTCGCGGTCGCCAACGCCGGCTTTGCGATCGTGCCGGGAGTCTTGCTCGGCGCGGCGATGATCGCCCTCGGAATTCACCGCATCTCGCTGATCTTGCGAATTCGGAAGATCACGTGATCGGACCCGGCCCGGAGATCCACGTGACGTTTGCCGGAGCGGCAATCGCGCTGATCATCGCCGGCACCGTCGGCGCGACGCTTTGGTGGATGCTTCATCCGCCGTCGTCGTACGTGCAGCGCATCGCCGAACAGGCCGAGAGCGAGCTGGAACGTATGGTCGGCAGCCTGCTCGTGGCGTTCTCGCCGGAGATCGACTCGTCGCACATGATGGCGCTGGCAGTGAAACTTGCGCGCGGAGAACGCTCGGAGCTGCTCGCGCTCTACGTCGTCGAGGTGCCGTACACGCTGCCGCCCGATGCAGAGATGACCTCTGAGGAGCGTGCCGCGCTCGATGCGCTCGGCGCGGCCGAAACGATCGCCGGCAAGAACAACGTCGCGATCCGTACCGAGATCATCAAGGCTCGCTCGACTAAACAGGCGGTTCTCGACGTCGCCAAACGCGAGAAGGCCGACCTCATCATTCTCGGTTCGTTTCGCGAAGGGAAATACAGCGGCGCGCCGCTCGGCCGCACTATTGAAGAGATCGCCGCCGACGCAAAATGCGATGTACTCATCGGCGTCGAAGGAAAACACGGTACGCTTTTGATTGACGAGAGCGCCCAATCCAGTTCGCAGCCAGCTTGATTTTCTAGGAGAGATTTGTGAACTTTAGTCGTTCTTCTTCGCGCGTCGCCGCGCTTGCAGTGGTCTTGACCGCGGCGCTATGGCCCTGCGGCGCGCTTCGCGCCGCCAACTCGGCTCCCGCGATTTCCGATTTCGAAAAGGTCTTCGCGACGACCAACGATTACACGGCGATCTTACACGTGCACGAAGCAAAAGGTACCGAAACGCAGGACCGGGTCTATCAATATCAGTTCATGAAGCCGCATTACGTCAAAACGCTGATCCTCGACGGCGCCGACAAAGGTTCGGGCGGAGTCTGGGTCGGCGGCGATCAAGTCAGCGGACATCAAGGCGGCATTCTTTCGGGATTTCATCGCAAGGTTGCGGTCGACGATCCGCGGGCCGTCTCGTTGCGCGGCGTGACCATTCCCGAAGGCCTCCTGCAGCGCATCGTCGAGAACTACGCGACGATTCCGGGAAAGCTCACGCAGTCCGACGGCGGAAAGATCGGCGGCGTTCCGACAGATCGCCTCGATCTAAAAACTACCGATCCCTCGGCAAACGGCGGGATAAGCGAGCAGATTCTCTATCTCTCGAAAGAGACGCATTGGCCCGTTCGCCAGATCATGTACGCCGGCTCACAGATTGTTCTCGACGAAAGCGTTGCCGACCTTAAAATCAACACGGGTCTAATGCAAGCCGACTTCCCGTTCTAGTCAGCTCGGAGCGGGGGTGGGCATCGCCCACTTCTCCAGGAATATCGCCTTGCGCAGATCGTCCTCGAGTTGCAGAAATGCCTTGCCGGCAGCATCGTCGAGCCGAACCTGGCCGCCTTCCGAAATTGTCGCAAGCGATGTCTTCACTCCGCACCGAACGACGGTGACGACGTCTTCCGGGCCATCGAGATAGCAGCAATGTGGAGTAAGATGCAAAGCGTAAAAATGCTCCTGATCGAGAACGGCGACGGCGTGGTCGAACGCGCGCTGCGGATCGACCGCCACAAAACTTCCACGGTAAGGAACCGCGTGCTTCGCGTTTAGAGAGGCCTGGGTTCGTCCCTTGAACCCCGAATTCTGCGGTATCGCCGTTGCCTCGAACTCAAAATACGGATGTAGTATGCCGACGAGCGAGTATTGCCGAACGTAAACGTAGGTGATGTCGCGATACGAGGGGGTGCCGCCCGGGGAGCAGTCCGCCATGACGGGAACGGGGAGCAGCACGGCAAATGCGACGAGCAGCCGAGGCACCATACTTCTCAAACGAATCGCTACGTTCGGCAGTGACCAACCAAGCCTGAGATCTATTGCGCGCTCAGAGTCCCGCCTTGACATATCCCGGCAACACGTATCCCCGGTTCGTTTGACCGTTGGCCGAGAACTCGACCTCATCGAGCGTGAGGGTATTATCGCCACAACGGGCGATGCGACCCTTAGCAATGACGGTGACCTTCGTGCCGGGTTTTACATTCCAGATACCGCTCTGGGATTGCGGCGCACCGGTCGACTGTAGGTTGAGGTACGTACACAGCGTCTGTGGAGTAACGAATACCTTGACCGGTCCGACAGTCGGCGACGCGAGCACCTCACACCCTCCAGCGCCGTACGTTATGCCGAAGAGGAGCGCCAGAGCGACGCTGCAGACGATGAATGAGCGCGGGTTAATCATGTTTCATGCCCTTCCGAATGGACTCGTTACTACGACGCCTTCGGCATAACGATGCTCAGGAGACAACTGGTCGAAATCGCCGCGAAAATACCCGCAATGAAGAAATACAGCTCGTGTTGACTGACGGCGTTGCCATCGGTCCACTCGAATCGAGTATACGCATTCTCGGGCGTTTCGATGTTTGTAACGTCGGGTAGCAATTGGGTGGAATTTGCCTGCGTGAAGAGTTTGGCCCGCGCATTGGTTTTTTCGATGCTCAAACCGTAGTCGTCGTCCACCCTGCCGTTCACCGCGTCTGGATCGTCGAGGACGAACTTGTCGGTATCGCTGGTTACGTTATGCGCGTACCACGTTGAATCTCTACGCAACGAGTGCAGAAACTCGATGCCTCTGTCCTCTCGGGAAAGAAAGGTAGCCTGGACGTCCAGGTCGCAAAAGAGACTTCCCCCGTTGAGGCGTTCGCTGTCGACGTCGAACTCGTAGAGTTTGGTCGGAACGATGTGGCCGACGTACTCCGGATTGAGTTGAATCCAGTCGCCGACCGTAAGCGGCTTCCCGTAGACGAGATAGTTTTTGTCGCTTCGGCAGGCCGGCGAGTTGTTCGAATCGCGCCTCACGTCGGATAGCACGAACGAATATGTGCGAGGGCCCGATGATTTTACTTCGATTTGACCGGGCTCGACGTAGTGAAATTCCAGCTCGAGTTGCGATTGTTGCAGGGCGGTAAATCCTGTCGCTACGACGAGTGCGGGCCGGCAATCGCCCTGGCAGCGGCCCCCGTCGACGAAGATGACGACCGCGACGGTTGCGATCAGAAACGCGATGCCCGCAAACAGCGTCCGGTTGTTCTGCCTCCACCACTTTTGCAGCTTCAACATATGTGCGCCGAAAGACGAGTCCGTATTCGCATCCACCCTCTCGCTCTGGTGGCGGTGTTTAAGCTAACCTTCACCAAATGCAGGACAGGGGCCTAGGAGCGTGGGCGGTAGGGCGGCGACGGTCAGCGCGCGAGGTAGCGTTTGCGCAGCTCGTCGAGCACGACGGCTAGCAGAATTACGGCGCCGAGCAGAACCTTCTGCAGGTACGAGTCGACGTTGAGCAGGTTCATTGCGTTGTAGAGCACGCCAATGAGCAGCGCGCCGAAGAAGGTGCCGATCACGCTGCCGCGGCCGCCCATGAGGCTCGTGCCGCCAACGACTACCGCGGCGATGGATTCCAGAAGCTCGTCACCGGTCCCGGTCTGCGGCGACCCCGACGAGAAGAGCGCCATGTAGAGAAATCCGACGATCGCCGCGCAGGCGCCGCTGATCATGTAGACCGCAGTCTTAACGCGAACGACGTTGATGCCGGCGAGGCGCGCGGCCTCCTCGTTACCGCCGATCGCGAAGACGTAGCGGCCGAAGCGGGTGCGGTTCAGTAAAATCGAGGCCGCTACGATCACGACGAGCATCCAAACAACCGGCACCGGGATGTTGGGAAGATGGAGCGCCATCGTCACGCCTCCGAGAAACGAGCCGATGCCCGTATTCTCAAAGTCGGCGCTCTGCAGCGCGATGGGACGCCCATGCGAGAGAATGAACGACGCGCCGAGGGCCATCTCGAGCATCGCGAGCGTAGTGATGAATGGCGGTAGGTTAAGCTTGACGACCGGCAACGCGTTGATCCAGCCGGCGATGCAGCCGACCCCGACCGCGACGAGCAGCGTCGCCGCAATGAGCGGAAAACCGCTCAAATGCACCGAGTTGGCAAAGAGCGCCGCGACGACGCCGGTGAGCGCTACGAGCGATCCGACCGAGAGGTCGATGCCGGCCGTGATGATGACGAACGTTTGGCCGATGCCGAGGATGCAGTTATAGGTGATCTGGCGCAGCACGCGCACGATGTTGCTCGGCTCGAGGAACGAGCCGTGCGACGCGATGTCGACGGTCACGACCAGCGCGACCACAAACGCGATTGCTCCGCCGATGCGCAGCCAGTTGTCGAAGCGAGCACGGTCCTTCACGCCGCTGCACCGGTGGCGACGGCTATGACACGGTCGGGCGTCGCCTCGGCCCTCGAAAACTCCGCGACAATTCTCCCGCCGCGGACTACGAGAATCCGGTGCGACATCCCGAGGACCTCGGGGAGATCGCTCGACACCATTACGATCGCCGCGCCGCGGGCGGCAAGCTGGATCATAAGTTTGTAGATTTCGCTCTTCGCCCCGACATCGATGCCGCGCGTCGGCTCGTCGAAGAGAAAGACGCGAGCCGTGCCGAGCAGCCATTTCGCCAGCACGACCTTCTGCTGCGTGCCGCCCGAGAGATTGCGCGCCAGCTGCTCCGTCCCGGGCGTACGAATCCGTAGTTCGTCGATCATTCGGAGGGTCGCCATACGCTCGCGCGTCCTGTTGACGAGCTGATCGCGATCGACGAAATCGGCAAGATGCGCTAAGGTGACGTTTTCCCGAACCGTCATGCCAAGCACCAGTCCTTGCGCCTTGCGATCTTCGGTAATGAAGGCGATCCCGGCCGATATCGCATCGCCGATCCGTCCTGCGTGCACGACCTTACCGTCGATGAGGACTTCGCCGGCATCAGCCGGATCGGCACCGGCAATCGCGCGCAGCAGCTCGGTCCGGCCGGCGCCGATTAGGCCGGCAAGTCCGACGATTTCGCCGGCACGCACCGACAAGCTGACGTCGTTGACGATGCCGTCGCGCCGCAATCCCCGCACCTGGAGTCGATCCGCCGCCTCGGGCGGCGGGTCGGGAAGTTCCGGAAAATGCGCGGTGAGACGCCGGCCAACCATCGCGGCGATGATCTCGTCGGGCGAAAACTCGCGTGCGTCGCGTGTCGCGACGACTTTGCCGTCGCGCAGCACTACCACGCGGTCGGCGATGAGCGGAAGCTCCTCCATGCGATGCGAGATGTAGATGATTCCGGCGCCCGCTTCTCGCAGCCGGCGGATGGTCTCGAAGAGCCGCTCGATTTCGCGATCGGAAAGCGCGGCCGTGGGCTCGTCCATGACGAGGATGCGTGCCGACTTCGCCAGCGCTTTGGCGATCTCGACGAGCTGCTGTTGGCCGACCGAGAGACGCGAAACCGGAACGTCGAGCGGCAAGTCCAATCCGAGCTCGCT
>DATASC010000108.1:0-22216 GCA_036269355.1 Candidatus Cybelea sp. | reverse complement strand
ACCAGTCCAACTTGTATCCTAGCGTAGCGTCCATGCCGCCCATTAACCAACCTTGCTTGCCATACGACCCGATGTCGCCGTACGGATAGGCCATCGACGCGTCCACCATCCACGTTAACCGGTCGCCAGGCATTTCGATCGGATGCTTGATGGGCTGTTGACTTACCGGCGGAGCCTGCGCGACGGTAGGGCTCGTTTTCTGCGGCTTCGGCAGGCTCATCACGCTCTTGATCGCATCGTTAGCGCCGGGAATAATCGACTTCTGGTAGACGTCGGCGGTGCCGTCCGCGACGGCGGGCAACGCGTAGCAACCGAGAGCAAACGCGCTAGCGGCAGCAATCGAGCGAAGTACGTTCTTGTGCATGCAACTCCCCATTTGGTAGTGCGGGGACTTGCGCCTAACTACTCCAAATCCTCTCGAATCTACACGCCGATAGGCGGCGCCGGCGTCGGTTCATCGACGAATTCGCCGTGCGATTTGCCATCGCGATGTCCTCGATCGCCGCGCAGCTCGAACGACTTAATGATGACGTAGAGCACCGGAGTGATTGCCAAATTAAGGAACGTCGAGACGAGCATGCCTCCAAAAACAACCGTTCCGAGCGAGTGTCGCGCTGCGCTCCCCGCGCCTGTTGCGAAGACGAGCGGTATCACGGCGATGACGAAAGCGATTGAGGTCATCAAAATCGGACGCAACCGCGTCTGCGCGGCTCGCAGCGCAGCTTGAACGATGCTCGCGCCTTCGCGAAGCTGCTGATTCGCGAACTCGACGATTAGAATTGCGCTCTTGCTTGCAAGTCCGATAAGCATGACGTAGCCAACCTGCGCGTACGCGTCTTGCGCGAGACTTTGGTCGAAGAGACCTGGAATCGGAAGGTGACGAAAGTTCATGAATCCGAGCGCACCAAAGAGCGCGGCGGGAACCGCGAGCAGTACGATGAGCGGGTCGACGAAGCTTTCGTATTGCGCCGAGAGCACGAGGAAAACGAATACGAGTCCGAGCGCGAAAATGATCGTGCTCAGGCTGCCCGCCGCGATCTCGTCGAGCTGCAGTCCGGACCACTCGAAGCTCATGCCGGCCGGCATCACCTTTTGCGCGATCGCTCCCATCGCCGCGATCGCCTCGCCGGAGCCGTGACCGGGCGCGTTTTGTCCGTTGAGCTCGATGTTTCGATATAAGTTATAGTGCGAGATAACCGGTGCGCTGAGCGTTTGGTCCATGCGTACCAGCGCGCTCAGCGGCGTCATCACCGTGCCGGTCGCGTTCGTACTCGTGGTCGCGGCGCCGGGGGCTGGGGTCGGAAAAGGATTCGTTCCGGTTGGAATGGCCGCGTTCGCCGCGGAACCCGAGCTGACGAAGAGCCCTTGCAGCGAGTCGACGCGATTGCGATACGGCTCGTCGGCCTGAACGTCGACTTGCCACGAACGATTCAGATACGTGAAATTATTGACGTAGAGCGAGGCCAAATCCACTTCGAGCGTATCGAAGATGTCGTTGAGCGAGATGCCGATCCCCTTGGCCTTGTCGCGGTCGATGTCGATGTCGACCTGCGGCGAATTAATGCGAAATTGGGTGAAGACGTTCATCAGGCGAGGATCCTTGGAGGCCGCGCCCATGATCGCGTAAGCGGTGCGCGTGAGCGCCGGCAAGCCGAGATTCGTGCGGTCTTCAAGCTCGAACTGAAATCCGCCGAAACTCGAGACACCGTTGATGGCGGGCGGATTCACGGCGAAGATCTGCGCTTGCGGAATCTGCATGAAGAAGCCGCCGTTGACTCGCTGAATCACCGCGTCGATGTTATCGCCGGGCCCCTTTCGTTCGCCCCAGGGCTTAAGCAAAACGAAGATGAGCCCGCGGTTGGGCGCCGAGCCGGCAAAGCTGAATCCGCCGACGTTAAACATGTACTTCACTTGAGGCTGTGCGCGGATGATCGCTTCCGCCTTCTTCGAAATCGCGACCTCGCCGGAAAGCGATGTGCCCTCGGGTGCCTGAACCAAGACGATGAAGTATCCCTGGTCTTCGCTCGGAATGAACGAACTCGGCGTTCGCACGAACATCATGAGCGTTATCAGCAGCGCGAGTCCGAATGCCGCGATCACGTACCAGCGGTACCGGAACGCACGCGGAAGTTCGCTCGCATACCAATGACGGAAGCGCTTAAGGCCCGCGTTAAACCAACGGAAGAAGAGAAGCTGCGATTCCGTCTCGCCGCTGAGCAGCCGAGCCGACATCACCGGGGCGAGCGTCAGCGCCTGGAAAAGCGAGATCGTGATCGCGGCGGCGATCGTCAAGGCGAACTGCTTGTAGAGCTGGCCCGTCGTGCCCGGAAAGAAGGCGACGGGGATAAAGACCGCGAGCAGCACGAGCGACGAGGCGACGACCGCGCTCTGGATCTCGCGCATAGCCGCGGCGGCGCTGGCGACGCCGCTCTGGCGGCCTTTGTTCAATTCGATATGCCGAGCGATGTTCTCGATGACGACGATTGCGTCGTCCACGACGAGTCCGGTTGCGAGCGTCAAGCCGAAGAGCGTAATGGTGTTGATCGTGAAGCCGAAGATCTTCATCACGAAGAACGTTCCGATCAGCGAGACCGGGATCGTCGCTGCCGGAATCAACGTCGACTTGGGATTCTGCAGGAAGAGAAAGATGACGGCGACGACCAGCACGATCGAGAGCAGCAGCGTCAGGATAACCTCGCGCACCGACTCAGCCACAAAGTCGGTCGTGTTGAATGCGACCGTATAGTGAACGCCCGGTGGAAACTGCTTGGAGAGCAGATCCATCTCGGCGAGCACGCCTTTGGAAACCTGAAGCGCATTGGCGGTCGGATACTGTAGGACGCCGAGGCCGATCGTCTGCGCGTTGCCGTTGAACCGCAGCGAGCTATTGTAGTCTTGAGCGCCGAGCTCGACGCGCGCGACGTCGCCGAGCCGCGTGTAGCCGCCGCTGGGATTGGAGCGCAGGATGATGTTGGCGAACTGCTCCGGGCTCGAAAGTTGGGTTAGCGCGTTTACGGTGTAGGTGTAGGGCTGGTCTTTGGACTCCGGCGCGGATCCGATGCTGCCGCTGGCCACTTCGGCGTTCTGCTCTTGCAGGGCCGTCACGACGTCGCCCGCGTCGAGCCCCTGCTGGGCGAGCTGATGCGGGTTGAGCCAGATGCGCATCGCGTACTGGCGCTGTCCGAAGATGCGCACCTGCGAGACGCCCGAGACGCGCGAAAGATCATTGACGATATTGAGCTGCGCGTAGTTGCTGAGGAAGAGTGTGTTGTACTGCTTGCTGTCAGACGTCAGGGCGATGCCCATCACGAAGGAACCCGAATTCTTGCTGACCTGGACGCCGACTTGCTGCACCGTCGCAGGCAGCTGACCGATTGCCGATTGTACCAGGTTCTGGACGTCCGCCGCGGCGATGTCGAGATCGGTTTCGAGTGTGAAGGTGCAGGTAATCGTCGACGTACCCTGCGTGCTCTGCGAGCTGATGTAGCGCAGGCCTTGCACCGTATTGACCGCTTGCTCGAGCGGCGTCGTGACCTGCGCCTCGACCGCCTGCGGCGACGCCCCCACGTAGGACGCGCTAATCGTCACCACCGGCGGCGCGATCTGCGGATATTGCGCGAGCGGCAACGTGGGCATCACGACCAGTCCGCCGATCAAAATGATTAAGGAGCAGACCGCCGCGAGCACGGGCCGGGTGAGGAAGACCTTGGTCACGTCTCCTCTACGAACCTAAGCGAGATAGCCGTGGTTGCGCCGCCGCGCGAGATACGGAAGACCGGCTAAAAGGCCTGCTCTGCGTGATAGGAGCTGCGTGAAAGCGGACTCGAGACGACCTGGTGAAAACCCTTGCTTCGGGCGAGCTTCCCGAGGCGCTCGAATCCCTCGGGCGTAACGTACTCGACCACCGGCAAGTGCTTCTTGCTCGGCTGCAGATACTGCCCCATCGTGAAGATGTCGACGCCTGCGCCGCGGACATCATCCATTACCGCCTCGATCTCGCTCTCGCGCTCGCCGAGTCCGAGCATGAGCGACGTCTTCGTGAACCGGCCGGGAGCGCGGCGTTTGGCGTGCGCGAGCACTGCAAGCGACTGATCGTAGCCCGCCCGCTTGTCGCGAACCAACGGCGTGAGACGTCGTACGGTCTCCACGTTGTGCGCGAAGACGTCGGGCTTGGCATCGACGACGATGTCAACGGCGCGCAAATCCCCGCGATAGTCGCCGCTCAAGATCTCAACCCGCGCGCCCGGCACCCGCTCGTGGATCGCGCGCACGGTGTTGGCGAAGATCAGCGCTCCGCCGTCGGCAAGGTCGTCACGATCGACTGCCGTGACAACCAAATACTTCCAGCCCAGATCGCGGACCGCTTCGGCGACGCGCAGCGGTTCGAGCCAATCGACTTCGCCGCGCGGATTCCCGGTCTTGACGTTGCAGAAACGGCAGCCCCGCGTACACGTATCGCCCAAAATCATGATCGTCGCGGTGCCCGCACCCCAGCACTCGGCGACGTTTGGACAGGCTGCCTCTTTGCAGACGGTATGCAGTGAGAGCGAGCCGACCTTTGCCTTGACGCGTTCGTAGTCGTCGCCGCTCGGCAGTGAGACGCGCAGCCAATCGGGCTTGCGGACGCGCTGCGCGGTCAAGTCGATGGTGATCCCCACGTTACGCCTCTATCAGCTCGCAAAACTCTACGGCGAACTCCCGTGAAAGCTCGTCGAGAAGCGCGTGTTTCGCCTCGGTTAGCCCAATCGTGCGCCCCGTCTCGGCCGAGAGCGAGGTGATGCCGCGGTCGCTTAATCCGCAAGGAAGTATGAGCCGGTCGTAATCGAGTTCCGTCGACGCGTTGAGCGCGATGCCGTGCAGCGAGACCATCCGTTGTACCGCAAGGCCGATCGCGCAGATTTGGTTGCGACCCACCCACGCTCCGGCGTGCTCGCTCCATCGCTCAGCGTTTATACCGAATCGCGCGCACGCGGCGATGACCGCGGCCTCGAGCGAGCGAACCAGCGGAACGACTTCGCGAAACCGTTCGAGCCGGCGAATCGGATAGACGACGACCTGCCCGGGACCGTGATAGGTCACGTCGCCGCCGCGCTCGATCTCGACGAGATCGATCCCCCGCTTCGCGAGGACGTCGGCCGATAGGTACACGTTTTCACGCTTCGCTTGCCGTCCCAGCGTAATCACCGGCGTATGCTCGACGACGATCCACGTATCGGGTTCGCGTCCTTCGCGCACTCCCTCGTGCAGGCGATGCTGAAGCTCCCACACCTCGCGATACGGCCTCAACCCAAGGTCGAGCAGACGTGCTTTATTGGACATGCTTATAGCGCCGCCGCCGCAACGTGCGCCCACGGGGAACTCCGCTGCGAGCGCCATTGACAGGATGTCAAAACCGTCCTCAGCGGGTGGCGCGAGGGCAGCGGAGCAGGAGCGACGCAGGAGGCGTCGCGACGAGCGACCCCGAGGGCGTACGTTGCCGCGGCAGCGCTAGGCACTTACCGGAGTCTTTGGTTTCGGATTGATGATGTGAATCGCTTTGCCGTGCGCGGCCTCGGCAGCGTCCATAATTCCCTCCGTGAGCGTCGGATGCGGATGAACGGAGAGCCCGACGTCTTCGAGCGTCGCGCCCATCTCCAAGGCGATGACGCCTTCGCCGATGAGCGACTCCGCCTGCGGCGCGACGATGTGCATGCCGAGGAGCAGATCGCTCTTCGCGTCGGCGACGAGCTTGATGACGCCCTCGCTCTCGTTCATCGTGCGCGCGCGTCCGCTGGCCGCGAGCGGAAACTTTCCGATGCGAACCTCATATCCGGCGGCTTTCGCCTCCTCTTCGGAGAGGCCGACGGTCGCGACCTCGGGATCGGTGTAGACGCAGTTCGGCACGGCGACCGGATCGAAGGCCGCGGAACGATCGCCGTTGATGACTTCGGCAGCGACGACGCCTTGTTTCATCGCGCGGTGCGCGAGCAGCGGTTGTCCGGTGACGTCGCCGATTGCAAAGACGTTCGGTACCTTCGTTCGCTGTTGGCGATCGACGGCGACGAAGCCGCGGTCGTCGGTGCTGAGTCCCGCCGCGGCAAGATTCAGATTATCGGTGACCGGGCGGCGGCCGACGGCCACCAGAACCATGTCGAACTCGCGGGTCTCGTCCTTGCCGCCGGTGCCGTCGCCGTTGAAGGTCGCGCGAACGTTTGCGCCGGTTTTTTCGAGCGTGACGACCTTCGTGTTGAGCATGATCTCGACGCCCTGTTTCTTGAGAATCCGTCCGAGCGTCTTACCGATTTCGGCATCGGTTCCGGTGAGAATCTGCGGCATCATCTCGACGACGAGCACCTCGGCGCCCATGCGTCCGTACACGGTTGCAAACTCGAGCCCGATCACGCCGCCGCCGACGACCAACAGCCGCTTCGGTATGCGATTGAGCCGCACGGCATCGTCGGAGTTGACGATCGTCTCGCCGTCGCGCGGCCATGCCTTGACGTCGACGGGCGCCGACCCGGTTGCGATCACGACGTTCTGCGCGACGATTCGCTGCGTGTTTCCGTCGGCGAGCTTCACTTCGAGTTCGGTCGGCGATTTGAACGACGCCTCGCCTTTGACGAACTCCACGCCGTTGGCCTTGAAGAGCGTCTTTACGCCGTTGACGTTGGCGTTCACGACGTCGCTCTTGAACTTCGCAACGGACTCGCGCTCGACTTCGGGTTTGGGCACGCGCAGCCCGATTGCGTCCGCGCGCTCTATGTGACGGATCACCTCGCCGACGTGTAAGAGTGCTTTAGTCGGAATGCACCCCCAATTGAGACAGACGCCGCCGACCTCGTCGCGGTCGATGCAGACGACCTTTTTGCCGAGCTGCCCGAGACGAATCGCGACGTGATAGCCGCCCGGTCCGGCGCCGATGACCGCGGTGTCAACCTGAAGTTCTGCCGTACTGCTCATGCGCTCACGTTTCGCACCGGGCAAGAGCGTTCCCCAGGATGTGAGCGAAAATGGAACGACCGATGACGAGAATTGGATGGGCCGGGCTTCTTCCGGAGCTCGATCGCGACTCGATCGTGCCCCTCTACCGCCAGATTTACGAGCACCTGCGCGAGGCGATCCTCGCTGGCACGCTCCCAGAGTCGACCCGCCTTCCGCCCGAGCGCACGATGGCCGAGCGGTTGGCAGTCAACCGCAGCACGATCGTGCACGCCTATCGCGACCTCGTCGGCGACGGTCTGATCGAGCAACGGGTCGGGTCGGGGTCGCGGGTCGTACCGCAACTGCGCGGCGGCCAGCCCGAGCGCGCCGCCGGCGTCCCTTGGTGGGTGACGCTTCCGCCGTGGCGCGTCGGCGAGTTCCCGAACGTCCTCGGAGAGCTCGCGGCCAAGCCCGAGACGGGGCGGATTTCGTTCGTTCAAGGCGTCGCGCCCGACGAGCCTTCGCCGCTCGGGGAACTGGCGAAATCGTTCGGAAGCGTAGCCCGCGATCCGCGCTTCGTCCTCTCGTACGGCGACTCGGAGGGATACGAGCCGCTGCGCGTCGCGATCGCGGAGCGTATGCGCGCGCGGGGCGCCGGCAGCGTTTCGCCATCGAGCATCATCGTGTTGACGGGATCGACTCAGGGCATCGCTATCATCGCGCAGAGCTTGGCCGAGCCCGGCGACGAGATCGTCGTCGAATCGCCGTCGTACCCCGGCGCGCTGCAAGTCTTCCAGATCAACGGACTGCGCGCGATCTCGGTGCCCGTGGACGACGAGGGAATGCGCGTGGATCACGTCGAGGCGGTGCTGCGAAACCGGCGGCCGCGCTTCATCTATACGATGCCGTCGCTGCACAATCCGACCAACGCAACGATGAACGCCGACCGGCGCGAGCGCTTGGCGACGGTCGCGCGGCGCGCCGGCGTCCCGATCGTCGAGGACGATCCGTACGGTCCGCTCGCGCCGCCGGGCACGCCGCTCGTCGCGCTGGCCCCCGATTACGTGGTCTACATCTCCACCTTCTCGAAGACGATCGCGCCCAGCCTGCGCGTCGGCTGGCTCGCCGCGCCGCGAACGATTCTCGAACGGCTGCTGTTGCGCAAGCAGGCCTACGACATGGCGACGAGCCTCTACGTGCAAGCGGCAATCGCGGACTATCTCGAGCGCGGTTACGACGCGCACGTCGCGCAGCTGCGCAACGAGTTGCTCGAACGCCGAGCCGTCGCCGATCGCGCGATCGCTCAGCATTGGCCCTCGGGATTCAAGGTGAGCCGGCCTTCCGGCGGATTCTATCTGTGGACCTCGACCCCGCGCGAGCTTCGTGCCCGCGCCTTGCTCGACGCGGCGGAACGGCTCGGCGCATCGTTTCTTTTTGGCGAACCGTTCTACGCAAACTCCGGAGGCGACCACTACTTTCGTCTCGCGCTCACGGCCGTCGCGCGGCGTGAGATTCCCGAAGGCATCCGCCGCATCGGCGAAGCAATCTCGGCCGTGCGCTCGTGAGTCGAGTTACGCGTAAGCTCCTAAGCTGGTATCGACGCCACGGGCGCGCGACCTTGCCGTGGCGCACGGGTCGCGATCCGTATCGCACCGTCGTCAGCGAGTTCATGCTCGCGCAGACGCAGGTCGATCGCGTCGTGCCGAAGTTCGAGGAGTTCGTCGAGCGTTTTCCTGGATTTCCGGCGCTCGCGGATGCATCGGCCGCGGACGTCGTACGCATGTGGAAGGGGCTAGGCTATAACTCGCGAGCGGTGCGCCTGCACCAACTCGCGCGGATCGTCGTCGAACGGTTCGGCGCCGAGCTGCCGCGCGATCGCGAGGCTCTGCGCGGGCTTCCCGGCGTCGGCGCATACACCGCCGCGGCGATTCGCGCCTTCGGGTTCGACATCGACGACGCGCCGATCGATACGAACGTCCGCCGCATCGTAAACCGGCTTTTCTATGGGCTCGAGTATCCGCGTGCGGCCGGTCCGCGCGAACTCGACGCTCGCGCCCGCGAACTCGTGCCGACGGGCCGCGCGCACGACTGGAACTCGGCGATGATGGATTTGGGCGCGACGATCTGCACCGCACGCGCGCCGAAGTGCGCGATCTGCCCGCTGCGCGACGATTGCGTGGCCGGGCCGATCGACGCGACACGGCTCGAGCGCTTTCGCGCCGCGGCGTCGCGCGCTCGCTCGCCGAAAGAGCGGATCCCGTTCGTGCGAACTACGCGCTACGCGCGCGGACGCATAGTCGACCGGTTGCGGGAGCTGCCGCCGGGCGAGCGGATCTCGTTGCTCGACCTGCACGCCTCAGTAGGTCCGGCGATGCCGGACCGCAGCGTGGAGGATATCCGCGAGTTCGTGGCCGCGCTGGCACGCGAAGGCTTGGTGACGCACGACGGAACCTCGGTGGCGCTGCAAGAATAGCCGAGCGTGCCTCGCATTCCGTTTCCGAAGAAGAAGGTTCTGCGAAGGGTTGCCGTCGAGGAGCTGGCGATTCTCGAACGGACCTATCCGCACGCCGTCACCGCGCTCGAGTACGGCAGCGAGTTTCAGCTGCTCGTCGCGGTAATTCTTTCGGCGCAATGCACCGACGCGCGCGTCAATGCCACAACGCCGGCGCTCTTCGCGAAGTACCCAACGCCCGAGAAGCTCGCGCGCGCGCGCCAAGCCGACGTGGAGGCGATAATCAAGTCGTGCGGCTTCTTTCGTATGAAGGCGAAAAATATTATCGCCTGTGCCCGCGACATCGTCGAGCGCTTCGGCGGTGCCGTGCCGCACGAGCGCGAGCAGCTGGAATCGCTCGCAGGGGTCGGACGAAAGACCGCGAGCGTCGTGATGGCGGCGGCATTCCACGCCGAGGCGCTGGCCGTCGACACGCACGTCTTTCGGGTCGCGCACAGGCTCGGGATCACTCTTGGCACGACGCCGCGCCACGTAGAAGAAGATCTCACAGCGATCGTGCCGCCGGAGAAGTGGGGCGACTGCACCCATTGGCTCATCATGCACGGCCGCGCGGTTTGCAAGGCGCCCACCCCACTCTGCGATCGCTGCCCGGTAAACCACCTCTGCCCGACGCCGCGCATCATCAGCCGCATGCCGCGATGACCGCAGCCGCGCGCGCCGGCGTGCTTACGCTCGATACCGTCTATGCGAAAGAACCGCCGTAGAATAGCGTTGTCACTGCGAGCTTGTTGAAGGGTTTTGTCACCCTGAGCTTGTCGAAGGGCGACAATGGCGCACATATGCATTTCGGGCGAGCCTCGACAGCTTGCGCCAATCGTTGTCGATTAGCGCCTGCTTCTTGGCGCGCGACCATCCTTTGAGCTGCTTTTCCCAAGATATGGCTTCGTCGACGTGTTGGAACTCCGATGAGTGCACGAGTACGACCGGGCGTCGTCTAAAGGTGTAGGCCCGAAGATCGGTGCCAAAATTATGCTGGCCTAAGCGGAATTCCAAGTTGTTCGTGATACCCACATAGAACGAGCCGTCCGCACAGAGTACCATGTAAACCCAATAGATCTTCACGCCGTGCTATCTGCGCGCTTTGGGATTCAAGGCTAGGGTCGCGGGCAATGGAACAGGTTTTGTCGCCCTTCGACAAGCTCAGGGTGACAACGCCCTTCGACAAGCTCAGGGTGACAACGCCCTTCGACAGGCTCAGGGTGACAAAGCCCTTCGACAAGCTCAGGGTGACACTGCCCTTCGACAAGCACAGGGTGACAAGACCCTTCGACAAGCTCAGGGTGACAATCGACGGCTAGTGGTCGCTGTCCGGGTCTTCGAGCGAGATCGGTTGGCGTAAGAAATAGGCGGCGTTGAGGGTCGTGTGCACCGGCACGAATTTGCGCGGCTTCTGCGAGAAGTTAAAGCAGTCGGAGAGGTCGTCGGCCCGTA
Organism: Candidatus Cybelea sp.; assembly: GCA_036269355.1. Lineage (GTDB taxonomy): Bacteria > Vulcanimicrobiota > Vulcanimicrobiia > Vulcanimicrobiales > Vulcanimicrobiaceae > Cybelea. Next base: position 11,373 of record DATASC010000108.1, on the reverse strand, counting down.
CGTCGGTCGCGCCGAGCGAGCCGAGCCCGAAGACCTCTTCTGAAAACTTCAAGAGGCTTCCGAACTCGTGCTGAGTGTGCGAGACATACCCTTTCTTCGCATACGGGCCGATCGCGATGAGCGGCACGCGAAAACCGAGTTCGAACGAATTATACTGCGTCGGCGCGACGTGATCGTACCAGCCGCCCCAATCGTCCCACGTCACGAAGATGGCCGAGTTCTTCCAGTAGTCGCTGGCGCCGATCGCGTTCACGACCGATGCGACCCAATCCGGACCGGAGCCGTCGGTGATCCCGGCGTGGTCCGAGGCTTTTGCCGTCGGCGTAACCCAGACGACGTTCGCCAGGCTGCCGTCGCTGACGTCGGTGAGAACCTGCGAAGGCGGCGCCACGACGTCGGTCGAGTATTGCGATCCTTCACGGACGTGCTTGATCGCATCGGGCGCGTTCCAGAGTCCCGGTCCGAGGTGCGAGACGTAGTAGTGCCACGTGAGTCCCTTCGCCTGGATTAAATCGGGAAGCGCGGGGCGGTCGAAGCACGGATAAACCTGTTGGTTCTCGGTGCCGTTGGCGTCGATGAGCATCACCAGCGACCCGGCCGGCGAATCGCACCCTCCGCTGAATTTCTGCTCGGCGTTGAGTGGGTTCTCTGAGACGAGAAGACCGGAGCTCTGCGATGTAGTGGCCGCTCCGCTGATAATGTACTGATGCGCAGGAAAACTCGGGCCTTCTTGAGTCGCGAACATCTTGTCGGCAAACGCATACTGCTCGGCTAACGTGAAGTAGGGCTGCACCTGACTCTGCGGGACGATTCCGTAGGCGCGGTACGCGGGCTGCGGTTTGCATTTGCCGCTGGGAGCGCCGCAGCTGGAGTGCTCCAAGTTGAAGCCGTCCATGCGGCCGCCGTCAAACTCCACGTTCCAACCGTTGTTGGAGTGAGAGAGATCGTACGGCGCCGTCAGTGAAATCTTGCGCAGTGGCGTCTGCGCTCCGGCGCTGTTCGCTCCCGAGGTAACGGTATCGGCTCCCGGGAGGCCGTTGAAGAGGTCGTCGGGCGAGCGGTTTTCTTGGACGATGATGATGATGTGTTTGATTTTGCCATTTCCGAGCAGTCCGCCCGTCGCGCCGCGGCCCAGATGGAGCTCACGTTGCGCGACGATCTTCGCGGGAAGCATCGGAGCGGCACCCTGCGTGGAGCCTCGACTCGCTACGGGCTGCGCGCAGCTACAGAGCGACGCGGCGAAGAGTCCGAGGAGCAAGCAGAACGGCGTGTTGTAGGCTGAGCGCATTACGCCTTAGGCTCTTCCGACCAGTTGGCGGGCGATCACCAGCCGCTGAATCTGCTGCGTGCCCTCGTAAATCTGCGTGATCTTGGCGTCGCGCATCATCCGTTCGACCGGATAATCCGCCGAGTAACCAAAACCCCCCAGCACCTGCACGGCATCGGTCGTTACCGCCATCGCTACGTCGCCGCATTTAAGCTTCGCAAGGGCGGCCCAGAGCGTGACGTCGGATGCGCCTTCGTCACAGCGGCGCGCCGCTTCGTAGAGCAGGAGACGCGCGGACTCGACTTCGGTCTTCATGTCGGCGAGCATGAATCCGACGCCCTGATGTTGCCCGATGGGCTTGCCGAATGCGACCCGCTCCTTAGCATATCCGGTCGCGTAATCGAGCGCTCCCGCCGCGATACCGAGCGCCTGCGCGGCGATTCCGGGACGCGACTTGTCGAGTACTTTCATAGCGATCTTGAACCCTTCGCCCTCTTCGCCGAGACGGTTCGCGGCCGGAACCTCGCAGTCGGCAAAGACGAGCTCAACGGTCGGGGAACCGCGAATGCCCATCTTTTTTTCGGTGTTGCCGACCGTGAAGCCGGGCGTCCCTTTTTCGACGACGAACGCGGTGACGCCGCGCGAGCCGGCCGCCGGATCCGTCACGGCAAAGACGCAGACGACGTCGGCGACGCTGCCGTTAGTAATCCAAATCTTTTGCCCGTTGAGCACGTATGCGTCGCCGCGCTTCTCGGCGCGTGTGCGCATCGAGCCCAGCGCGTCCGAGCCGCTCGACACTTCGGTGAGCGCGTAGGCGACGAGATGTTCGCCCGACGCGATCTTCGGCAGAAAGCGGCGCTTCTGTTCGTCGCTGCCGCCGATGACGATGGGCAGCATCCCGAGCTCTTGTACCGCGACGATCAACGCGCTCGAGGCGCAAGCCTTCGCGATCTCCTCGACGACCTTCACGTACGTAACGAAAGTTCCACCGAGGCCTCCGTATTCGGCGGGAATCGGAATGCCGAGCAGATCGTTCTGAGCGAAGAGCTCCTTGACGTCCCACGGGAACTCGCCGGTCGCGTCGATCTCGGCGGCGCGCGGTGCGACCTTCTCGGCGACCAGCTCGCGAACCATCGCGAGGATCATCGCCTCTTCGTCGTTGCTTGCAATTGAAGTCGGTGCCGTCGTCATAAGGGCAGACGTTCCACGAAGGCGACTTCGTTTCCGTCGGCGCATTTAGGGCGGCATGGAGAAGGTTTACGCCTCCTGCGCCGAGGCGGTCGCCGACATTCCAAGCGGTGCGTCGATTGCGGTCGGCGGCTTCGGGCTGAGCGGCATTCCTCATAACCTCATCGAGGCGCTGCTCGAACAGGGCGCCTCGGAGCTCGTGACGGTTTCGAACAACTGCGGCGTGGACGGCTGGGGCTTGGGAGTGCTGCTCGACAACAAGCGCATCCGCCGCACGACGGGTTCGTACGTCGGCGAGAACCGCGAGTTCGAGCGGCAGTATCTTAGCGGCGAGCTCGAGGTCGAGCTGGTGCCTCAAGGAACCCTCGCAGAACGCTTGCGGGCGGGCGGCTGCGGCATTCCAGGCTTCTACACGCCGGCGGGCGACGGAACGCTGGTAGCGGACGGCGGCTTGCCTTGGCGCTATAAATCCGATGGCAGCGTCGCGATCGGGTCTCCGAAGAAGGAAACGCGCGTCTTCAACGATCGCGAATACGTGCTTGAGGCCGGTATCGTTTGCGATTTCGCTCTCGTTCGTGCGTCGATCGGTGACCGCGCCGGCAACTTGATCTTTCACAAGGCGACGCGCAACTTCAATCCGCTCTGCGCTATGGCGGGGAAGGTCACGATCGCCGAAGTCGAGGAGCTCGTCGAACCGGGCACGATCGATCCCGAACAAGTGCATTTGCCGGGCGTCTTCGTTCAGCGCATCGTGCACGTCGGAGCGCAGGGCAAACGAATCGAGCGCGTCACCACGCGTCCTTCGACAACCCTTCGACCAGGCTCAGGGTAACACGTAGATTATGGCTTTAACGCGAACGCAACTGGCCGCGCGGGTCGCGCAGGAGCTGCGTGACGGGCAATACGTCAATCTCGGCATCGGTCTGCCGACGCTGGTGCCGAACTACGTCGCTTCGGACGTTACGGTGACGCTGCAGAGCGAGAACGGCATACTCGGCATGGGGCCCTATCCGTTCGAGGGCGAGGAAGATGCCGATCTGATCAACGCCGGCAAAGAGACCGTGACGGTACTTCCCGGCGCGTCGTTCTTCGATTCGTCGCTTTCGTTCGGCATGATCCGAGGCGGGCACATCGACCTTGCGGTGCTCGGCGCCATGCAGGTCTCCGAGCAGGGCGATCTCGCGAACTGGATGATTCCCGGCAAGATGGTAAAGGGAATGGGCGGCGCGATGGATTTGGTTCACGGGGCGAAGCGCGTGATCGTGATGATGGAACACGTCGCCAAGGGGAATGCGCACAAAATTCTGCGCGAGTGCTCGCTTCCGCTGACCGGCAGGCGCGTCGTTCAGCGGATCATTACCGACATGGCGACGATCGACATCGCGCCGGAGGGGTTGATCCTACGCGAGCTCGCCCCGGGCGTGACGCTCGACGAAGTGCGCGAGGCGACCGAACCGAAGCTGCACGTTCCGGTCGAGCCGATGGTGATGGACGTCGAACGCACCCGGTAGCGGCGTGCGGTATTCCGACATACGCGGGGGCGGGCGAATCTGATAGCCTCGAGGCAGCTTACCGCTGCTAGGAGGTGCTCATGTCGCCCCGCTCCCTTTGTATTTCCGGGCTTGTCGCGCTCGTGACCCTGGCGGGTTGCGGCGGATTAGGTTCGATGCCGTCACCGACGCAGACCAACTCGCAGACCCACCGCCGCCCGCCGGCCGCCTTCAACTGGCTGCAGCCCGGGATCGACTCGACCCACGTCGCGGACAATACGGCCGAGAGTCGGCTCAAGACGCGCAACGTGTCCCGGCTCCAAAGCGCCTGGACCTTCCCCACGGGCGCCGGAATCGGGTGGGGGGTTATGGTCGACGGAACGGCGGCTTATGCAAACTCCGGTGACGGCAACCTTTATGCGATCGATGTGTCGAGCGGTTCGCAGAAATGGAAGTTCGCAACCGATGCGTACGGCGAAAGGGGCCTTACGTCGGCGGCGGTTTCGGGTAGCCTGATTTATGCGGGCTGCAACGTTGCCGGCAACAATCAGCAGCAGGGTCTGTGCGCGGTCAAACGCGGCTCGGGTAAGTTGGCCTGGAGCTGGTACGACGACTGTAACTGCCGGCCCGCCACGTTCATGATTACGGGGCCGGTCGTGTCTGGGTCGACCGTCGTTTTCGGCTACTACACCGGCGGAGCTTACGGCAAGGACGTTTTGATCGCGCTCGATGCAACGTCGGGCGCGGAACTCTGGTCGGCCGTCGCGGGCGACGGTAATAACAGCTTGGCCGATGCAATCCCCGCGATCGACGGCGGCAACGTTTTCGCGGGAACGGACTACGGCCTCTGCTCGTTCCAGCTGAGCGGCGGAACGCCGAACTGGTGCAGCGGTCCTAACGATCTCGGCATCGCGCCCGCCGTCGAGGGCGGGGTCGTCTACGCCTCCACCATACAGCACGGATTTTATGCCTTCAACGAGACAACCGGGGCGCAAATTTGGCAGTACTCGCCGAGCTCGGGAAATGGCAGTTATTGGAATCCGCCGGCGATCGCCGGCGGCAGGGCTTATTTCGCGACCTACGACAGCGGCCCGATCTACGTGCTCGATGCGGCGAGCGGTGCTTTCGACTTTACCGCCGGTGGCGGAAGCTTCAACACCGAAACGCTGGGTTCGCCGTCCGTCGCAAACGGCGTGCTCTACGCCACGTGCAATTTGGGACTCTGCGTCTACAACGCGTCGACCGGAGCGCTCCTCGCATCTATGGGCGGGTTAGGTAACGGTCCGCCGACGATTTCTAACGGAAAGGTGCTTTTTCCGTGCGGCCTCAATCGCAGCGCCGGCGTCAACGACGTCTGTATGTACGATCCTTAGCCGCTATGCGCTCGCGGTGCGGAGTCGAAAGACTGAAACTGCGTTCGATAGAGGCGTGAATAGAGGCCGCCGCGTGCGAGCAGGGTCGCGTGGCGGCCTTGCTCTACGATGCGGCCTTCGTCGACGACGAAGATCACGTCGGCAGCCAGTACCGTCGAAAGACGGTGCGCGATCACCAGGCTGGTGCGGCCGCGCATGACGATTTCCAAGGCTCGCTGAATCGCGGCTTCGTTCTCATAGTCGAGCGAGCTCGTCGCTTCGTCGAGGATGAGGATGCGCGGATCCTTGAGCAGCACGCGCGCGATCGCGAGCCGCTGGCGTTCGCCGCCCGAAAGCTTGTGGCCGCGCTCGCCGACGACGGTGTCGTACCCTTTGGGGAGCGACGCGATGAAATCGGCGATGTTCGCGGATCGTGCCGCGGCTTCGAGCTCGGCGTCGGTAGCGTTAGGATTTCCGTAGCGAAGATTGTTGGCGACGGTATCGTGAAAGAGGTAGGTCTCTTGCGTGACGATGCCGATGTCGCGGCGCAGCGATTCGAGCGTGATCTGACGCGAGTCGTGACCGTCGACGAGAACGCGGCCGCTCTGCGGATCGTAGAAACGCGGCACGAGTTGCGTGATCGTCGTCTTCCCGGCGCCCGACGGACCGACGAACGCGGCGACTTCCCCGGGGCGTACGTGGAACGAAATGTTGCGAAGAATGTCACGTCCGGGGTCGTAGGCGAAAACGACGTCCTCGAATCGAATGTCGCCCTCGACGCTCGGCAGCGCAATCGCTCCTGGAGGATCGTACTCTTCGGGCTTCATGTCGAGGTAATCGAAGATTCGCTCGAAGACCGCAAGCGCGCTGACGATTTGCACCTGAATTCCTGCTAGCGCTGCGGCCGGTCCGTAGAGACGGCCTTGGATGAACGAAACGAACGCGACGATGACGCCGACTTTGAGTTGCGAGGATATCGCCAGCCATCCCCCGCCGAACCATACGAGTGCGGGGCCGACGACCACCATTGCCGTGACCGACGCAATGAACCAGCGACCGACCATCGCGAGATCCACCTCGAGCTGCATCAGCCGCGAGCCGACGTCGTAGAATCGCGAGCGTTCGTAGGCCTCGCGGGCGAAAGACTTGATCAGGGTGATGCCGGAGATCGAGAGCGTCTCCTGGGTGAGCGACTCGATCTCGTCGCGTTTCTCGCGCGTGCGCTTGCGAATCTGATACATTCGCCGCCCGACGGGTCCGAGCGGAAAGACCATGAGCGGAACGATGGCGACGCTGATCAGCGCGAGACGCCAGTTCCAGAAGAACATCGCCACCAGCGTCGTCGCGATGAGCACGAAGTTGGTCACGATCGAGGTCAGCGTTCCGGTGACGACGTTGTCGACATTGTCGACGTCGTTGCTCACCCGGTTCATGATCTCGCCGGTCTTCGTGCCGGTGAAGAAGTCCAGCGGCATGCGATGGAGATGCGCGACTAGGCTCGTGCGGATGTCGCGCATGATGCCTTCGCCGACGACCGAGTTGAGGTACCCCTGCAGCACGCCGATTCCCGCTGACAATAGCGCCGACGCTAGGATCACGCCGACGTCGATCGCCAGCTCGCCGAGATTCCGATGCGGGATCGTCTCGTCGATGATGTGCGCGACGACGAACCCCGGAATGAGCCCTAATGCCGAAACCGTGACGATGCAAGCCAATACCGTCGCCTGCTGCCGCCAATAAGGTGCGAAGAGCGCGCCGAGCCGTCGCCAATCGACGCGCCGCTTCACCTTCGGTTTTTCGGGCTGATAGATGTTCGACCACATCAGCCCGTGGCCGGCCATCATGGCCTAGTGCGGGACCGTCACTTGATGGAGCGAGACTTTGTTGCCTTCCAAATCGGTAAACGAGGTGATTTTGCAGACCGGGGTGGCGTACGGATCGTCCACCTCGAGGCCTTTGCCCCGCAGATCGGAAACGGTCTTGTCGATGTCATCGACCTCGAACACGACGCCTGAGGCGCTGCCGGGCTCACGATCGGCCCACTCGGTGGTGAGCACGCTGAAGTAGCCGCCGCCGACGTTGGCCTCGTTATATTTCTCGACGCCGTCCTCTTCGTACGGCCCGCTGAACTTCAAGCCGAGAGTGTCCTCGTACCATTTGCGCAGCCCGGCGACGTCTTTCGCCGGATACGCGGTAAACGCAATCTCTTTAATCACGAACTTCTCCTCATCTGGAAATCAAGAGTCTGGGTGCTTTGATAAACCCCCACCGGCTACCCCAGGTTGCCTTACAGCACGAAAGCTAGCGGCGTGATGCGAGGTTGTGGAACCGCTCGTCGCGCGCCCCATCCCGGAAGCGCTCCTGCTTGTCGGCCTCCTCGCTTTCGCCATCCCTGCCCTTCGACTCGCTACGCTCGCTCAGGATGACACGGCTCGTCGGTCCGAACATTCCTCAACCTTGCGTCAGGCGCTTTTCGCTTATGTTTTTCCGTTATGAAGTGCGGAAAGCTCCTTGAAGAGTTTCTTCTCTTTGTCGGAGAGATTCTGCGGGAGTTGGCCGATGAGGCGCACGTATTCGTCGCCGCTGCCGCTCGCCTTTACGTGCGGCATGCCGCGGGCGGGGAGGCGCATGAGACGGTTGTTTTGAGTGCCGGCCGGAATCTTCATCTCGACCTCGCCGCTGAGTGTTGGGACGCTCACTTCTCCGCCGAGGATGAGGTCGTAGATGCTCACCGGCAGATCGATGTAAAGGTCGTCCCCTTTTCGTTTGTACGTCGGATCCTCTTCGAGTTTGACGATCAGGTGTAGGTCGCCGTTGGGGCCGTTGGTTCCCGCGCCCCCTTGACCGGCGAGACGAATCCGCTGCCCGTCGGCGATGCCTCTGGGAATCGTGACTTCGAATCGTTTGTTGAGGAGAATGCGCCCCGTGCCGTGGCATTGCGGGCAGAGTCGGCGCGCTTCCGTTCCGGTTCCGTGGCATCGAGGACAGACGTCCTCAATTTGCAGCGAGATCGCCTTCGTTCCGCCGGCGTATGCGTCGCGTAAGCTGACTTCCATCGTGGTTTCCAAGTCTTGACCCCGGCGCGCGAAGCCTTGGCCCTGCGCCGTCTGACGGCGCCCGACGCCCGAGAAGAAGACGTCGAAGAAATCCGAGAATCCACTCGGGGCGCCCCCAGGACCATCGCCGAGATCGAACTCAAACTCTTCTCCGCCGACGTTGGTGCGATAGCGCCGCTGTTGTTCGGCTTGCTGCGCGGCCTGCTGCCAGTTCGGACCGAGGACGTCGTACTTTTTACGCTTATCGGGATCGCCTAAAACCTCGTAGGCCTCGGAGATCTCCTTGAATTTCTCCTCGGCCTCCTTCGGGTTGTTCGGGTTTGCGTCGGGATGCCACTTGCGCGCCAGCTTGCGATACGCGGACTTGATGTCTTTCTCGGCCGCGTTCTTCGGAACGCCCAAGACGGCGTAATAGTCTTTAAAGTTCACGCGTCAGGGCGTTTCGCTACAATAACCTTCGCCGGACGAAGTAAATCGTCGCCGAGCTTGTATCCTTTCTCGGTGACCTCGACGATCGTATCGTCGGCAACGTCATCGGATGGTGCCGTGCCGACTGCCTCGGCGATGCGCGGGTCGAAGGGTTCGCCCTGTACGGCGATCGGCGTTACGCCTTCGCTCGCGAGGACTGCTTCGAAACCGCGCAGAGTCTGCTCGAGCCCGCCGCGCAACGTATCTCCGCCGGCGTTAGAGTTCAGGGCACGCTGCAAGTTGTCGAGCACCGGGAGAAGTCGCTCGAGCAGCATGCGGCGGCGCGACGAGACGATCGAGTCCATGTCGCGCTGAAGCCGCTTCTTGTAGTTGTCGAAATCGGCGACGGCCAACAAGAACTTGCCGTAGTTCTCGTCGGCGCGGGCGTTGGCCGCGGCGAGCTGTTCCTCGAGCGAGGGAGTCGCCGCGGCTTCATCGATGGTGGCCTCTCCGGCCTCGGTCTTTAGCACGGATTGATCGTCGAACATCAACGTGTCAACGCCCGGCTACTTGGCTTCTTTGAACTCGGCGTCGATGACGTCGTCGTTCGGAGGCGGCCCGGCTGCACCGTTGCCGGTCGTCGAGCCGTCACCCGCCGGCGCTTGTTCGCCGCCCTGCGGTGCCGCCGACTTATAAAGAAGCTCCGCCATCTTGTAGCTTGCCTGTTGCAGAGCGTCGATCGCGGGCTTGATTTCGGCGACCGTCCCGTTCTCGCTGACGCGCTTGAGCTCGGAGAGCGCTTGCTCTACCTCGCCGCGGGCGCCGGCTTCGAGCTTGTCGCCGACTTCCTTGAGCGACTTTTCGGTCGAGTAGATCAAACTCGAGGCGTTGTTGCGAACTTCAGCCTCGTCGCGTTTGCTCTTATCGGCTTCCGACTGAAGCTCGGCGTCGCGCACCATGCGCTCGACCTCGTCCTTCGTGAGGTTGGTCGAGGCGGTGATTGTGATCGCCTGCTCCTTGCCCGTGCCGAGGTCCTTCGCATTGACGTTGACGATGCCGTTTGCGTCGATGTTGAACGTCACTTCGATCTGCGGCACGCCTCGCGGCGCCGGCGGAATTCCTTCGAGCCGGAAGCGCCCGAGCGTTTTGTTGTCGCCTGCCATCTGGCGCTCGCCTTGGAGCACGTGAATGTCGACCGACGTTTGACCGTCCTCGGCCGTCGTGAAGATCTGCGACTTCTTCGTCGGGATCGTCGTGTTGCGGTCGATGAGCTTGGTCATGACGCCGCCGAGCGTCTCCAATCCGAGCGAGAGCGGCGTGACGTCGAGGAGAACGACGTCGCGCACCTCTCCCGCGAGCACGCCGGCCTGAATCGCCGCACCGACCGCGACGACCTCGTCCGGGTTGACGGTCAGATTCGGTTCTTTGCCGGTGAGCTTACGCACGAGGTCTTGAATAACCGGCATGCGCGTCGCGCCGCCGACCATGATGACTTCGTCGATCTTCGAAACGTCGAGCTTCGCGTCGGCGATCGCGTTGTGGAACGGACCCACGCAACGATCGGTGAGATCGCTCGTGAGCTCCTCGAACTTCGCACGCGTCAGCGTGTAGTCGAGGTGCTTCGGTCCTTCCTGATCGGCCGTGATGAATGGAAGGTTGATGCTGGTCTGTACCACCGACGAAAGCTCGATCTTGGCCTTCTCGGCGGCCTCGGTAAGCCGCTGCATCGCCTGCTTGTCTTTGCTGAGATCGATGCCTTGGTCGCGGCGGAACTGCTCGACGAGCCAGTCGACGACGCGTTGATCGTAATCGTCGCCGCCGAGGCGCGTGTCGCCGTTGGTCGCCTTGACTTCAAAGACGCCGTCGCCGACTTCGAGAATCGAGACGTCGTAGGTGCCGCCGCCGAGGTCCCAGACGAGAATCGTCTCGTTCCCCTTTTTTTCCAGGCCGTAGGCGAGTGCTGCGGCCGTCGGCTCGTTGATGATGCGCAGCACGTCGAGACCGGCGATCTTGCCGGCGTCTTTCGTCGCTTGGCGCTGGGAGTCGTTGAAATACGCGGGAACGGTGATGACGGCTTTCGTCACCCGTTCGCCGAGATAGTTGCTCGCGTCGTTGACGAGCTTTTGCAGAATCATCGCCGAGATCTCTTGCGGCGTGTAATCTTTGCCGTCGATCTTGACGTGATAGTCAGCCTCGCCCATGTGGCGTTTGATCGAGCTGATCGTGCGATCCGGATTGGTGATCGCTTGGCGTTTTGCGAGCTGGCCGACGAGACGTTCGCCGGTTTTCGTAAACGCTACCACTGAAGGCGTCGTTCGCGAGCCTTCGGCGTTAGGAATTACGACGGGCTGAGTGCCTTCCATAACGGCGACGACGGAGTTGGTCGTGCCGAGGTCGATTCCGACCGTTTTAGCCATGAAATTTGTACCTCACTCTATTCAAGATTTCCGACGTGCACAGGACCAGCCGTTGCCGGGGACGCGCTTGGGGCGAGGTGTAAGCCCGAGCACCGAACCACCGGCGGAGGCCTTGCCGCTTACGGCAAGCCGGATAGGGATACCGCACCATCATACCCGATGTGCGATAAGAGTTGTTTCGCTATATAAGACAAG
>DATASC010000107.1:0-4212 GCA_036269355.1 Candidatus Cybelea sp. | reverse complement strand
CCGGGCCGAACAGCTCTCACTCACCTCGAAATATAAATCGCAATTTCTTGCGAACATGTCGCACGAACTGCGTACGCCGCTCAACAGCTTGCTCATCCTCTCGCGTCAGCTCGCGGAGAACGCGGCCGGGACGATGTCGCCGAAGGAAGTCGAGTTCGCACACGCCATTCATGGCTCGGGCGCCGACTTGCTGCGGCTCATCAACGACATCCTCGATCTCTCCAAGATCGAATCCGGAACGACCTCGATCGATCTTCAGGAGATCTCGGTCGTGCAGATCCAAGATGAAGTCGAGCGGACGTTCGATCAGATCGCGCAAGACAAGAACCTGCGGTTTATCATTCGCTGCGACGAGGAGCTTCCAAAAACGCTCCTCACCGATCCGACCCGGCTGCAGCAGATTCTCAAGAACCTGCTCTCCAACGCCTTCAAGTTCACGACCGAGGGAAGCGTTGCGCTCGATATTAAACTGGTGCGCGACCACGGAATCGCCGGAATCGCCGGTCCGGCCGTGGCGTTCGCCGTTACCGACACCGGCATCGGAATTCCGCAAGAGAAGTTCAACGTGATCTTCGAGGCCTTCCAGCAAGCCGACATGGGGACGTCGCGAAAGTTCGGCGGCACGGGCCTCGGGCTAGCCATCAGCCGCGAAATCGCGGCACTGCTCGGTGGGGAAATCGCGGTCCGAAGCGTTATCGGTGAGGGCAGCACGTTCACGTTCTACCATCCCCTCGAGCGCAACGTCGGGACGACCGTCGTTCAGCGCACCGTGGCGATTAGCGGCGGAGTGCAGGAACGAATCGTCCGACCGGTACCGCGTACGGTTGCCGAAGAGCATCCGCATCGCGAGATCGACGACGACCGCGAACGCATCGAGTCGACCGATCGCGTCTTGCTCATCGTAGAGGACGATCTCGTGTTTGCGCGGATTCTACTCGGGCTCGCGCGCGATCGCGGATTCAAAGGCATCGTCGCGCTTTCGGCCGCGCAGGGACTCGCGCTCGCGCGGCGATTCCGGCCCGACGCGATAACGCTCGACATCAGTTTGCCGGACACCGACGGCTGGAGCTTGCTCCAGGAGCTCAAGGAGGACGCCGCAACCGCCGACATACCGGTGCACGTTATCTCCGGTGCGGAGCAGTGGCAGCACGCGCTCGACTTCGGTGCCGTAACGCACCTCACGAAGCCGGTAACCGAAGAGGCGCTGACGCAAACCTTCGATTCGCTGCTCGGGTACGGCGGCGGACGCTCGAAGAATTTGTTGCTGGTCGAGGACGACATCACGCAGCTCAACGCGATGATCAACCTGATAGACGCCGGCGAAGTCTCGGTAACTGCGGTGAGCACCGGCGCCGAGGCGATCGCGGCGATAGCCCAACAACCCTACGACTGCATCGTGGTCGATTTGGGCCTGCCCGACCTTTCCGGCGAGGAGCTCATCGCGAAGATGCGTCTGACGGCGAACGGCGCTACCGTTCCGATCATCGTCTACACGGCGCGCGACCTGACGCGCCAGGAGGAGCAACGTCTGGCGGCCTTGAGTCAAACGGTCATCGTTAAGGACGCGCTCGCCCCGGAACGGCTGCTCGACGAAGCGCGCTTCTTCTTGAACCAGGTGGAAGCGAAGTTGCCGGCGAGCAAACGTTCCTCGGTCGACGTCGCGTTTTTCTCCGGACCATCGATGGCCGGCAATCGCGTACTGATCATCGACGACGACGCGCGCAACATCTTCGCGCTACGCAGCGCGCTCGAAGCGTCGGCCATCGAGGTGGTGAGCGCCGAGAGCGGTCAGGAGGGCATCGACCTGCTCGTCGCCTCGCCGAACATCGACATCGCCCTGATCGACATCATGATGCCGGAACTCGACGGCTACGAGACGATCCGGCGGATCCGCGCCAACCCGCGCTTTGCAGAGTTGCCGATCATCGCATTGACGGCCAAGGCGATGCGCGGCGACCGGGAGAGCTGCATAGCGGCGGGAGCTTCGGAGTATATCGCCAAGCCGGTCGACATCGACCAGCTGATATCGCTGCTCCGCGTATGGTTGAACCGGTAACGGCCACGGTCGTAGAGGCGGCACGCAGCGATGCGCTCGCCGACCTCGAGCTGAGCCTACTGCTCGAAGCGGTGCTGCGCTTCAGCGGCCAGGACTTTACCGACTACACCCAAGCGACGCTAAAACGGCGAGTCGCGGAGCGTCTGCGCGCAGAGAACGTCCAGACGATCTCGGGATTACAGGAGCGCCTGCTTCACGAGCCCGAAGCGCTGGCGCGGTTCGTCTTCGCGATGTCGGGTGGCAGCGGCCGCCTCTTTCACGACGTCGTGTTCTTTCGCGCCTTTCGCGAGAAGATCGTACCGCTGCTTCGCACCTACTCGTTCGCGCGTATCTGGGTGCCGAACTGCGCGTGCGGGGAAGATGCGTATTCGCTCGCGGTTTTGCTACGGGACGAGGGGCTGCTCGACCGTACGATGATCTATGCCACCGATGCGAGCGAACTCGCGATCGCCGGCGCGCGAGCCGGCGTATTCGAATTCGAACCCCGCGAAGACCCGAGTGCGGCGTACCACTCGATCGGATTGACCGGACCGCTCGCGGAAGTCTGCGATCACTCCGAGAGTTCGCTATCGTTCAAAGATGAGATCAAACGCCACATCATCTTCGCCAAGCACAATCTCGTCACCGACGGATCGCTTAACGAGTTCCACGTTATCGTCGCGCGCGGAGTTCTGCGACACTTCAACGCGGCGCTGCAGTTCCGCGTCCACAACCTCTTTCTCAGCAGCTTGATCCGCCTCGGCTTTCTCTGTCTGGGCACGAGCGAGAGTCTGCGCCATACGCCGCATGAAGGCGTCTTCCGCCGTATCGCCGAGGAGGCACCGATCTACCGCCGCATGCGCTAGCCAAGGGCCGACGCCAGAATATCGTGTATTGACGTTCTTCAATATCTTTGGTAGCATCGACAGATGTCGATACAGCGGTGTTGCACTCCGGTGCGCGTGTCGAACAGGGCGTTTGAGGCGGAGACGGAGTTATTCAAGGCAATCGCCGATTCATACCGGCTGCGAATGCTTGCAACGCTCGCGCGCGCGGCGCAGGAGGTCTGCGTGTGCGACTTCACGGACGCGTTACCCCTCAATCAGCCCACCGTATCGCACCATCTGCGGATTCTGCGCGAAGCAGGTCTGGTAACGTGGGAGCGCCGCGGTACGTGGGTTTACTACGAACTAGCGGCGGACGCGCTCGACCGCATCGAGGGAGCTATCGGCGATGTTTTCGCTCAGAAGGTTTCTGCGTGAAGACGCATCTCAACCTTGCAACGAACGATCTCGACAAGAGCATCGCATTCTATTCGGCGCTACTGGGAGCCAAACCGGCGAAGGTGTTGGCCGATTACGCCCTCTTTGTCACCGAGCAGCCGGGACTCGAGCTTGCGCTCGACCTCCGCAGTCACGTCGAAGCCGGGTCGGACGCGCATTACGGCGTGTACGTGGAAACGACCGCCGACGTCGAAAACGCAATCGCCCGGCTTCAGGATGCGGGCCTCGTTTCCAGCATAGAGCGTGAAGAAACGTGCTGCTACGCAAATCAAACGAAAGTGTGGGCCGTTGACCCCGTCGGGCGCAAATGGGAGGTCTACACGGTGCACGCGGATACCGAGCGGAAGATCGACGAGGACGCGATCTGCTGCGCCTCCGGTACCGAAGACCGCTCGTGCTGCAGCGCCTAAGCGGCCTGTGACGTTAGCTCGCCGCGCAACCGCTGAAGCGGTTGGAACCGGACTTCTTCTTGCCGCGATCGTCGGCTCCGGGATCATGGCGGATCGGCTCGCGGGCAATTTGGGACTCGCCCTGCTAGCGAACTCCCTGGCAACGGGCGGGGTGCTGTTCGCGATCATCCTCGCGTTCGGGCCCATTAGCGGCGCGCACTTCAATCCGGCCGTTACGTTGGCCGATGCGGCGAAGGGCGGATTGCCGTGGCGCGACGTTCCGGCTTACATCGGCGCGCAGATTAGCGGCGCGGTCGTTGGGGTTATAGCTGCTAACCTAATGTTTGCCGAGCCTGCCGTTTTCGTGTCACAACGCGCTCGCCACGGAATGCCGGTTCTGCTCGGCGAGTTCATCGCGACGTTCGGTTTGCTGGCCGTGATTTGGGGTTGCGCGCGCCATCGCTCCTATCTCACCGCCTTTGCCGTCGCCGCGTACATCGTCGGC
>DATASC010000106.1:0-14084 GCA_036269355.1 Candidatus Cybelea sp. | reverse complement strand
CGGAAAGTGAACCTGTTGGCTCAACTCACCTATTCCAAGGGCAATACCGAGAAGGCCCAAGAATATTCCTAACGGTGCTACGAGAAGGATGCGCCAGCGTGGGCTATTTGTAGCAACCCAATTGACGATTGGTTCAACGTGAAGTGAACGGCTGATCTTTTGAACCTGGGGATGGTTTCCAAAGAGAGCTAAAAGGCAATAGCCAACGGCGCAAAGCCCAAATGCGATCATCCATCCACCGCTCGTTCCATTGACCCCCACCATTGCTTTCATAGCTTATCGGCTCTCTTCACTTTTGATAAGCACCTTTGTGCCATTCTTTTGCCGCAGGTTGATTTCGACATATCCAAACGTCAGGGGAGTGCCTTACAACGCAGCGTAGCCCAAGGAGAGGGCGCTTCTCGGTATCTGCTAGCGTGCTTGACGTAATAGGGATTCGGCTGAAGAAACCGGGCCTGAGAATTCTTCTACTATTGCGATGAGGCCATCGGCATGTTGGTCGATCAGATCGTTTAGCTCTTTGATCGCTTGGGAGGGCCATTGACTCCAATGTCACCCTTGTCGATTCGGTAGAACTTCAAACCCCTTGAAAGTGCGGTTTCATAAACCCGCAACGGCGTCATGCTTTCTTCAGGCTTTAGTTCTTCGGTTTCCATGAAGGCAAGCTAATCATCAAGCGCCATGTTCCGTGCCAAGGGTGTAAAATTGCACGGAAACCCCTACGCGTTGAATTTTCACCCCACCAATAAAATAAGGGCTTCGAAAAACCCTTATGGCATATGGTGGGCGGTACATGGATTGAACATGTGACCTCTTCCGTGTCAAGGAAGCGCTCTCCCACTGAGCTAACCGCCCGGAAATCGCCCATCCTCATTCGCAGGATGGCTCCGCGGACCTCCAGCGCCCATTCGGATTTGGTTTGACATTGGATGCGTTCGCGTGGTAGAGTGTCGCGTATTACTCGCTCGTCCAAAGGAGGCTCGATGAACAATTTCCGTCAGTTCACCTCCACCACGCCGCTCGTCGGCTGTGGGTCGACGTGCGTTGGACCTTCGTCCTTGCGAACCTGAGGAATAGCTCGCGTAGCGAGCTGCACTCGTAGGACGAAGGCCTCCGCGATCGACCGGAGGCCTTTTGATTTCTGGTTTTTGCACTCACTCTCAATGAGGTGGATCATGGAACTTTGGCTCGAAGCCGAAATCCGGATTCGCCGTGACGATGCCTTACGTTATGCCCGTTGGAGGCGATCCGAGCGCCTCAAACGGAGCGGACAAAGTGCTACGGCCCGCGACCGTCTGGCAAACGGCGCGCAGGCAATGAGTGATGCGCTAGCGGCGCTTGCGCACAGCTTACGGAACGGTGAAGCCGCGTAACGGCTACGGGAGGGCGTCTTCGACTTTGGTGTCGGCGCCCTCCCACGCTTTCTCGAAGCTCGCGCGCGTCGTTGCAGCGCGGGCCTGATCTCCGTTTGCCGCGTAGGCTCGTGATAGGCCAAAAAGCGCGCGAGGGTCGTTGGGATACGCTGCGAGCGCGTCGCCGAAGGCTGCTATGGCGCCGGCGATATCGTTGCGTTCTAACCGAATGGCGCCGAGAGCTTCACCGGCGGGAATGAGCGGGATTAGCTCGCCGCCAAAACTGTCGTGCTGGTTTGCAAGGCTCTTATCGATCCATCGTTGCATTTGCGTAAAGTCCCCCCCTGCAGCTGCGAGCCGCGCGAAAAATATCTGCGGAATGTACCCGAGCGCGGAGTTCGTTGCCGGAACCTTCGCAGCGAGCGCGCGTGCTTCGGCGAGATGGCCCAAGCGCACGGCGGCCAACCCCCGCACACTCGCTCCGTCGAACTCGGCGCCGTCGCTCGCATAGGCGGCCTCGTAGCGTCCGAAGCGCAGCGCGGTGACGCCTTCGAAGTTCGTCTCGAAGGCAGAGCTCATGCGCTTGCTCCAAAGCATAGCGGTGGCAAAGTTTCCTTGCATCATTGCCGCCGAATACCCGACTGCGACGTCATGCTTATCGTATTGTTCCACATGCTGCGAGGTCGGATCGGTCGCGGCGAGCTGCGCCATAAGATCGTATGCGCGCTCGCTCGAACGCATCGCCGCGGCATAGTTTCCCGTTTCGATCCAGTAGTGCGCCGGCATGTGCGCCAGGTGCTCGGCTTCGGGGGGAAACGAGTCGCCGTCGAGGCGCTTCGCGCACGGAAGCGCCGGCGCACGATCCGGCGCCAGGTCGTAGAGATGAATGCAGAGATGATTCGCCATCACATTATCCTGGTCGCTACGCAGCAGCCCGACGACGAGCGAAAGCGCTGTACGTGATTCTTCGCTCGCGAGCTGGCCGTTCTGCCATAGAAGGCCCCCGTGTTCGAGCAGCGCTTCGGCGGCGAGAAGCTCGGCATTTTCGTCGCGTGAGCTCTGCGCGAAGGTAAGCATGGCGCGGCGATATGCGGCGTCGTCGGCCGGCCAGTCGGCGAACGTCCCCGCATAGCGCGTCGCCATGATTTCGACGAGTCGCCGCTCAAAGGGCGGCGTGTTTGGCTCAAGGGCGGCGGCTTTGTGCGCGGCATAGGCTGCACGCTTGAATCGCTCTTCCGTCAACGGCGTGTTCAGATCGGGCCCTTCGGCCAGCGCGATTCCCCAATACGCCGCCGCTAGCTGTGAGTCGAGCGCCGCCGCTTGAGCGAAGGCTCGCTTTGCGTCGGTGCCATCGTACGCATAATAGAGGAAGAGTCCGCGATCGATGGACACTTGCGCTTGCGGATTCGCGGTTGCCGTCGCAAGGTGCACCGGTGCCGCGGCCGAGGCTGCCACGAACACGACAGCGAGGAAATTCACGCCACGCTTTTCAACCGTCGCACGCCGCTCTCCGTGCTGGACAGTCGGCGCACGGTAGGGTACGATGCTGTTTTGTCCAAGGAGCCGCTACCGGTACGGGCGCGTAGCTCAGCGGGAGAGCATCCGCTTCACACGCGGGGGGTCGCTGGTTCGAGCCCAGCCGTGCCCACCATCGTCGGCGGTGCCGGCCTTGGCGCTGTAGCTCAGTTGGTTAGAGCGTCGCCCTGTCACGGCGAAGGTCGTGGGTTCGAGCCCCATCAGCGTCGCCAGATTCCGTCGAGCGCATCGCAAAGTGTGATGCGCTCGACGAACGAGCCAAGGTAGCTCAGTTGGTAGAGCACGCGCCTGAAAAGTGCGGTGTCGACGGTTCGATTCCGTCCCTTGGCAAATTAAGAGCCGTGAGGTCTGGCCGGAAGGCGAGACCTCATGTATTTAGCGACCTTTATCGTGCTTGCTAGCGCAGCGTGCGGTCGAAGAATTCGATGGTTCGGCGCCAAGCCGTTTCGGCGTGATTGCGGTCGTAGTGGCCTAGACCGCCTTCTCCGGGCTGACCGGTGTTATAGAAGCCGTGTTTGGCGTCGTAGCGATGGAACTCGGGGTGGGCTCCGGCCGCCGCGAGCTTCCGTTCGATCGCGTCGACGCCGTCGAGGGTAAAAAAGCCATCATCGGTCGCCCAGTGACCTTGAATCGGAACCGAGATCGCGGCTGGATCGCCTGCCTCGGCGGGCGGGTAACCGTACCAGATACTGGCGGCGTCGAACTCTGCGCCGCGCATCACGGCGATCATCGCCAAGGCGCCGCCCATGCAGTAGCCCATGATACCGACGCGTCGAGCACCCTGCTCTCGCAGATAGCGCGCGGCTCCGGCAGAATCTTGGGTGGCTGCGTCGCCGAAGTCGAGGCCTTCCATCAAATGATTAGCCTCGTCGCCGGTGGCTGCGCTGCGACCGCGATAAAGGTCGGGGACGACAACGTTGAAGCCGTGACCCGCGAGTCGATCGGCGGTCTCCTTGATGCGCTCGTCGAGACCCCACCACTCTTCGAACAGAACGATCCCGGGCGCGTTCGGCTGCGGCGCCGCAGCGAAGTACCCCGGCGCGGTCTTACCGTCGGGTCGGGTGAACTCGATCATCGATCCCATCAACGGTGCTCCGCCGGAACCACCTCTTCTGAATCCTGCCGATCGAGGTTCTCCAATCGCTCGGTCACGAGCCACTCGTTGGCGCTGCGAACGTCATCCGGTCGGACGCGCTCCGCGAACCAAGCGTAGAGCTGCTCGTCGCTCGCGTTTTGTCGAAGTGCCTCGTTGAACTCTGCCGGCGTAACGCGCCAGCGCTCCATCACCCCTTGGTCCATAGGACACGGATAAATGTAATCATGGATCGTCCCGGCTGCTGCGGCGCGACCTTTATCTGACGCGCGAAGAAGCCAGAGCGCGTCACCGATTACCTCGCGACCGCGTCGCGGAAAGGTTTTTCCATCACGAAAATCAGTAGGCATAGGCCTCATAATACGCGACTAGGTCAGCGGGTTGCGCAGCCGTGCCAGCGAACCGTCTAAGCAATGCAGCTGCCCGCGGTTATGCCGCGACACGAACCCCGTTGGCACGCGTCGCTGGCCGTTTTGACGGCGATGCTGCTCTACATCACGCTCCCGCCGCGACTGACGATCGGGCCGGTATGGGCGGCGCCGACCGTAATTTTAGTTCTGCTGATACCACTGTCGATCTTCGTCCCGCACCGGCATAGCGAGACTCGGCGTACGAGGGTCTGGAGCATCATCCTCATCGCGATCGTTACCTTCTTTAATCTCGTCTCGGTGCTGTTGCTCGTTGCTTCGTTCTTTCGCCCGGAGCGGGCGGCGCTGCACCAGCCAGGTTATTTGCTGCGCACCGGAGCGCAGATATGGTTCACCAACATCCTGGTCTTCGCGCTCTGGTTCTGGGAGATCGATGGAGACGGACCAGACGCGCGGGCGCACGCGACTGCCGCGGTCGAGTTTACGAATGCGGACTTTCTGTTTCCGCAGATGCAGACCATCAGCGCGAATGTAAATCAGTCGTGCGTCGATCCGTTGTGGAAGCCGCAGTTCTTCGATTACGTATACTTAGCGTTCACGAACGCAACCGCGTTTAGCCCGGCCGACGTGATGCCCTTGAGCCTAAACGCGAAGGCGCTGATGATGGCCGAGGCTATTGTCTCCCTCATCACGATCGCCATCGTGCTCGCGCGGGCGATCAGCCTGATCGCCTAAGGAGGGCACGCTGGACAGAACCAGGCGCGCGCTCGGGGTGTTGTAGGACGCGGTATGGGGCTGCTAGAACCGAAAGCGACGCCGTGGGCGGGTATGATGTAATGGTAGCCTGCGACCTTCCCAAGGTTGATGCGTGGGTTCGATTCCCACTACCCGCTCCAGTCCTTCTCGGCGACGTA
The DNA here is from genome assembly GCA_036269355.1 of Candidatus Cybelea sp. GTDB lineage: Bacteria > Vulcanimicrobiota > Vulcanimicrobiia > Vulcanimicrobiales > Vulcanimicrobiaceae > Cybelea. Next base: position 8,821 of record DATASC010000106.1, on the reverse strand, counting down.
GCCAAGTGGTAAGGCAGGGCTCTGCAAAAGCCCCATTCGGCAGTTCGAATCTGCCCGTCGCCTAACGGAACCTGGGCGTGACACGCATTGCAGTCGTCGGCGCGGGTGCAATCGGCGGCTTTCTGGCGGCCGCCCTCGCGAAGGCCGGGGTGTCGGTTGCGGTGGTCGCTCGGGGCGACCACCTCGAAGCGATGCAACGCGAGGGTCTGTGGCTCGAAAGCGACCTCGGCATCTTTCAAGCGCATCCGGAAGCGAGCGGCGATCTGCGCGAGCTCGGCGACTTCGACGCATTGATCCTCTCGTTCAAAGCGCATCAATGGCCGGCATTTTTTGCGCAGCTCGAACCCTATGCCCGAAGCTCCGCCACGATCGTCACGCTGCAAAACGGTCTTCCATTTTGGTACGTCCGCAAGCCCCCGCTCGCGACCGTCGATCCCGGCGGCGGGATCGGAGCGTTGTTTTCGGACGAACGCGTCGTGGGAGCCGTCGTCCACGTTTCGGGCTCGATCGTAGAACCGGGGCGTATCCGGCAGAGCGGTGGCCTGCGTTATGTGCTCGGCGACCCGCGCGGCGTATCGAGCCCGCGCGTTGAGGAGATTGCAGAGATCTTTGGCCGCGCTCGGCTCGCACCGGAGATCGACCCGAACGTGCGCGCGACGGTCTGGCTCAAGCTCGTGAACAACTGCGGGCTGAATCCGGTCAGCGTGCTGCGGGACATGACCATCAAACCGATGCTGGCCGACCCGGATGCACGCGCGCAGGTGCGCGCGATGATGAACGAGGCACTCCGCGTGGGTCAGCAGATGGGCGTCGTCGCCGAAGTCGACGTCGACGAGCGCATCGCTTACGCCGCACGGCTCGACGACGTGAAAACCTCGATGCTCCAAGATTACGAGCGCGGCCGCGAGCTCGAGCTCGACCCGATTCTTGGAGCGGTCATCGAACTCGCCGAGCGTTATGGCGTCGACGTTCCGCATCTGCGCGACGGGTACCGGCGGCTTCGGCAGTTGAGCGCAGCGAGCGTGCGCCGTTGATCGTCGAGAGCGAAACGCCCTCCAGCATAGCTGCTCTCAGCGGCGTAGGTCCGAAAACGGCGCAACTGTTGCGCGATCTGGGAATAGAGAGCGCGAGCGCGCTCCTCGAGTATCTCCCGTTCCGATACGACGACCTTCGCTTTCCGACGCCCGCGAGCCGCCTCGGCGCTTCGGGCGGCGAGGAGAACGCGGTAGGTCGCATCACCGCGCTAAAAGAGCGGCGCGTGCGCGGCTTGGAAATCGTCGAGGCGCGTCTTGCGGACGACGCGGGCGATGCGTTCGTCGCGAAGTGGATCGGCCGTAATCGCTACGTCTACGGACGTTTTCGCGTCGGTATGCGCCTCTTCGTACGGGGTCGCGTCGAGCGGTTGCTGTCAGGTTCGGTCGTTAACGTCGCGCATTACGGGCAACTCGGTGACGACGAAGAGTACCGCGGCGAGCTCGTGCCGATCTATCGCGCGTCGAAGGAGCTGGCGAGCCGAAAGATCGCATCGGTCGTCAAAAAGAATTTACCGAAGCTGCTTTCAACGGCGCCGGCCGATCCGATTCCGCCGGTGCTGGCGGCGGAACGCGGCTACCAGGAGCAGGACGCGTCGTATCGCGCGGTACACGCGCCGGAGACGCCTGAAGAGGCGGCCCGCGCGCGGGAGCGCTTCATATTCGCGGAGTTCCTCGGCTTGGCGACGGCGGCGCAGTTGCGCCGCAGCGAGCGTGAGCGCGACCACGATGCGCGCGCACTGCGCATTCCTGCCGACCTCCTCGAGCATTTTGAAGCCACGCTGCCGTTTCCACTGACGGGCGCGCAGCGGCGCGTCATCGGCGAGATCTGGAACGACATGAGCCGCGACGTGCCGATGAACCGGCTGCTTCAGGGAGACGTCGGATGCGGCAAAACGCTCGTTGCCGCGGCGGCGATCCTGCTCGCGGCGCGCAACGGTATGCAATCGGCGTTGATGGCACCGACGGAGCTGCTGGCGTGGCAGCACGCGGGCAAACTCGCCCCGCTGCTCGTACCGTTCGGCGTGACGCTCGAAGCCGTGTTCGGTAGCCAAAGCCAGCGTTCGCGCAACGCCGCGCTCGAAAAGCTCTCGAGCGGCGCGGCCTCGGTCGCCGTCGGCACGCACGCGCTGCTGACCGAAGGCGTCGATTTCGAACGGCTCGGCCTAGCAATTATCGACGAGCAGCATCGCTTTGGTGTCGAGCAACGCGCGCGTTTGCGTGCGAAGGGCGTCTCTCCTCACACCTTGCACATGACGGCGACGCCGATTCCGCGCACGCTCGCGCAATCGGTTTACGCCGATCTCGACGTCTCGATCGTCGACGAGCTGCCACCGGGCCGAACGCCGGTCGAGACGTTCGCGGTTCGCACGAGCCGGCTGGGACGCGTCTACGATTTCGTGCGCGAGATCGTCGCCGCGGGCCATCAAGCATACGTCGTCACGCCGGCAATCGAGGAAGGAGAAGGGATGCTTGCGAGCGCGATTGGCGAAGCGGAGCGGCTGAAGAATGAGGTCTTTCCGGATTTGCGGCTCGGCTTGCTGCACGGCCGGCTCGCCTCGCGTGAAAAAGAGGAGATCATGAGACGTTTCATCCGCGGCGAGCTCGACGTGCTTGTCTCTACGACGGTCATTGAGGTGGGCGTCGACGTATCGAACGCCACGGCCATGGTCGTGCTGGACGCGCAACGCTACGGTCTCGCGCAACTTCATCAGCTGCGCGGTCGCGTCGGCCGCGGAGCGGCAAAGTCGTACTGCGTTCTGGTTTATCCCGACGATGCCGGCGAGTACGAGCGCCTCGAAATTTTGACCGGATCGAACGACGGATTTCGCATCGCCGACGAAGACCTGCGGCTCCGCGGCCCGGGTCAGCTGTCGGGCACGCTTCAATCCGGAGCCGGCGAGACGCGCCTCGGCGATCTGCTGCGGGATTTCGACGTCTATCGCGCCGCGAAAGCAGCTGCGGAAGCGATCATCGCGACGGATCCCGGTCTCGTGCGGCCGGAGCACGCCGGCCTGCGCGCGATGCTCGAAAGCCAGCCGCGGAACCGGGCCTTGGTACTCTCGTCATGAGGATGCTGCGATCGCTTCTCACCGCCGCCGCGATGGCGGCAATATGGTTTGCGCCGGCCGCGCCGGTCCGAGCGGCCCAGGACGTCGCGCGCGCGACGCTTTCGAACGGACTGCGGGTGATCGTGGTGCGCGACACGCTCGCTCCGGTTGCGACGGCGATGCTGAACTATCGCGTCGGTTCGGACGAACAATGGATTCCCGGCCTGGCGCATGCCGTCGAACATATGATGTTTCGCGGAAGCAAGAGCCTCTCGTCGTCGCAGCTCATGGATTCCATCGGAATAACGGGGGGCGATTTCGACGCGCAGACGACCAGCACCGTAACGCAGTATTTCTTCACGGTACCTTCGGCCTATCTCGACATCGCACTTCGCGCGGAGCGTTCGCGCGCGACCGGCGTGCTGATGGCACAAGATCAGTGGGCTCAAGAGCGCGGTCCCATTACGCAAGAGGTGCAGCAGGATAACAGCAGCGCGTTCTTCCGGCTCTTCGTCAAGATGCAGGATCGTCTGATCGGGGGAACGCCCTATGCGAAGAACACGCTGGGCACCGTCGCAGGATTCGCCAAGAGCGTCGACAGCGCGCAGCTGCTAAAATTCTACCGCACCTGGTACCATCCGAATAACGGGATCTACGTGATCACCGGCGACGTCGATCCGCAGGCGACGATCGCGCAGGTGAAGTCGCTGTTCGGAGACGTCCCGGCGGCAACGCTTCCGGCGCGCGCGCCGGTCCGGCTGCAGCCGCTGCGACCGGCGCTCTACCACGACGTTTCCGATCAGGCGTTTACCGCGGTTGCGCTAGGGTTTCGCTTCCCTGGCTACGACAGTCCCGATTATGCGGCCGGACAGATCCTGGGCGACGTGCTCTCGAGTCAGCGTAGCACCTTCGGCGGTCTCGCATACACCGGTCAGGCGCTTGCGACGCAGTTCGCGACGCAAATCTATCCGAAGATCGGTATCGGCATCGCCGTCGGCGTCGTACCCGTAACGACGCCGCCGCAGACGATCGACCGCGTGCTCCGCGCGACGATCGAGGGTTATAAGAAGACCGGCGTTCCGCCGGACTTGGTCGCGGCCGCGAAGCTTCGCGAGATTTCGCAGCTCGAGTTCAATGCGAACTCGATCGAGGGACTTGCCTCGGAGTGGAGTCAGGCGGTGGCGGTGCAGAACTTAAGCTCACCCGGCGACATGGTCGCCGAGTACGAACGGGTCAGCGCCGACGACGTAAATCGCGTGCTGCGCGCCTACCTCGACGACAAACGCGCCGTCGTCGCATATGCGGTGCCAAAGAACAGCGGCGCCACGAGCGCCGGCGGGGCCATGGCGAAAGAGAACAACGCGATTCCGCCGTCGAAGCACGAGCCGCTTCCGAGCTGGGCGCAACACGTTCTGGAGAACTTGCGCGTCCCGGAACAGACGATCTCGCCCAGTGACATGACGCTCTCGAACGGCATTCGGTTGATCGTTCAGCCGCAAGAGATCAGCCACACGGTGGTCGTCGCCGGCGAGATCGACAACAATCCGAGCGTACAGGAACCGCAAGGAAAGGACGGCGTCGACGACGTCACCGACGGGCTCTTCCCGTACGGCACCACGACATACGATCGCCTCGCCTTCGCGCGGCAGCTCGACGAGATCGCGGCGACCACCGATGCCGGCACCGATTTTGGCCTCGACGTGCTCTCCTCGCACTTCGAGCGCGGCGTCGCCCTGCTCGCCGACGAGGAGCTGCATCCGACCTTCGCGCCGGCCGATTTCGCGGTCGTTCGCGAGCAGACGGCGGGTGAGCTCGTCGGCGAAATGACTTCGCCCGAACACCTTGCCGACGTGGCGCTGAACAAGGCGCTCTTCCCTCCCGACGACCCGTCGCAGCGATTCGCCACTCCCAAGAGCGTCGGCGCGCTGACGCTCGATGACGTGAAGGCCTGGTACGCGAGCGCCTATCGTCCCGACCTGACCACGATCGTGGTGATCGGCGACACGACGCCGGAAGCGGCCAAGGCAATCTTCGAGAAGTACTTCGGTGCGTGGAAGGCGGGTGGGCCAAAGCCGAACGTCGAGCTTCCACCCACTCCGCCGAATGCGCCGAGTCAGATGCAAGTACCGGCGACCGGCCGCGTGCAGTCGTCGGTTCAGCTCATCGAGACCTTGCCGATCGTTCGCAGCGATCCGGCGTGGGCGCAGCTGCAGGTCGCCAATACGGTGCTGACCGGCGGCTTTTACTCGTCGCTGCTCTACCACGACCTGCGTGAGGTGCACGGCTACGCCTACGATGTGGAGAGCCGCGTCTCGGCCGGTCGCGTTCGCGCGACCTTCGGAATCTCGTACGGTTGCGACCCGCAGAACGTTCTTCCGGCGCAGGCCCAGGCCACGGCGATTCTGCGGCAGCTTCAGGTGTCGCCGATCGAGTCCGACCGGCTGCTGCGATCGAAAGCGTTGCTCATGGGCGAGGTGCCGATTCGCGAGTCGAGCTACGACGGCGTTGCCTCGGAGTTGCTTCGTTACTCGACGCTCGGGCTGCCGCTCAACCAGAACGTGATCGATGCGGGTTCGGAGCTCTCCGCAACTGCGGCGAGCGTCCAAGCCGCGCTCGCCAAATACGTGCGCCCAAATGCCTTCGTCCGCATCGTGACCGGACCGGCGCCGCGGTAATCCCGCCGACTGAGGTCGGCTAGGGGCCCGCGATGCCGTGCGTCGAACGCGCCGAAGATGAGCACGGTCCTCGGGATCGGTTTCGATCTCGACCATACGCTTGCGATCGACAACCGGCTGGAGCGGGTCGCGTTCCTGCGCGTGCTCGAGCTGGTCCTCGGAGAGGGCGGCCGTACGATCGGAACCCTTGGCGATGAGATCGACGGCATCGACGATTTGCTCGTGCGCCAGCGGAGCGGCGCGTTCACGATCGACGACGCGGTGCGGCGTTTCGTGGCGGAACGCGGCGTCGAACCGGCGGATCGATATGCAGAGTTCTTTCGCCGCACCGCCGTCGACATGGTCGACGACTTCCTGGTACCGCTTCCGGGAGTAAGACCGACTCTCGATGCGCTGTGCGAACGCGGGATCGCCGTCGCCATGTTAAGCAACGGATGGAATCCACTGCAGAGACGTAAGGCGGAACGAGCGGGATTTCGCGGACCGATGCTGGTGAGCACCGAGATCGGCCAACGCAAACCGGCGCCGCAAGCATTCGAGCTGCTCTTGCATGCGTTGGGCACTTCGCCCGAGCAATCGTGGTACGTCGGCGACGATCCGCAAGGCGACGTTGCCGGCGCGCAGGCCGTCGGTATGCAAGGGATTTGGATAAACTGGGAGCGGAAGTCGTACCCGGCGCACCTGCCGCCTCCCGGTTATACCATTGCAGGTTTTTCGGAGCTGCTCGCACTCTTGCCGTCGCCGGCGCGCGTAACGTGATGCGTGGATTAGCCGTTCTCGTCGCGTGCTGCATGCTGCTTTCGGGGATCGCAGCGCCCTCGTCCGATTACCAGCAGCGGTTGGAAGCGCTCGAGCACAGCTACACGGACTGGATATTCAAAGAGCAGCCGACTTTCGCGACGGACTCGGGCATCCATACCTACGACGACCGGCTCGCCGACTATTCGCCGGCCACGCAGGCCGCGGAGATGGCGCAGCTGCGTCGCTACCGTAACGAGCTGGCCGCGCTCGAGCCTACGGCAGGAGCGGGCCTGCACGCGCGCGTCGACTACCTGCTCGTGCGCTCGGAACTTGAAGGCGATTGGTGGGGCCGCACGGTGCTGCGCGGCCTGCAGCGCAATCCGAGCGTCTACGAAGGCGAGTGCAGCAACGGCATTTTTTCCATCGTGAAGCGCCAGTACGCGAGCGACGAAATCCGCGTGCGAGCTGCAATCGCGCGCTTGCGGGCCTGCCCGCGTGTCTTGGCGCAAGGGCGAGCGAATCTCACCCAGACCGTCCGCGAGTTTGCGCAAATCGCTTCGGAAGACATTCGCGACGGCGATTCGCTCTACACGACGACGCTCGACGAAGTCGCACGCGATACGTCACCCGCGACGCAGCGCGACCTCGCGGCCGCGCAGCAGGTGGCCTTGAAGTCGCTGCACGGGTATCGCGCATGGCTCGACGCGCACATGGCGAGCTTCCACGCGGGCGGGTTCGCCGTCGGCAAAAAGCAGTACGAGTGGTTTCTCCGGCGGGTGCTGATGCTGCCCTACGATGCGCACCAGGTCGCGCACGTCGGCCAGGTCGAGCTCGCGCGCGACCGCGCGCTGGAGATGTGGGAGGCCGCGCGCGACGCACAGCTTCCTTCTCCATCGCCGGCGCCGGCCTACCCCTCGAAAGCGGCGTTCCTAGCGCATTACGAGCAGAGCCTCTCCAAAATCATCGCCTTTATCGACTCGCACCAAATCGTAACGATTCCGTCTTACATCGGCCCGTTTCATATCGTCGAGGTGCCGAAGGCACTCGCGGCGACCTATCCCGGCGGCTTCATGAACGCCCCGCCGATGTTTTCGAGCGATCCCCAGGGGTTTTACTTCGTTCCCGATTTCAGTTCGAGCAATCAGAGCTTCTTCGTGCAGGACGCGCGCCAGTCGGTTCTGCCGCTGCTCGGACACGAAGGGATTCCCGGGCACTTCCTGCAGTTTTCGTATGCGTACCACAACCCAGACTTCATCAGGCACGTGCACGACGACGGAGTTTTCGCCGAAGGCTGGGCATTCTATGGCGAGGAGATGCTGATGCGCGAGGGTCTCTACGACGACGATCCCGGGGCGCGGCGCCAGGTGATTCACTTGATGCGCCATCGTGCCACGCGCATCGGCGTCGACGTGGGGCTTGCGACCGGTGCGATGACGCTGCCGGAAGCCATCGCGTACTTCCAAAAGAACGCGAACATCGACTACGACACGGCGCGCGGCGAAGCGACTCGCTTCGCGATGGATCCGGGCCAGGCGATCGATTATCTCATCGGCAAGACGCAAATCGAAACCCTGATCGGCCTCGTGCAAGACCGCGAGGGCACTTCGTTCAATCAGCGGGCGTTTCACGACAGGCTGCTCTCGTTCGGCACCGTTCCGTATTCGACGATCCGCTACGAATGGCTCGGGGACTCGTCTTGGCTCGGCCGGTCGCTCGAGCCGCTCGCGCCGCAGGCGTTCTGAGAAGCGATGGCGCCGAAGATCACCGGGGGTTCGCTCGGGAGCCGCAAGCTGAAGTCGCCGAAGGGCCCTAACGTACGGCCTACGCCCGGGCGCGTCAAGGAGTCGCTCTTCTCGATCCTGATGCAGCGTATCGAGGGTGCTCGGGTACATCACCCTCGGCGGCCTGTCCTCGGCGATCTACAACGAGGTGCTGCAGTTCTTCGTGATCCTCGCGGCGCTCATCCCGCTGACCATCGTCGGCCTGAAGAAGGTCGGCGGCTGGCACGGCCTGTCGCAGTCGCTGACGCGGACGCACGGCCACTCGTTCACCAGGGCCTGGGAGCACACCGGCATCGGCACGTCCAACCCGCTCGGCGCGAACTGGCTGACCATCGTGCTCGGGCTCGGCTTCGTGCTGTCCTTCGGGTACTGGACGACCAACTTCGCCGAGGTGCAGCGGGCGCTGTCCGCGAAGAACCTGTCGGCGGCCAAGCGCACCCCGCTGATCGCCGCGTACCCGAAGGTGCTCATCCCCGCCGTCGTGGTGATCCCGGGCCTGATCGCGGTCGTCCTGGAGCCCGAGCTCGGCAAGACCGCGGACC
>DATASC010000105.1:0-7895 GCA_036269355.1 Candidatus Cybelea sp. | reverse complement strand
AAGATTACGAGCCTACCTGGACGATCGACATGGCGCGCAAAGACGCGACGCTCATGCAGGGAGCCGCGCATCACGAACGCCTCCCTATAATCGACGCGATGGAGGCACTCCTGCGAAACGTCTCCGACCGCGGCCTTGGCGCGCTCGATCTTTCCGCCGTGGCCGCGCGCTGAATGGATCTCAATCCGCAGGCAAAACAAATGGCCGACGAGTCCATGGTGCGCAACCTGGACGCACAGGTACGAGCGATTTGGCCCCAGGAAGCGCCGCTCTTCGAGCGGTACGCGTTGCCGCTCGAGCCAAACTTCCTCGACGCTGGGTGCGGAACGGGCGAACTCGCAGTACGTCTCGCGAAGCTCTTCCCACGCGCGCATCTTTTGGGAGTCGACATCGTCGACTCACATTTGGAACTGGCGCGGAAGCGCTGCTTGGAAGACGCTGCGCGCTTTCGTTTCGAACATCAAAGTATATTCGAGTTGAGCGCTTCGGACGACACGTTTGACCTGGCGATCTGTCGCCACGTATTGCATTCCATCCCGCAGGCCGCAAGAGTCCTAGCCGAACTCGTCCGCGTTACAAAGCCCGGAGGTTACCTGCATATCATCCCCGAGGACTACGGGATGCTGCACTTTCAGCGCGGAAATGACCTCGACCCACGCGACTTTTGGCACGTGGTTCCAGCGGCAATGGGCCGCGCAACGGGCGTCGATCTTTTCGTTGGCAGAAATGCCTATGGGCTGTTGTCGGCCATGGGTCTCGAGGACGTCGCGGTCGAGTACGTCGTGGTCGATACGATTCGCGTTCCGCGTGAAACCTTCGCAACGATTCTTGAGGCGTGGCGTGACGGGTACGTCGTGCCGATCGCCGAGTCGACGCCCCTTACGGAGGGGCAAGCAAAGGCACACTTCGACCAGATGATCGCCAACGTGAGAGACCCCAGCGGATACGCCGTCTGGATGGTACCTGTGGTCAGCGCGCGCTTACCCGCCTGAGTCACGGCGGCGGAAACGGGAGCCCGGTGCGGCGCGGCATCGGCGAACCGGTCCACAGCGGCCGGGGCGTCGCGGGTGCGAGCGGTGTAAATACGGCGCGTGGCGCGGCTGAAGGTGCCGCCGGATCGAACGGCGTCGGCGACGCGAGCATTCCGCGCGCAGGCAGCGTTACCACCAGACGCCGGCCGGAAGCCTCGTAGCGAACCGCCGCGCCAAGCGCCCGGAGAACGGCGGCGGCGGCCACGTACGCGACGCTCAACTCGCCCGCCGCGCGCGGCGATAAGCGCACGTACGCGCGGCGTCCGTTACGCTCGGCGACGAGCGTGTCGCCGTCGAGCCAAAAGCGGTCGGCAATCCGCATGAGCAGAGGAGCGACCGGCGCAAAGACCCGGCCATCCGCCAGGTACGCGCGTTGGTAGGCGGCGAGAGGGCTGCCGTCGACGACGACGGCGACTGCAGCGGCCGGTGGGAATAGCGCCACGTTCTACGATATACCGCCCGGGATGCACCGACTCATCTCCGTCTTCCGCGACGCTCTCCTACGCTTCGCGCGCGACGGATGCGCCTTTCACGCTCAGTCGGTCGCGTTCAACGCGCTCTTCGCACTCTTTCCGCTCAGCGTCTTGACGTTGAGCGGGCTGACGCTCGTCCTGCCCGAGGCGCAACGTCGCGCTTTAACGTTCCTCCAAACGCTCGCACCGACGCTTCACGATTACATTTCCAACAACTTAGAGACGTACATCTACGGGCGCGGCATTTCAAGCCTCATCGCGCTCGCCTTCATCGTTTGGTCGGGGAAGAATCTGTTCATGGGTCTGGCCTACGCGCTCGACCGCGCGCTCAACGTTCCTAAAGGGCGTCCGCTCGTGCACAACCTCGCGCTCTCGTTGATCATGCTTCCGGTCACGGGCATCCTCTTGCTGATCGCGATTGCGCTTCCGATCGTCCTGTCGATCACGTTCCACGTCGCGGGTTTTCACGACCCGCGCCGCGTCACGCACATTCTCGCTTACCTCGTGTCGATTGCCCTCGTCTTCATCGTCACGGTTATACTTTACAAGTGGCTGCCGAACCGGACCGTCTCCTGGGCGTTCACACTGCGCGGCGCCGCCGTCGTCGCGATCCTCTGGCCGGCCGTCCAGTACGCCTTCGCCGTCTACCTCACGCATGTCGACTTTACGCACATCTACGGGGCGCTCTCCGCGCCGCTCGTTCTGCTGCTCTGGTTCTACTGCATCGGCTCGATCTTTCTCTTCGGCGCGGAGTACAGCATCGCGTGGCAAACCGGACATCAGCCTTCGATGCGCGAAGAAGCGGCGCTTGATGCCTAAAACCCTCTCAGTGCGCTGCCTTTTCAGCGTGGCCGCGCTCGCTTGCGCGCTGCTCTTCGCGACCGCGGCGACGCCGCCGCCCGTGCCGACACCGGGACCGACGCCCAATTCGGGAATCCAGCAATTGCCAATCGTCGTGATCTATCCGTTCGAAGTCCAAACGGGCGCGGATCCGAGGATCGGCAGCGCGATCGCACAGATTCTGGGCCAGGAAATGGTCGCCGCAGGCGGGATCAACGTCCCTCCCATACCGCAGAACGTCAAGCGCGCCGACTTCCTCGACAACGCGCGCACGGCGCACGCCGATTTCTATATCAGCGGCTACGTGACGCCGGTCGGTGACAGCGCCGCCGTGGTCGAACAAGTCGTCAGCGTCGAGAGCGGCGTCATTCTCTTCTCGCAGACTGCGCAAGTATCGAGCGTCGCCGATGTCGCATCGCAGTCGCTGCTCGCGCGATCTCAGATCCTCACCTTTCTCGGACGCGGCACGCAATCGGTCGAGACGCAGTCGTCGAGTACGCCCGCGCCAACGTCGACCAATGGCGCCCAGGTTCCGATCCGCGGCCTCGGCAACATCGTGAACTCGGTCTTTAAGCATAAAGGCCCTAGCCACACGCCGGCGCCCGGACCCGTCACGAAGCCTTCGCGCGGCGTCATCGTGGCGCCGGTAACCGCTACCGGAGCTGTTGCGACGGGCGATCTCACGAGCGCCGGACACGAACTCTTTTTCGCGCTCAACGGGCATTTCAACGTGCAGATGACCTCGGTTCAGTCAAGCGGAGCGGAATCGGCCGATGCGATCTGCGGCTCGAACCGCGACAACACGATCGCTACCGGCACGTTGCAAGAGCCCCCGGCGCACAAGGGCAAATCGTACGCGTTCGACCTCTACGTCTATACCTGTTTCGGCGCAACACTCGACCACCAAACCGGTAAAGGTTCGTCGATCAAGGCCGCGGTCGACGCCGCAGTTGCTGCGTACGCGCTCGCCCACCCCGATAACGGTTAGCCTTCCGAGTCGAGCGGCTCCAGCAAACCCTCCGGCGGATCGATGACGATTCTCTTGCCGGCAAGGTCGATCTCGGCGACGATGGCGCGCACCATCGGCACCATCGCGCCGCGTACGACCAGCATGTCGCTCCCCGGAAAGTGCTCGACGCTCTCCACCGCGCCGTACCGCGTGCCGTCGCGACCAACGATCTCGCAGCCGGCGAGGTCGTCGTCGAGATACTCGCCTTCGCCGAGCTGAATCGACGCGCGCGGCGCGTAGAGCACCGCGTGCGCAAGCGCCGCGGCGGCATCCGCGTCGTCGACGCCGGCGACACGAACGAGCACGCGGTTCTTGTGCGTTCGCACCGCAGCGATGCGCACGGTGTGCACCTCGCCGGCACGCTCGCAGCGTAACTCAGCCCCTGCAGAAATGACCGTGCGACCCGCACTGGTCGGGTCGCACTTCAACTCGCCGCGGACGCCGAAAGCACCCGCGATTCGTCCTACGACGACGTACCCTTCAGCCGTAACGTGTCACCCTTCGTCGGTCGCGCCATCATCGACCCCTTGCGCGGCTTCCTCGCTGTCGAGGATGTCGACCGCAACGCGGCCCTCGGCCGTGGCGCGCACGACCGTCCGCAGCGCCTGGGCCACGCGACCGCTTCGGCCAATCACCTTCCCCAAGTCTTCAGGATCTACGATAAGCTCGATGACTGGCTGGGCGTGCTCGTCGACGAAGAGCTCGACGGTGACGGCATCGGGTTTCTGCACGAGCTTGCGCGCCAGGAAGCCAAGCAGCTCCGTTGCGCGCCGGTGTCCGGCCCACGGATCGCTTCCCGAGTTCGAGCGCCGCTCGCGGCGCACGATTGGACGCTGGGGACGCGGCGCGTACTCTTGCCGCGGCGGCGGGTCTTTGCGCGAAACAGGCTCCGTGCGCGGAACCGGCTCTTTACGCGGGGTCGCTTTTCGCTCGGGCTCGTCGACGACCGTCTCGCTGAATAGACCGAACTCGTCGTCGAAGGCACTCACGAGGCGGTGCCCTCGGCGCTCTTCGGCGCTCGTTTGGTCGTTGGAACGGGGCCGCGCTCCATGATCCCCTTCTCGGCGAAAAGACGCCGCACCGTATCCGAGGGCTGCGCGCCCTTCGCGAGCCATTGGCGCGCCTTCTCTTCGTTGACGACAACGGTCCGCGGCTCGGTGCGGGGATTGTAGTGGCCCAGAATTTCGATGAACCGCCCGTCCCGCGGCGCGTGCGCGTCGGCGACGACGAAACGATACGTGGGCTGCTTCTTTGCACCGATACGGCGCAATCTAATTTTTACCATAATTCCGTTATAAACTCCGCCTGCTTCGGCTCAGCTGTTTGGTCATTTGGCGCGCCTGATCGAACTGCTTCACGAGCCGGTTCACGTCCGAGACTTGCGTGCCGGAGCCGAGAGCAATTCGCTTGCGGCGCGATCCGTTCAAAACACCGGGGTTGCGTCGCTCGCCGCGCGTCATCGAGCAGATGATCGCCTCGACTTTCGCGAACTCGCGCTCCGGGATCTCGAAATTTTTCGGCAACGCTCGCGAAAGACCCGGAATCATTTTCAACAGATCGTTAAATGAGCCGAGCTTGCGCACTTGCCGCATCTGCTCGAGAAAATCGTCGAGCGTAAACGTTTGCTTGAGAAACTTCTCTTCGAGCTTCTTCGCCTGGTCCTCGGAATAGAGGCTGCGCGTCTTCTCGATGAGCGTTAGGGCATCGCCCATGCCTAGGATTCGCGACGCGAGCCTCTCGGGATAGAACGGTTCGAGCGCCCCAAGCTTTTCGCCGGTGCCGATGAACTTGATCGGCGCCCCGGTGACGCTATGAATCGAGAGCGCCGCTCCGCCGCGCGTATCGCCGTCGAGCTTCGTAAGAATCACGCCGGTAATGCCGAGCCGATCGTGAAAACCTTTGGCGACGGCGGTCGCCTCTTGACCCGTCATCGCATCGGCGACGAGCAGAATCTCGCGCGGCTGCGCAATGTCTTTGATCTTGGCGAGCTCGTCCATCAACGGCTCGTCGATCTGCAGGCGTCCTGCCGTATCGATAATCGCCGTCGAGAGTCCGAGTCGCTTCGCTTCCGCGACGCCTTCGCGCACGATCCGCACCGGGTCGCCGCTTGCATGTTCGTAAACCGGGAGACCGATCTGCTTACCGAGCATCTTGAGCTGATCGATTGCCGCGGGACGGTAAACGTCGGCGGCGATCAAGACCGAACGCCGCCCCTGCTCTTTCAACCGAAGCGCAAGTTTCGCAGCCTGCGTCGTCTTGCCCGAGCCCTGAAGCCCGACCAGCATGATGATCGACGGCGGTGCGTCGGAGAATTGTAGACGCGCGCGTCCCGACCCGGTCGGCGGACCGAGTAGCTCGACGAGCTCGTCGTGCACGAGCTTGAGAATCGTTTGGGCCGGAGTTAACGACTCGAGAACGTTTGCGCCGATCGCGCGTTCCTTGACGTTTGCAACGAAGGCCTTGGCCGCGCCGAGCGAGACGTCCGCCTCGAGCAGCGCAACCCGCACTTCGCGCAGCGCCTCGTTGACCTCGCCCTCACTGATCCTGCCGCGCCCGCTAAGCCGATCGAAGATCGCGCCCAGGCGCTCTTGGAGTTGATCGAACAATGCGCCCTAGGTGGTCGAAGATCCCGACGTCGTCTCGTCGATGCGCTTCACCGCGTCGCCGACGGTCTTGATCTTCTCCGCTTCCTCATCCGGAATGTCGATGTTGAACTCGGTCTCGAACGCCATCACCAGCTCGACCTGATCGAGCGAGTCGGCACCCAGATCGTCGGTAATAGACGCCTCGGGCGTCACTTCCGACTCGTCGACGCCGAGCTGCTCGACGATGATCTTCTTTACTTTATCGAAGGTGGTGGGCATTACGTCTCCTTTCAAGCCTTGTCATAGGGGTCACATCAGGATTCCGCCGTCGACCACGAGCGTCTGTCCGGTTACGTATCCAGCGGCGTCGGAGCACAAGAATGCGACGACACCGCTGACATCTTCCGGCTTCCCGGCCCGGCCGAGTGCGGCTTGCTTGATCAAAAACTCCCTGGCGGCGTCGGGCATCTTCTCTGTCATAGCGGTTTCGATGAGGCCCGGCGCGACGGCGTTGACTCTTATATTCCTCGAACCCAACTCCTTTGCCAGCGATTTGCAGAGGCCGATGAGGCCCGCTTTCGAGGCAGCATACGCAGCTTGGCCGGCGTTACCGGTCAACCCGACGATGCTCGTCACGAGGACGATCGAGCCGGCGCGCTGCTTCATCATCGGCTTCGCAACGGCGCCGCAGAGATAGAAGGCCGACTTGAGGTTGACATTGAGCAAATGGTCGATCGTCTCGGGTTTGAGCCGCAGCAGCAGCGCATCGACCGACTGCCCCGCGTTTGCGATCGCGAAGTCGATGCGTCCGAACCGGGTTAGCGCTTCGCCGACGATCCGCTCGACCGCCGCTTGATCGGTCACGTCGCCTTCAAAGACGTGCGCGAGGGCACCGGGCCGAGCATTCGCGCAGGCGGCGGCGCTTTCGGCAAGGGCGTTCACGTCTCGTCCGATAAGCGCGACGTCGGCGCCATGGCGCGCGAGCTCGACTGCGATTGCGCGGCCAATCCCGCGGCTGCCGCCCGTGACGAGCGCGGTCTTTCCGGCGAAGTTCATACGCTCGCCTCCGCGCGTCCTTCGATCGTGCTACGCAGACGTTGCACGCTTGCAAAGTCACTCACCGTCACCCCTCGGCTGCGCTGCGCGAAATCGGACATCCGCTTGAAGAGCGCGCTCAACACGCCGCTGGCGCCAAACTCGACGATGAGATCGGGATCGTATGTGAGAATTCGCTCCGCCGTATCGTGCCAGCGCACCTCGTCGACGACCGAACGAATTAGATTCGCTTTGATCGCTTCCACGTCGCGATAGGGTTGCCCATCGACGTTCGATACAACGTCGATCGCCGGCAACGAAAACCGGCTCGCCTCTACTGCATGGCGAACGCGCGCCACCGCGGGCTCCATCAGCGCGCTATGCCACGCGCCCGAAACGTTGAGCGGCACGACGCGTTTGGCGCCGGCGTCGAGCATGGCCTGGCCGGCCGCAGCAACCGCGTCGAGCTCGCCGCTGATCACGATTTGCGTCGGCGAGTTGAAGTTTGCTAGTCCGACGTGGCCGCGCGCGCCGATCCGCTCGAGCACGTCGCGGACCCGCGCGGCTTCGAGGCCTAAGATCGCCGACATCCCACCGCGCGCGCGCTGCGCCGCCGCCTGCATCGCCTTGCCGCGCTCGCCGACGATATGGAGTGCGTCTTCAAACGAAAGCGCCGACGCGATCACGAGGCTGCAGAGCTCGGCAAAGGAATGGCCGGCGGTGACGACCGGCGTGAAGCCGTCGCCTACCGCGTAATAAAGCGCTAGATTCGTGGTAAAGATCGCGGGCTGGCTGAACTCGGTCTCGCGCAATCTCTCTTCGGGACCCTCGCGCTGCAGCCCGAGGAGGTCGTATCCGAGAGCCGCGGCGGCACGATCGAAAAGGTCGCGCGCCGCCGCGTCGTTGGCGGCAACGTCGCAGC
>DATASC010000104.1:0-4580 GCA_036269355.1 Candidatus Cybelea sp. | reverse complement strand
CATTGCCAATGCCGTCGAACACGCTTATCACGGTGGCGAACCTGGATTGATCCGTTTCGAGACTGCACGCGAGGACGGTCTCTTCATCGTCACCGTCGAGGACTTTGGGCGATGGCGACCGTTCGTACGCCGCGAGGAGCGCGGTCGCGGGATCGAGTTAATGCATGCGTTTATGGATGGAGTGCAGATTCACTCGACGCACGAGTCGACCCGAATCGTGCTCAAGGTCCAGCTGGCCGGCGACTAGCCGGCTCTTACGGATCCCAGCTCGACTTGCTGGTCGGCTTCGAAGTCGGTGGCGCCGTTGCTTGCGGACCCGGCCTCGCATACTTTCCGACGAGGATTACGTCGCGCATGCCCGAGTGATAATGGAAGGCGCGGCCGATCAAGTATATCCCGTCCTTGGAGAGCGTCATCGTCACGGATTTCCCGGGGCCGATCGGTCCGCTCGCGTAATCGGTCGCGAGTTTCCCGTCACCCTTCGCTTTAACCGAGAGCACGGGATCCTTCGGAAAGATGGCCGGTCCTTTGGTAATTTCTTTTACCACATCGAGCGTATGCGTATTCTTCTTCGAGAGATTGTGAATCGTAATCTTGGTGCCGGGCGGAAATCCGAGTGCTTCCGAATAGTTTTGCTGCGTAAAGCCGCCGAGCATCGCCTTCCACTTCGCCGACTTGACCTGTCCGAGCCCTTCGTCCGGAAGCTCTTCGCCGATGCTGTCCTTCGGCATCGTCGCGTAGACTGAAAGATCGCCGACCGGCGGCAGCATTACGGTGTCGCCGCCCAACGCGCTTCCGCTCGTGAGACGTCCGGCACAAGCGCTGACGGCAACGCCTGCAATCCCCAAGCCAACGGCAATGAATTTCCTTAGCATTATTTCCCCTTATGGAACGTAGCTGGAACGCGAGGTCGGCGTCCTCGTCCCTTTTGGCGCCGGCGTCCCTTGCGGCCCGGGGGTAGCGTGCTCTGCGACGACCAGGACGTCTCGCATACCCGAGTGATAGTGAAAGGCGCAACCGATCAAATAGATTCCGGCTTCGGCGAGCGTTACCGTCACCGACGCGCCGGGCTTGATCGGGCCGCTGGCGTAACCGGCTTCAAGTTTGGTACCGCCCTTCGGCGGGACCGAGAGTTTCGGATCCGCCGGAAAGTCCGCCGGCGGCTTGGTGATGACTTTCACGACGTCGAGCGTGTGGGTGATGCTCTTCGAAAGATTGTGAATCGTAATCTTCGTCCCGGGCGGAAATCCGAGCGCCTGCGAGTTCTGCGTCTGCGTGAATCCGCCGAGCGTCGCGACCCACTTTTTGGATTTGACCGTACCGACGCCTTCGCTGGGCAACTCCTCGCCGATCGTGTCCTTCGGAAGATTTGCATAGAGCGCGAGGTCGCCGTCGATTTGCGGAAGCGCCATAACGGCGCCGTTGCCTCCGCGCCCGCCGCCGCACGCGGCGACGGCGAGGCCCGCAAGTGCGACCGCCAGCGCGATTACTTTCCTAACCATGCGACGACTCTAGCGCCGCCGGATGAAGAAAGTTTAAAGAATGCTTCCTTTAGGCGCTCAACCTGAGGCGCATGGTGGTCTCGGTGGTCGCTCCGGTCGCAGGGTCGGTGACGACGATCCGCATCGTGACCGTCTGCTGTCCGGGCATCGTGGTGAGGGAGACCGCTAGCTGGAAGTTTCCCTTCGGTCCGGCGGTGGTCGTGCCGCTAAATTGCCCGGTTGACGAGGGAGAGGCACCGGCCGTCACGCGGACGCGCCCATAACCGACGGTATTTCCCGAAAGCGTGAAGTTCCGCTTGACGGCGGCGTTCTGCTCGGGCTGATAGATGGTGAGATGCAGCTCCGGCGCGACCGGCCGCAAGACCGCAAAGGACCACGAGCGATCGAAGCCAACGCCGCCGGGGCCGCGCCCCGCGACGCGCACCGTGTGGTTCCCGAACGCGAGCGGCGCCGGAGGCTTGAACGAAAATCCCGTCGGCGAGACGCCGCTCTGCATCGTCCGGTTTGCGTCGTCGAGCCAAACGCGTACGCTGTTGGGGTCGACCTCGCGCGTAAACTCGGCCCTGATTACCGCGAACCGGTCGCGCGTTTCACTTCCGGGCGCCGGCTGCTGCGCCCGCAAGCGCACTGCGGACGGAGGCGGATTCGGCGGCGGCATCGGAGCGGGAGGACGCGGATTCGGCGGTAACGGGCGCGACATTTGAATGGCGACGACGCTCGTCGACGCATCGTAGCCGACGTTCGCACCGAGCGACTGCGCGATGAAGCGCAACGGGACGTACGTCGTCGCGCCGACGATAAACGGGGCGACGTCGAGCGTTTGGGGCTGACCGCTCACCGTCGCTTGCGTCGAACCGATGTGCAGAGAAACCGTCGTGCTGCCCTTCGTCGCATTGATCGTGCCGGCCGAATAAACGACGGCCGCGCCGAGCCGCTCGAATATTCCGCGCAGCGGAACGAAGACGCGTCCGGCGCGTTCGATCGGACCCGGGCTGAGATTGAGCGGCTCACCGTTGACGGTGACCGTCACTTGCTGAGCGAGCGCGACCGGCGAACCTGCGAGTGCGAGCGCTGCGAAAAGAACTGCGGCGACCAGACGATGCGGTGTGGCGAACATGAGCGATCCTCCCTCTCGATGAAGAGTTAAATTCTCGGCCCCCGCTTCCCGCTCCAGCTAAGCAAGCGGGAAAAGGCGAAGGGACCTCTAAAGGGGCGGCTTTCCCAGACTTCTGATTTCCTTCTGGAGGTTTTGCGTGCTTCGCTTCACTTTACGATCGGCACTACTTACACTTGCTGCCGCGTTGGCGGTTGGAGCGGCTGGATGCTCCGGCGGCAGCCACTCGATCCTGCCCGGCGTCTCGCAGCAGACGCTCGGGACATTGCGTCAAAGTCATCCGGGGCGGATCACGCGGATGTCGAGTCCTCCGGACTACATGCAGCTGGAATGGCTCATGACCGACGGTACGGTTCTCGCCCAAAGCGGCTCGAACTGGAGTAACTTCTGGCTGCTTACTCCCGATTCTACCGGCAGCTACGCCAACGGAACGTGGACGCAAGTCGGCTCGCTCCAGTCGGGCTACGGTCCCGACGCGGCGGCTGCGGACGTCCTCGCCAACGGCCTCTTCGTGATCACGGGCGGCGAGTACAACTCGCCCGGAAACGGTTACGATCTTCAGCTAACGAATCTGGGCGCTGTCTACGATCCCACGAAAAAGACGTTCACGCCGCTCGGACATCCTAAGAAGTGGGGCTACATCGGCGATTCCCCCTCGACGGTTCTCGCGAACGGACGCATGCTCGTCGGTGACAAGCTGACCGAACAAGACGCGTACGTCAATCCGAGCACGCTCACGTGGAAAGTCGTTAGCCACAAGGGCAAATCAGATTTCAATGCCGAGGAGGGCTGGACGCTTCTTCCGAGCGGCAAGATCCTTACCGCCGATGTGAAGAACGCGCCGAACTCCGAACTGTACGATCCGTCAACGAGCAAGTGGAGCTCGGCCGGCTCGACGATCGTGGATCTGCACTCGCCGTCACCGTACGGATGTCTTCTTTACGGTCCGAGCCTCTGCTACTACCCGCCGGGCGAGATCGGCCCGTCGATCCTCCGTCCGGACGGCACCGTCTTCTACACCGGATCGTACACGAGCGGATACGGCGCGGGACACACCGCGATCTACGACTCGAAGGCGAACACCTGGACGAAGGGTCCGGACTTCCCCAACGGCGACAACGCCGGCGACAACTTCGCCGTGCTCGAGCCCAGCGGCAACGTCCTCGTCTTCGGCGATAGCGGAACGGCGTACGAATGGAACGGAACGACGCTCACGCAGCTCAACGGCGTCAACGAGAGCGGATCGCCGCTGCTCCTTCCGACCGGACAGGTCCTACTCCTAAGCAACTCCGCCGTTCTCTACACGCCGACGGGCTCGCCGAAAGCGTCGTGGGCGCCGGCGATCAGCACCTTCCCGAAGAGCATCAGCGCAGGGCAGACCTACAAGATCACCGGAACGCAGTTCAACGGCCTTGGCCAAGGCGTAGCGTTCGGCGACGAGTATCAGAACGCCACGAACTACCCGCTGGTACGAATCACGATGAACACGGGCAAAAAGGTCTACTACGCGCGTACCCACGATCACAGCACGATGGGCGTCGCCACCGGCAAGAAGTCCGTCTCCACGAACTTCGACGTCCCCTCGGGCATCGCGTCGGGTGCGGCCACTCTTCAAGTCGTCGCCAACGGTATCGCGTCGAAGCCGGTCAACGTGACCGTCTCGGGGGCGCACCGGCATTAGGATAGACTCGTAGGTCGACGTGGCGCACGTCGTCACACATCGTGAGTTCAAGCTGCTGCTGCGGGCGGAGACTTTCCCAACGAAGCGCTCCGTCATCGCCTTCAACGACGAACTCGCGGCGATCGCGGCGAAGCTCCACGTCGACTACGAAGAGTTCGACGCGCTCGAATCGGGCCTGAGACAAGTACGCTTCTTCGATACGCCCGATCAGCTGTTCCGCAAAAACAGCATCATCCTGCGCATCCGGCGCTATCAGAGCGCCGGATGGCCCGATGAAACCTGG
>DATASC010000103.1:0-27077 GCA_036269355.1 Candidatus Cybelea sp. | reverse complement strand
ACGACCGGCCTGCTCTTTCAGCAGTTCGCGCTGACTATGGCCGCATCGATCGGGATCTCGCTCTTCACCGCGTTGACGCTCGCGCCGGTGCTAACCTACGAGCTCGTGCACGGGGCGGAACCGACGAAGAACCGATTCATGCTCTGGTTCAACGATCGCCTCCACGCGATGACCGCGTGGTACCAGGCCAAAGTTCCGGTGTTGATCCGCCATCAAAAGATCATGATCGGAATTTTCGTCGGCGCGATCGTGCTCTTGGGTCTCCTGTTCAAGATAACCCCGACCGGGTTTCTTCCGAACGAGGATCAGAGTCTGCTCTACGTTCTGGTGACGCTGCCGATCCAATCGTCGATGGACCAGACGGCCGCGATGGTCAAGCGCCTCGAAGGCCTCATGCTGAAGATGCCGCAGGTCGAAGCGGCCACGTCGGGCATCGGCTTCGGTTTTGCCAACAACAGCTCGAATCAGGCGACGATCTTCCTTCAGCTCAAACCGCTCTCGGAGCGGCATGGCGTCCAGAACGCAGCGCTGGCCATTCAGTACGACCTCTACCAGCAGTTCTTGAAGATTCCCAATCTCAAGGCGATCCCGGCGAATCCGCCGGCGATCCCGGGTTTGGGTTCCACCGGCGGCTTCGCCATTGAGATCGAAGACATCAACAATCTCGGCTTACCCACGTTGAACAAGGTCGGCAATACGATTCTCGCGCAGGCGCAGCAGGATCGGACGCTCTCGCAGGTGCGCTTACCGACGATCTTTACCGGCACCTACCTCACGACCGAGTTCAATCGATCGAAGGCGCTCGCATTCGGTGTTACGCCGAGCTCGTTTTTCGATACGCTCAACGGAACGACCGGGTCGACTTTCGTGAACTTCTTCGATTACGGGACGCGATCGTACCAAGTCGTCTTGCAGGCGAAGGCCGGACAACGCACTACGCCGCAGGATCTCTCGCGAATTTACGTGGCGAACTCTGCCGGTGCGATGATGCCCGTCAGCCAGTTCCTTAGCACGAAGATGACGACGAACAACGTCGCCATCATGCGCTTCAACGAATACAACGCGTTGGAGATCGACGGTAATCCGGGCTTCGGCGCCAGCTCGGGTCAGGCGCTCTCCGCGATCCAGCGTCACGTCACGGCGAATCTTCCCAAAGGGATGGGTTACGATTGGAGCGGCATCGCACGCCAGCAAGTTCAGAGCGGCCCGCAGACGATCGCCGTTTTCGCTATGGGATTACTCTTCGTCTTCCTCGTCTTGGTCGCGCAGTACGAGAGCCTCTCGACGCCGTTCGTCATCATGCTCGCGGTTCCGGTGGCGCTGCTCGGCGCGATCGGTGCGATTTACCTTCGCAGCCTCACGGAGCTTGCGAGTCAAGCCATTCACTCGATCATGGCCGGGCACATCGTACCGCTGCCGATTACCTCTTCGGATATTTACGCGCAGATCGGCTACGTCATGCTCATCGGCCTGGCCGCGAAAAATGCGATTTTGATCGTCGAGTTCGCCAATCAGCTTCGCGAACAGGGTATGGAGCCGGTCGACGCGGTCGCGCACGCCGCCGCGACCCGGCTGCGCCCGATCCTCATGACGTCGATCGCCTTTATCCTCGGCATCATTCCGCTCGCGTTCGCGCACGGCGACGGCGCACAATCGCGAATCTCACTGGGCACCGCGGTTCTCGGCGGAATGCTCGTATCCACGATCATGAATCTCGCGATCGTTCCGGTGCTCTACATCGTCGTCATCGAGCTCACGACTCGGAAGAAGCGCAAGCCGGGTCCGCCGAAGCCGGAAGATCTGCCGCCGCCTCCGATGGCGAAGCCTGCCCTGAGCGGTGTCGAAGGGCCGCTGCCCGAGGGTGGGGCGTCCGCTACAACGCTTTAACGGCGGCGGTCAGCGCTTCGACGGACGCCTTCGCGTCGCCGAAGAGCATCGAGCAGTTGGGCATCTCGTAAAGCGGATTCTCGATTCCGGCGAAGCCCGAACGCATCGAACGCTTGAGAACCACGACGTTTGCGGCCTTGTCGACATCGAGAATCGGCATGCCGTAAATCGGCGAGCTCGTCACCGTTCGGGCGGCCGGATTCGTCACGTCGTTCGCACCGATGACCAGGGCGACGTCGGCGGTCGGAAACTGGGGATTCGCGTCTTCCATGTCGAGGAGCTGATTGTACGGGACGTTCGCCTCGGCGAGCAGCACGTTCATGTGGCCGGGCATCCGTCCGGCGACCGGATGGATCGCGTAAAGCACCTTGACGCCGCGCTTTTCGAGCTGGTCCGCGAGCGCCTTGACGCTGTGTTGCGCCTGCGCGACCGCCATCCCGTAGCCGGGAACGAAGATGACCTTCGCCGCGTACGCGAGCATGACGCCGACGTCGTCGGCGCTCGTGCTGCGAATTTGCTGCGGCGCACCGCTTGCAGTGGCGACCTCGGTTCCGCCCGCCGCGCCGAACGCGCCGAACAGGACGTTGGTGAGCGGACGGTTCATCGCGCGGCTCATCGCGACGGTCAGAATGGTTCCGCTCGCCCCGACGAGCGCGCCGCAGATGATGAGCAGCGGTGAGTCGATCTCGAAGCCCGTGATGGCGACCGCAACGCCGGTGAATGAGTTCAGCAGCGAGATCACTACCGGCATGTCGGCGCCGCCGATCGGCAAAACGAAGAGCACCCCGAGCAGCAGCGCCGCGAGCAAGAGCGCGACGAAGGCCGAAGCCGGCAGTATTCCGAGCGTTGCGACGAACCAGACCGCCAGTCCGACGATGCCCAGCAGCACGAGTCCGTTGACGACCTGCTGTCCGGGATACGTCACCGGCCGTCCCGTCATCAGCTCCTGCAGCTTTAGGAAAGCGACGATCGAGCCGGCGAAGCTGATCGAGCCGATAATCGCCGAGAGCACCAGCGAGACCGCGACGACCGGGTCGGAGCTGCCCGTACTATGCGCGATGAAAAACTGAACGGTCGAAATCAAGGCCGCCGCGCCGCCGCCCGCTCCATTGTAGAGCGCGACCATCTGCGGCATCGCGGTCATTTTGACTTTTAGCGCCGCATAAATTCCGACGATGCCGCCGATCGCGACGCCAATCGCGACGGCCCACCAGCCGACCGCGCCGGTCTGCACGAGAATCGATACCAGCGCGATCGCCATGCCGACCATCGCGTAACGATTGCCGCGGCGCGCCGTGGCGGGCGAGTTCAGCTCGTGTAAGCCGTAGATGAAGAGCGCGATCGCGACGAGGTCCGCAAGCGAGGTTCCGATTGCGGTTACGGTCACTTGCCGGACTCCTTGCGCTTGAACATCTGCAGCATGCGTTCGGTCACGGCGAAGCCGCCGAAGACGTTGATCGCGCCGAGCGTCACCGCCACGATGGCGAGAATCGTCAAACCGATCTCCGCGTTGCCGGTGAGTAAACGCGCGACGATGACGATCGCACCGGCGAGGACGATTCCGTGGATCGCGTTCGTCGCCGACATCAGGGGCGTGTGGAGCGTCGTCGGCACTTTCGAGATCACCTCGAATCCGACGAAAACGGCGAGCACGAGCACGGTGAGCAACTCGATGTAGTGAGCTACGTCCATTACGGCCCTCCTGCGAGCAACACGTTGCCGTCGCGCGCAATCACGGCACCCTTGGCAACGTCGTCGTCGGGGTCGACCGTCAGCGTGCCGTCTTTGATCCACGGCGATAGCAGCGCGAAGACGTTGCGAGAGTAGAGGCGGCTCGCGTCGGCGGGCATCGTCCCCGGCAAATTCGTCGTACCGATAATCGTTACGCCGTTGGGAGAGGCGACGATCTCGTCGGGGAACGTGAGCGCGCAGTTCCCTCCGGCCTCGGCGGCCAAGTCGACGACGACGCTCCCTGGTTTCATCGCCGCGACCGCGGCTTCGCTGATCAGCACGGGAGCCTTTCGTCCGGGCACGAGCGCGGTCGTGATGACGACGTCGTTGGCGCCGATTTGCTCGACCATCCACGCGCGTTGGCGCTCCTGTTGTTCCGGCGTCAGCTCCTTCGCGTACCCTCCCGCGCCCTCGGCATCGCTGCCGAGGTCGAACTCGAGAAAGTGCGCGCCGAGCGACAAGACCTGTTCTTTGACGACGGCCCGTACGTCGTATCCGCTGACGACGGCACCGAGGCGGCGCGCAGTCGCGATCGCTTGCAATCCGGCGACGCCCGCACCGAGCACCAAGACCTTGGCCGGCGCGATCGTACCCGCCGCTGTGGTCAGCATCGGGAAGAACTTCGGAAGCGCCGACGCCGCGAGCAAGACCGCCTTGTAGCCCGCGATGTTGCTTTGCGAAGAAAGCGCGTCCATCGACTGTGCGCGCGTGATGCGCGGAATCATTTCCATCGCCAGCGCCGTTACTTGCGCGCCGGCGAGCCGCTCGACGTAGGCGCGATCGCCGAGCGGGTTGAGAAATCCGACGACCACGGTTCCGGGACGCAGAGCGGCGAGCATTTCGTCGCTCGGACGCCCCACCGTGACGATGACGTCGGCGCCGCCGGCGAGCGACGCCGCGTCGGCGGCAAAGGTTGCGCCCGCGGCTTCGTAGAGCTCGTCGGGGAAGGCGGCCCCCTTACCGGCGCCGCGCTGTACGCGGACGCCGACGCCCGATTTTGCGAATCGCGCGACGGTTTCGGGCACGAGCGCCACCCTGCGCTCCTTAACCGCAGCCTCGCGAGGAACGGCGATAATCATACTCGGGGGCTTACGTTACGGCTCCGGTGCGACGGTGCCCTTCGTTCGCACCGCTCGCGGCGCTACGTTATGTGCAGGGCATTGCGCAGAATGCCGATACGCTCGATCTCGACCTCGAGAACGTCGCCGTCGGTGAGAAACTCGGGCGGGTTGCGCGCGAACCCGACGCCCTCAGGGGTTCCCGTGGCGATGACGTCCCCGGGCAGGAGGGTCATCCCCTTGCTGAGCTCCGCGATGAGCCGCGGTATGTGGAAGATCATCTTGCCCGTGTTGCTGTGCTGCTTCTCGATCCCGTTGCGACGCAGGCGAATGTCGAGCGCGTGCGGATCGTGGAGTTCTTCCGGCGTGACGATCCACGGACCGATCGGGGCGGTGTCGTCGAGGCTCTTTCCTTTGAACCATTGCCGGTGGGCGCGCTGGAGATCGCGAGCCGTGACGTCATTGAACGCCGTGTAGCCGAAAACAACCCGCAGCGCGTCGTCTTCGGCTACGTCCTTACACCGCACGCCGATGACGACGGCGAGCTCGGCTTCGAAATCGTATTCGCTGGAAATCGATCCGTTCAGATCGAGCGTGCCGCCGGGCGCCGCAATTGCCGTTGAGGCCTTGGTGAAGAACGTCGGAACTTCGGGCAAGCTAAGCTCGCGTCCGGCCGCGCGCGCGCCTTCGGCTGCGTGTTCGAGATAGTTCCGGCCGACGCAGAAGACGTTACGGGTCGGTCGAACCGGCGCGTCGAGCACGACATCTGCAACGGGAATCAGCTCGTCGGCCGAGTGCCAGGCGATGCGCTCGTGGGGTGCGAGCGCGATGTAATCGAGCATCGTGTCCGTCGCGATGGTGCGCACCATCTCGCCTTCGAGCACGCCCGGTCGCGTTCGTCCGTCCGCAAGCCGGTAGGTGAGAAACCTCAGCGGCTCATCGGCGGCAGCGTCGCTGCGGGCGTGGGCTTCGGGGTCGGCTTGGGAGTTGGAGCGCCTCGAATTTGATTGAGCGACGGCAGCTTGTTGAACTGCTCTTGCTCTCTGCGCTCCGTCTGCGCCGCCGCCGCCGCCTGCTTGTGTTCCATCTCGACCATGACGTTTGCCGCGCCCTGGTCGTTTGCCCAGTTTCCCCCGGTCGAGATCAGCGCGACGTGCCGAGTGACGTTCTGCGTTTTCGGATCGTAATCGTACGTTACGCGATAGAGTCCGACCGTCGCGGACCCGTCGGGTTTGCGAATCCACATCTGCAACGCGTTGCCGTACGTCTGCAGATTGAACGACGCAAGCTTTGAGGGCTTGGTCGACTTGACGCGGACAACCTGTCCCTTCTTATTAACCTCGACGACGACTTCGGAGTGCAGCGGAACGTTGGGAAGATGAATAACGATGCGCGTGGGCCTCGGTTTCGGAGCGGGCGTCGGGGTTGCCGCGAGAGTCGCGGACGTGCTCGCTCCGAGGAGCGCGACGAACGCCGCAGCCGTTACGAAAACGAGCTTCATGCGGCTAATTGCGCGAGAGAACCGCGAAGGGATGGCCGCACGATCCGCAGGCTACGACGACTTGAAAGTGCGGCTTCTCGCGCACGCTTCGCGCATCGTCGGCGCCCTCTTCGAAGCCGCAGAAGCGGCATCGCGTCGAGGTTGGGCGTTCGCCCGCCGCCTGTTCGTCCACGCCCTGCGCTTTACGCGGGCTTCGCACTTCGACCTGCCGAAGCAGCGCAGACGCATGCAGCCTGCTCGTTTAGTGCTCGCGGGTTTGATCGCCGTCGCAGTCGCAGCGGCGCCCGTTCGCGCCGAACGTCAAATCGTCGACCTTCACAGGCTGGATGCAAACTTTCAACTCTTCGCCGCGGACTCGAGCGTCCCGTGGAAGCCGACTACGGTTCGCTTGGACACCTACTCGAGCGCTCCGCTCGCCATGTCCGTCTACCAGGTCGATCCCGCCGACGTTCTCACCGCCGGGTCGAATTTCAGTCCGCGCGCGATCGTAACCGGCGGCAGGCGCGCGGCTGTCTCGTTCTCGTTCACGCCCCCCGGCGGTTACCAATTCCAATCGAATGTGGTGAATCTCCCACTGGGCAACCGCGAGGGCTTTTTCGTCGTCGAAGCTCGACGCGGCAACGTCGGAGAGCAGGTCTGGATCAATCGCTCGCGCGTCGGTTTAATCTCAAAAGAGACCCCGGGCGGCTTGCTCATCTATGCAAGCGATCTCGGAACCGGCATGCCGATCGCGCGCATGCGTTTGGAACTAGTCGTCGATCGGCGTTTCGTAAGCGCGGTGACCGATCGCGACGGACTCTTTCGCTGGAATCGCTCGTCGCGTCCCGTCTTCGCACTCGCCCAGTGGGGAAGCAGCTACGCATTCTTAAGTTTTCTGCCGCAACCGCCGCTTCCGGAGACTATCGTCGGCGTGCGAACCGATTCGGCGGTGGTGCACGCGGGTGAGAGCGTCCGCATCGCGGGCTTCGCGCGCACTCGCGCGCGCGGCGTGCTGCGGGCGAGTACCGGCAACGCGGATGTTTCGCTCCGCGACGGAGCGACTCCGATCGCGGAACAGCGCGTACCGCTCGATGCCGCCGGCGCGTTCACGGCCGCGTTCCACGTTCCCGAGAATGCAGCTGCCGGCGAGTACACAGTGCTCGCGCAAGCGGCGGGAGGCATCGGCGGAGCTTCGCTTGACGTGGACGCAGACGCCGGCGGCCTCTCGCTCGAGGTAAATGCCGCGTGCAACGGCCTCTGCGATCCTCACCGCGACATCCCGCTGCTCGTCCATTCGTCGCACGGCGGCGTTACGGTGCGCGTGACGGTCGTGCGATCGCCGCACGTCTACACCGGCGAGTCGTCGGAGAGCGCGCCCTGGGCAACGAGCCGCTGGTTCGAGAGCGCCGTGACCACCGATGCGAGCGGTAACGCGACCGTCCCGATTCCGCATCCGAACGACGAGTTCGGTTCCACCTACGGCGTTCGCGTCGAATCGGCCGGCGCTACCGCCACGACGCGCATCGTGGTGCCGACCGCCGATGCGGCGATACGTTTGGAGGTCGATCGTACGGAGCAGAGCATTGGGACGCCGCTAGGCTTCGACGTTTACGCCGACACGCTTGACGGGAAGCCGCTCGGCGGCGCGACGGTGAGC
The DNA here is from genome assembly GCA_036269355.1 of Candidatus Cybelea sp. Lineage (GTDB taxonomy): Bacteria > Vulcanimicrobiota > Vulcanimicrobiia > Vulcanimicrobiales > Vulcanimicrobiaceae > Cybelea. The sequence goes on along the minus strand of DATASC010000103.1, from coordinate 19,264 downwards.
GTAGCGCTTTCGCACGGCGCGTCGCGCGCGCAACAGAATCTCACGCTCGACGCGGGCGGCCACGCACGCGGTTCGTTCAGTGGCCCCGATCTAGGCACGAACTTTCTCCTCGCCTGGATCGATCGGAACGGACGGGCAATCGATGCGGCACAAGTGCGTATGGATCCGCAGGCGGCCTCGCCCACCGAAGGCGGAAGTACCGGCGTGCGAGTGCGTCTCGATCGCGACGTTTATCATCCGGGCGATACGATGACGGTCGACGCAGACGCGCCGGGGGCGCAAGGCGAGGCGTTGATCACCTTCGAGAGCGCGCTCGGCGTCGAGCTTCACGTGGTGCGCGTGACGGAGGGGCACGCCGTTGCGCGATTACAAGCGAGTGACGCGGCGGGCGAGCTGAGAGTGGGCGCGGCGTTCGTCCGCGACGGCGCGATTGAATGGAACACGGTGCCGGTCGCACTTGCGGCCCCCGGCCGGCCGCATTCGGCGGCGCTCGCGCTGCAAAACTCGGCGTTCGCGCCGGGGGAAGCGACGAAAATTTCGTTTGAGGGTGCGCCGGGCGGCGCGCAAACGTTCGTGGTGCGCATAAGCCGCGGTGCGCCGTCGGGAAGTGCGCTTTTTCGTTCCGCTCCATCGTTGCTGGCGATCGGAGTAAGCACGACGCAGACCAGCTCGCCCGACACGGTGACGTGGCATCCGTGGGTGCGCTCGACGGGCGACAGCGCGCAGGCGCTCGGATTCGTTCGCCGCACGCAACCGCCGCCGGAGCTCGCGCTCGCGCAAGCCGAAAGCGAGGCGGTGACGTGGGACGTCACCCGCGCGGCGTCCGGGAGCGTTGCGATCGAGCTCCCTCAGCAGAGCGGCCGGTACGACGTATCGGTACTCGGGATCGGCGACGACGGCAGCGTAACGGCCGGATCCTCGACGGTTGTCGTGCGATGAAACGCGGAAGGCTGACGCCATGGCCTTGATGCTGCTCGATACCTATGGGCTCGTCTACCGCGCCTTCTTTGCGCTTCCTGGGTTGACGACGAGCAAGGGCGTACCGATCAACGCCGTCTACGGCTTCACGATGATGCTGAACAAGCTCATCACGGACGAGAAACCTACGCACGTCGTGGCCGCGTTCGACAAGGGCACGCCGGCCGAGCGCGTCGCGCTCTTCGCCGAATATAAGGCGCAACGGCGCGTGATGCCCGACGAGTTGCGCAGCCAATTCGCCCTGGTGCGGCGCGTGCTCGAAACCTATCGCATTCCGATCGTCGAGATCGAAGGCCAAGAGGCGGACGACGTCATTGCGACGATTGCGCGCCAAGCCGAAGAGGCCGGCGAGCAGACGATCGTCGTTACCGGGGATCTCGATCTGCTGCAGATCGTCGACGAGAGAACGACGGTACTCACGACGCGGCGCGGCATCACCGAACTCGGTCGCTACGACCCCGTTGCGGTTCGCGAGCGCTTCGGGCTCGACCCGGCGCAACTGCCGGACTATCGCGGGCTCAAGGGCGATCCGTCCGACAACTTGCCCGGGATTCCCGGAGTCGGCGAGAAGACCGCAAGTAAGCTTCTACAGGCCGCCGGGTCGCTCGACGCGCTCGTCGCCGATCCGACGCTCGCCGGAAATCCAAAACTTCAAGCGCTGGTCGAGCGATACGGCCAGCAGGCCTGCCTGTGCCGCGCCGTCTCGGTCGTCCGGCGAGATCTCCCGATTGCGCTCGATTGGGAGAGCAGCAGGTACGACGCGCCTACCGATCGCGATCTCTATCCGCTCTACGCCGAGCTCGAATTCAAGACGCTGCTCGCGAAGCTGCAGCCGCCCTCGGATTTGCCCCTCTTCGACACGAGTAAAAAGCTCGAAGGCACCTATCGCAGCTACGTTCACGCGGTCGATCCTCCCGAGTTCGCGCGTCTCGCGGACGACCTGCGGGCGCTGGCGGAGAACGGGGGCGTGGTTTTCGCGATTCGCGATAACGAAATCGGAGCCGCGGCGCGCGCCGGCGAGGGCGTGAGCTTTGCGCGCGAAGCGCTCTCTCACGCGGACGTGCGCGACGCGTTCGAGCGGCTCTTCGAGCGCGCGCCGGCCGGTGCGTACGACGTCAAGCGGCTGCTGCACGCGTTTCGTACGGCCGGCATCGAGAACGCGCGCTTTGTTGATGATGCGATGATTGCGACGCACCTTTTAGATCCCGCGCGCGGATATGCCGACATCGAGGACGCTGCGGCGCAGCTGCTCCATGCGGAGCTGCCGCCCGATCCCGGCGCGCACGCGGACGCCGCCCAGCAAATAGTCGCCAAGGCGCGTGCGGAGCTCGCCGCCCGCGAGCAGCTCGCGCTCTACGAGGAGCTCGAAGTCCCGCTTGCGCCGGTGCTCGCCAAGATGGAAGCGGCGGGCGTCACGATCGACGGCCGCGAGCTCGACGCCGTCGGCGCCGAGGTCGACGCGGACGCCGCGCGTCTGCAGAAACAGATCTACGATTTTGCCGGCGAAGAGTTCAACATCGGCTCGCCGCAGCAGCTGGGCAAGGTGCTCTTTGGTAAGCTTCAGATTCCCGGAAGCAAGAAGACGAAGACCGGATGGGCTACGGGCGTCGAGGTGCTGCAAGGATTGGCGCGCTAGTATCCGATCTGCGCGCTCGTTTTGGAATGGCGCGAAGTTACCAAACTCAAGAACACCTACGTCGACGTCATACCGCAGCTCGTCGACCGGCGCGACGGCCGGCTGCGCACCGAGTTCAATCAGACGGCAACGGCAACGGGGCGCCTCTCGTCGACGAATCCGAATCTGCAGAACATTCCCGTTCGGGGAGAACTGGGGCGGCGCATTCGCCGCGCATTCGTCGCGCGCGGCGAAGACTACGTGCTGCTCGCCGCCGACTACAGTCAGATCGAGTTGCGATTGATGGCGCACCTCTCGGGCGATCGTGCGCTGCGCACCGCGTTCGACGAGGCCCAGGACATCCACGACTTCACGGCACGGCAAATCTTTAACGTCGCGTCCGGCGTAGCCGTCGACGCGAACCAGCGCCGTATGGCCAAAAGCGTGAACTTCGGACTGTTCTACGGCATGTCCGACTTCGGTTTGGCGCAGCGCTTGGAGATCAGCCGAGCCGAAGCCAAAGAGATCACGACGGCGTACTTCGCGCGTTTTCCGGACGTGCGCGCGTACATCCAGCAAACGATCGACGAAGGACGCCGCACCGGATACGTCTCGACGATTCTCGGGCGCCGGCGATACATGCCCGGGCTCATCTCCGGAAACTATATGCTGCGCGCGGCGGCGGAACGCGAGGCGACCAACGCGCCGTTGCAAGGCAGCGCCGCGGATTTGATGAAACTGGCGATGGTGCGAATCGATCGCGCGCTCGACGAGTCCCGCCTGGATGCCACGATGCTCTTGCAGATCCACGACGAGCTGATCTTCGAGGTGCATAAGAGTGCGCTGGCGGAGACGTCGACTTTGGTGCGCGAGCACATGGAGCGAGCAATAGAGTTATCGGTGCCGCTGGAAGTCACACTCAAGGCGGGACGCAGCTGGTACGATGTCGAGCCGATTCCCAACGAGATGCTCGAACGTGTTTAGGCTCGCCGCCGTATTGCTTGCCGCCGCGCTGCCGACGGCCGTCGTGCACGCGCCGCGCGCCGATCTCACCCTCGAGGTCGCTCGAACCGACGAACAACGCGCCCACGGCCTGATGGACCGTAAGACCGTGCCGGCGCATACCGGCATGATCTTCGTATTCGATACGGATTCGCCGGTCGATTTCTGGATGAAAGATACGCTCGTCCCGCTCGACATGATCTTCGTTGCCTCCGACGGCACCGTGCGTCGCGTCTACGCAAACGTTCCGGTTCTGCGTGCGGGAACCGGAGACGAGGCGATACCGCGCGAAGCCGGCACGGCCAAGTACGTAATCGAGCTGCGCGCCGGCGAAGCCGCGCAAGATGGCATCGCGACGGGCGTGAAGCTCGATGTACGCGGCATCCCTTCCTCTATGTAGGCGGTCGAGGAATGCCCGAGCTTCCGGAAGTCGAGACGATCGTGCGCGGTCTGGCCGCTAAAATCGTCGGTAAGACGATCGAACGCGCCGAGGTCCGGCTCCCCAAAATCGCCGTCGCACCGCCGCGCGTGCGCTTCTCGCGCGCCGTCGCGGGCGAGCGTATCTCCGGAGTCCGGCGCCGGGGTAAATATGCCGTCTTCGAGCTGGCTTCGGGACGGTCGCTCGTTACGAGTCTGCGCATGACCGGCCGGCTCGTCGTAGCCGCAAACGGTCAGCCCGAACTGCCTGGAACGCACGTGGTGCTGCACTTCGAGGGGGGCGGCCACCTGCGGTTTTCGGACGTCCGGACCTTCGGGCGAATGCGCTTGGTGACGGCGGGTGAGGCGTGGGACCGCGAGCTCGGCGTGGAGCCACTATCCTCAGGCTTTACACAAGAAGCCTTTATCGGTATGCTGTCGGGGCGGACGACGCCGGTCAAGGCATTGCTCCTCGATCAACGGCGCATCGCGGGCATCGGAAACATCTATGCATGCGAGGCGCTGTGGGAAGCTCGGATTCGTCCGAGCCGTCCCTCCCGGAGCTTGAGGAAACCGGCGATTTGCCGCTTACGTCGTGCCATCGTCGACATACTGCAACGCGCCGTCGATCTGCGCGGAACCAGCGTCGACGACTACGTGGACGCCGACGGACTGCAAGGTGGTTTCCAAAACAACCTCTCGGTCTACGGCAGAGACGGCCGGTCTTGCCCGCGCTGCGGCGCGCGCATCGTCCGAACCGTACTCGCGGGGCGCGGGACGTGGTGGTGTCCGCGATGTCAACGATAATAAAAATTACGAAAGTGGGAAAAGTCAAATCTCTACAACTGAAGTCGCTCCGGTTCAATACGAAGAAGATCAACTAGCACTCGAGCAACGCCTCTACGAAGAATCGCTCAAGGTTCTCGACGAAGGACAGGTGCTCACCGGCACGATCGTTCAAAAGGACAAGGACGAAGTGCTCGTCGACGTCGGCGGAAAATCTGAAGGCGTCCTTCCGTTTCGCGAGTTATCACTCGCGGTAGATCCGAAATTGCTGCGTGTCGGCGACACGCTTGAAGTGATGGTCCATCGCATCGATGAGCTGGATGGAACGCTCTTTCTCTCCGAGCGGCGCGCCCGTGCACTCAAGACTTGGGAAAAGGTGATTGAGGCGCACGATCGCGACGAAGTCATCGAAGCGACCGTTACGCAAGTGGTTAAGGGCGGCGTGCTCGTCGATCTCGGGATGCGCGGCTTCGTGCCGGCCTCGCAGATTCGCCGGCAACCCGTCGGCAATCTCGACGAGCTCGTCGGGCAGCACTTGCGTTTGAAAGTAATAGATCTCGATCACAAGCGGCACCGCGTGGTGCTCTCGCAGCGTCTCGTGCTCGAAGAAGAGCTTCAAGCAAAGAAACAGGAACTGCTCGACACCCTTGAGGTCGGACAGATTCGCGAAGGCGTCGTCGTGCGCTTGGCCGACTTCGGCGCGTTCGTCGATCTTGGCGGCATCGATGGCCTGATCCACAACAGCGAGCTCGCCTACGCGCGGATCAAGCATCCGTCAGAGGTCGTCAAGATTGGCGACGTCGTTCAAGTCGAGATCATGAAGTTCGATCCCGAGGCGAAAAAAGTTAGCCTGTCGCTGAAGCACGCGCTTCCCGATCCCTGGGATCAATACGCCGACCGTCTTTACGAGACGAACAAGCTGACCGCGCAGATCGTCAAGGTCACGCCGAACTATCTCCTCGTCGAAGTGATCCCCGGTATCCTCGCAATGGTACCGAAGGGCGAGTTCGACGCCGCGGCGCAGTTCGTCGCCGGCCAGGACGTCGAGGTGACGTTGCTCACGATTAACCACGCGACTCGACGGATCACGGCATCGATCCAGCACGTAGCCGACGTTCCGCCCGAAGAGATCGAGCTGTACGCCGCCGACGAAGAAATCGGGATCGAGCCGGAAGCCCCGGCAGCGACGGAGCCGATCGCCGCCGAGTAAGGCTTACCGTGCGCGTTGGGCTGACCGGCGGCATCGGCGCGGGGAAGAGCGTCGTCGCCGCCGTCTTCGCCGACCTGGGGGCATTCATGGTAGACACCGACGCGATCGCTCGCGAAGTCGTCGCACCAAACAGCGACGGCCTCCTGGCGATCGCGCGCGTTTGGCCCCACGTGCTGCGAAACGGCGCCCTCGACCGTGCCGCGCTTGCCGATATCGTCTTCACCGATCCGCCTGCACGCGAACGGCTCAACGCGCTGCTTCACCCGCATATCCGCCGCGTCGCACTCGAGCGCGAATCCCGGGCGAAGCCCGGCCAAATCGTCGTCCACGTCGTCCCCCTCCTGTTCGAGACCGGCTACGACCGGCTCGTCGACAGGTCGGTCCTCGTCATTGCACCGCTCGAGGAGCGCATAGCCCGAGTCGTAGCGCGGGACAAGCTCGATGAGGCGCGGGTGCGAGCTCGAATTGCCGCGCAGATCGAGCCCGAACAGGCTCGCTCCGCCGCCGACTACGTCATCGAGAACGGGGGGGACTTCGAGAAGCTGCGCGCTCGAGCGAACGCGGTCTACGAAGCCATCACGGAAACGACCCCAACCGCGTTTTAACGGATGGCCCGCGAATTCTCAGCAAATCCTGAGTTTACCGAGCGCTTGTATGGGAATAGGATAACTCGGAACTTTGAACCAGAGAGGATTATCGAATGGCACAAGAGACCGGAAACGCTGGAGGTATGAGCGTTCGCGAGGCGGGCCGCCGAGGCGGCGAGCGCGTGAAAGCAAAATACGGTTCGGAATTTTACGAAGAAATCGGCCGTAAGGGCGGCGAGGCGACGAAGAGCAAGTACGGACCCTCGTTCTATGAGGTGATCGGGCAAAAAGGCGGTCAGCGTCCGAAGCGAAAGGCGGCGGCCTCGTAAGCTCCCTTTTCACCCATTCAGAGTAAGGAGACCGATGGCTGATAAGCACGACCAAGCGTCAAAACGCGAAATGTCGGTGCGCGAAGCCGGCAAAAAAGGCGGCGATACCGTGCGCGATCGCTACGGATCGACGTTTTACGAAGACATCGGTCGAAAAGGCGGTAAGGCGACCCGCGATCGTCACGGCGTGGAGTTTTACGAATCCATTGGCCAAAAAGGCGGCAAGGTCGTCAAGGAAAAGTACGGTTCGGATTTTTACGAAGAGATCGGACACAAAGGCGGTCAAAAGGTTAAGAGATTGATCGCCGAAGCCAAGAAAAAACTCGACGAGAAACCCTGATTTCGCGCCGCGCGTTGTCGCAGTAGGCCTCGATTACCGCAGTAAACTTCGGCCTACCGCTTCTAGCGCGGCATCGAAATCAGGGCTTCTTTAATTTCGCCACCCAAGGTCTTCGGGACGACCTTGCTAGTGGGCGATGTTGACGCCGCCGCCGACTTTTCCTAGATGGATGGTATTGTCGTCGAAGTTGACGGTAATGCCATCGATGCGCAGCGTCTGATCTCCCGAGTGAACGTACGCTGGATGCGGCATGCGCAACATTTTCGCGTCGTTCGTCCACATCACGAGGTCGGTGTCGAACGACCGGTGTTGTGAGTCGTCGATGCGTTCGATGTGAACCTTGCCGACGGCGGTAAAGTCCAGCGTTTGCACGTTCAATTGCACGTGTTTGGCCGATACTCGCAGATAGGGCTTTCCCTTGCGAAAGACGATGCCGTTGCGCACGCCGTCCACGCTGCCGCTCAGCCCGTCGGGCGAGAGCCGCGCGTGATCGTAGTCGAAGGTCCACGACCGGGTCACGATATGATTGTTCATCACGTGGCCGCCGCGCAGGTCGATCGGCGCTTGGTTTGGCGGGGTGGGCGGCGTTCCGCCGCCGGCGAGGACGATCTCCACAACGACGTAGATTCCTAGGGCGACGCCGGCGCCGACCGCAATGCGCTTCCACCAGATAGGCTTAATGCGCATCTGGCCACTCCGCGGGGTGCGGCGGAAGCGTCGCGGTCACCGGGATCAAGAGTGCGAGATAGAGCACGGCGAGGAGCAGCGCCACGGTCGTCGGTCCGATGCGCGAGAAAAACGTCTCGACGCGCGGGCCGACGCGTCCCGTGACGATCGCGCGAACTCCCAGCGCGCTGCGCGACTGCCACGTTCCGTCGGGCGCGATGATGCCGCTGATTCCGGTCGCGGCGGCGCGCACGACGTAAGCGCCCGTCTCAATGGCGCGGAGCTGGGCGATCTGCGCGTGCATGTATGGGCCGGACGTTTTCCCGAACCACGCGTCGTCGGTGCTTACGACGAGCAGCTGTGCGCCGCGGCGCACCTGAGCGTAAGCAAGGTCGGCAAATGCCGACTCCCAGCAGATGAGCGGCGCAATCGGCAACGCTTTGCTTTGAAAGACGCCGTCGAACCTTCCCGGCGTTAATCCGCCATTGAGCGCGCCGATGTAGGGCAGCCACGAGAGGAACGCGTGTCCGGGAAACCACTCCGCGAACGGCACGAGTTGCCGCTTGTCGTACACCGCGTAACCGTGATGCGGCGAAAAGACGTAAAGCGCGTTGTAGAGCCCGTCGGGTCCCGCGGCGAGGCTCCCCGCCACGATTGTCGCGTCTGCGCCGTTGGCGAGAGCATTGAAGCGTTTGACGAGATCGAGATTCGCATCGAGTTCCGTCGTTATCACCGTCTCCGGCCAGACGATCAACCGCGGACGGTGGCCGCGTGCGCGGTGCGTCATCGCCGTGTAACGACGTACGGCCACTTTCAGTGCGCGCGGATTCCACTTGAACGACTGAGCGATGTTACCTTGAATCGCGGCGACCGGTATCGTCGGTGTGGGCAGATGCCGCGCCGGCCATGCAGTCCACGCCGCAAACGAAAGCAGCGCGAACGCCGCTAGCGCGCCTGCGAAGGGCCGCCACGTGCGCCGATAAATCGCGTCGGCGGCATAAGCGCCCAGCGCGCAGAGGAGAAACGTGATGCCGTAGGTGCCCGCGTACGCAGCGACCGCGCGCAACGGTGAATCGGCTTGCGTGTAGCCGAGTTGATCGAACGGCGCGGCAAGTACGCCGACCGAGCGCCACCATTCGCAGCATGTGAAAGCGGCGGCGGCACCAAGCGGCGCAACGTTCGGTCGCATATGTCCGTACGCGACGGCTGCGAGCGCCCCCGCCAACGCGAAGAACGGCGCTTCGATGAGCGCGGGCCCAATTGCGAGAAAGGGTCCGAAGACGCCGATATATCTGCCGACCGTGTGTCCAACCCAAGCGAAATCGAGCGTGAAGAAAATGAGGCCTACAAACCAACCGAGGAGCGCCGCGCGTTTCCAGGAGGCACCTTGCCAAATCCAGAACAGCGCAGCAGTGCCGAACGGCACCAACCATGCCGCGCCGATCTTTGGAAATGCCGCCGCCAACGCAATTGCTGCACCGGCGGCGAGACCGGCGTCGCGCAGCGGTATTGAGGAGACCATGATTCGTAGATTGAGTTTCGGTTTTACAGTCGTACTAATAACGGCGTTCATCGTTGCGGCGTGCGGTCGTCAGGTCACGCCGAACCCAGCGGGCCTAGGGCCCGGTGGCGCGCCTCCGGGGTACATGGCAGTCTTCTTCAACATTAGCGCACCTTTCAACTTCAGCAACTACCAGTATATGGTCGTCTTGAACACGACCGGGGACGGCCGCACGCCTTCGACCGACACGATTCAGACCAACTGGGACGGATACTCGTGGGCGATCGTTGCGCGAGGGAACGGCGTCGCTTCCAACGCCCAGCTCGTGCAGTTCGTTCGTAGTACTCAGAACCCGCACGTCCCGCCGGTCTGGCACCCGCTTGGTACCACCCCGCAGCAGTTCTCGTACAACCTCAACGCCGGCGGTCTCGGAACCGAGTTCTCAATCCTCGCTCAGAAAGCAGTTTTCAACTCGACTCCCTCGCCGGCGCCTTCGACGAGCCCGACTCCAGCGAGTATCTGGACCTTCAACGCGTTCACGACTGCGGCGAGCGCTTCGGGCGTTTGGCGATTCGTGGATTCAATGGGCGCCGGCGGTCCGGTCGATCCGCAGTTCGTCTCGCCGCAATTGAACATGACGACGTGCTTCGACAACACGTACTACGCTTTGGATCAGAACATCAGCGATCCCGCGGCCGAGATCGTCAGCATCGAGATCGCGAACAACCCCGCAAAAAATCCCTGCTCGAGCTCGACCGGATCGTAGCTGCAGTGCACGAGTCTCCCCTCGAATGCGCCCACGGAATCTGTAACTGCTCCGTGACCGGACCGGTCGACGGAGCCGAAGTTTATTGCAGCGACTTCTGCCGTAACGCCGACGAGCAAGGCATCGAAGGCGAAACCTGCGCCTGCGGCCACCCCGAATGCGATACGCCCTGATCTTCTGATCGCGCTTCGCGCACGTGCCGCCTCGGGTCGCTCGTCGCGCGCGTCCGTGCGCGCTCCTGCTACGCCGCGCTCGCGCCACCCGCTAAGGAGAGTTTTGACATCCTGTCAATGGCGCTCGCGTCGGAGCCCCCTCCGCAACACCGCACGAGCCTTCGCGCCGTTGCTTGGTCTTTTAAGTGAAGAGAAGGTTCAAACTACGGCTTCGGTCTGCGCGCATGTAAGGAAGCTCTCGAAGCGAGGGCTCCAACTTTTTCGGGCATCACAGGAGGTGATCTTCAAAGCACGCTTTCCCGAAAAAGTGGTGCAGCAGGAGCGGAACATGGATGTGGAGCGACGAGCGGCCGAGCGCGAGAGCTCCCTTACATTCGCGCGCGCGACAACTTAGAAGTTAAACGTGGTTGGGACGACTTGTTGCGATTGGCCGATGTTGAAGACCGCAGTTTGCGACGGGAAGGCGAGCAGGTTGAGTCCGACGTTGACCGCCTGTTGGGCCTCGTTGTAGAGCACGAGCAGTTGGTAGCAGTTGCCGATCGTGCGCGTGTAATAGATGATCTTGTCGGAAAAGAACTCTCCGAGCCCCGACGACGGGCGCCAGTTGATGTTCGTGACGAACTGCAGCGACGCGTCGCGGCCGAACGGCGTCGAGAGCTGAAGATTCGTCGTCTCGAATCCCTGGAGGGGTCCGGGGATGAACGATCCGCTGAGTAAGACGACGGATCGCGGCGAGGGTCGCGCCGACAGCTGATAGCTCAAGGGCTGCGCCATTCCGTCGAAGTTCGTCGACCACCCTACCGAGAACGCGTAGATGTCGTCGTTGAACAGACGCAACATATCTTGCGCGTTTTTCGTGTTCTGCGTGGGCTGCTGGTCGAGGTATTGAAACGGCACGAGCGCGGGACCGTTGTAGTTCGATTCGTTATACGTAATCGTATTGACGATGTGCCGGTTGATCGGCGTCGTCAGGCTAAGGTCTTGTTCGACCGACGCCTTGAGATCGCCGGTGCCGTAGGCAAACTGATCGACCGTTACCGTGCCTTGGAAATCGCTTCCCAAGACTTTCGCCTCGATCGGACCGGCGACTAGATTCGCATCGCCGCGCCACGTTGCCAGTGCGAGGGGTTGTCCCTCTCCGGCCGGATTGCTATATTCGCCGACGGTCAGATCGGCCGAAAGCGGGATGATAAAATGTTGGAAAAAGTCGGTCGGCCGCACTTCGAACTCAGGAATCTTGTTGATTCCCGTCGCCTCCTGTGCGTAGATCTTATCCCACTCCATCTGGTAGTCGGCACCCGACGTCGTGTACTGCAGCAGGTAATCGAACTCGGATTGATTGCTGAACTGAGTCTCGCCGCCAAAGCTGGCGCTGCTGTCGCTGATGTTGTACGTTACCGTCTGGTTGAGATTTTGATTGAATTGACGCGTATCGGTAAAGGTAAAGCTGTCGCTGCTCGACTGACCTCCGACCGACGAATGCGTGTAGCTATAGTTCTGCGACGTCTGCGCCGTTTGGTGAACGATCGCCTCGCTTAGCGACTCATTCGGAGGAATCGTTATGAGCGGGCCGTAGTTCGACTGATACGAGAACTGAAAATTGCTGCGCAGGTGATCGGAAAAGTTCTCTTGCTCGGCCAGCGCGGCGTTCGTTTGACGGCCACCCGCTTGCCGATTGTTGATCGTGTAAACGTTGATGCTCGCGCTCCGCCGCCCTTTCTTGCTGGCGTAGAACCCGACGTATCCTAGCCCCAGCCCTTCGAGCGTGAAATAGTTGACGATGTAGTACCCGTAGTAATACTGGTCTTTTCCGAACGGGATCTGAATCTTGATCCAAGCGCCTTCGTACGAATTGTAACCGACCTCCGGGAACCAGTGCTGACGCCCGCGCTGATTCTCCAGGCTGCGCAGCGGAATGACCAGCAGCGGGAGGTAGAAGACGGCGGCCGCGCCGAGCCACAGGACGGCCTTGTGAACGACGATCTTGTCGCCGGGATCGACCTCCATGTCTTTGCCGGTGATATGGTATCCGCCGCGGGGATTTTCGCACGTTGTAATGTACGGATCGGCTCCGTGCGCCTTGCCGTCGGGGTCGGTATGCATATCGGCAGCCGAAAAGTGAACTAGCCCGCGCTGCACGCCCTCGTCGCTCGCGCCCTTGCCGTTTTCGAGCTTGGCCGTTTGCGCGACCGTATCGAAGTCGATCTCATCGGCGCTCAGCACGGAGTTATGCTCGTGATTGACGAGAAACGGATTCCCGGTGATCGTAATGGTGCGGACGCCGTCGAAATGGGCGTGTTCGCCGACGATCTCTTCGTCCGCGTAATAGATGTGCACGTTGCCGATTGCGTCGCTCGGCTGCCCGCGCGCTCGGTTTCCCGACCACTTGTCCGAGATCACCGCGATGTAGCCCGGAGCGAGAGTAGGCACCCCGCTTGGCGCCGCGGTGGGCTCCGGCGTCGCTTGACCGGCCGGCGGAATCGGCGGCGGCGTTTCGCCGCCGCGGACCAGGAAGATCGGTTCGAGGGTCGGCCTCGCGGCGGGCGTGCCGGTCGGAATCGGCGGCGGCGTTACGCCGGGCGTCGTGCCCGGTGCCGGCGGAGGCGTGCGATTGATCGTGTAGGTGCCGTTACCGACGCCGCCTGGAGGATAGGGCAACCCGGGGGTCGTTACGGGCGCGGGCGGACTCGGGGTCGCGGTGGCTTGCGCAACCGTCTGCGAATCGTCGCGGTAATGCTGCGCGCAGCTTTGCGTGTTAAAGAGCGATAGCGCTAGCTGCTGCTGGTCCTGGCTATCCGCGGGAGCGGTTACGGGAAGGGCGGCGCCGAGGAACGCAGCCAAAACCGCGATTGCGGCAATGCCGCAACGTACTCTTTTCCCGGAGAACACGTTTTTAGCGCTCTTCCAGCCAAAGAAGAACCGCACCGACGGTTCCCACGACGATGTTCGGCAACCACGCGGCTAAATACGGATTCATCGCCCCGTTTCTTCCGAAAGCCGACGCCGCCGAAACCATGAGGTAATATGCGAAAAAAGCAATGATGGAGAGTGCGATGCCCAGCATTCGGCCGCGTTTGCCGAAACGCAGCGCGAGCGGCACCGCTACGAGGACGCCGATAATGCACGAGAACGGCCACGCGAGCTTATCGGCAAGGTTGATCTGTAAGTTCCCCATGGCCGTGCCGCCGATTCCCTGAGACTGCAGCGCATTGACCTGCGTGCGCAACGACTTGCTGCTCATCGTCCACGGGTCGTTGTTGACTTGACTGACGAACTGCGACGCGGTCTCACCGAGCGGCAACCCGATCGTCACGCTCTTGACGTGCTGCTGATTCGTGACGAAGCCGTCATCGTTGTATCGGGTGTCGATCACGTCGTGCAGCGCCAGGCTGCTGCCGACGACCGACGCGCTCTTGGATTGCAGCGTCTCGTTCCACGGCCCGAACTTTGCCGGCTTGAAGATCTGTACGTCGAGCATCGTCCGGTTGTCGGGCGCGACTTGACCGACGTAGAAAGTATTCCCGGTGTCGGGATCCTTGCGGAAGAACTGAGGCTCGACCGGCAGGGCGTCGGTGTGATAGATGATTTGATAGAACGTTCGTGTCGAGAGGTCGACCGAGGCAGGTGCGACCCACTCGTTCATGCAGTAGGCAATCGCGAACATGATCACGCCGAATAGCAGAGGCGCGATGACGATGCGCATCACCGGAATACCGGCGGTCCGCATCGCCGTGACCTCGTTGTCGCCCATCACCCGCCCCATCGCCAGCAGCCCGGCGAAGAGACATCCGAAGGGGAAGGCCATCGGAATCGCCTGCGGGATGCGGAAGATCACGAATCGGAGCACCAAGAAAAACGGCGCGTGCTGGTTGATGATGTAGTCGGCTGCGAGAAAGAAAATATTCAGCGCCCAGAAGAGCAGAAACGCGCCGAATGCAAAGAAGAACGGTACGGCCATCTCGCGCAGCAAATAACTGTCGAGAATCGGCAGGCGCAGCAGCGACGAACGGACGCGCGGAAGCGGTTGAGGATACGTCAGCGTCGCCATCAGTGGCCGCGCTTTAGTAGTTGTGGTACGCGTTGAGCACGCGCACGACGTACGCGCGCGTCTCCGGATACGGGGGTACGCCGTGATAGCGATCGACCGCGCCTGGACCCGCATTGTAAGCGGCGACGGCGAGCGTCACGTTGTTGTGATAATGGCGTAGCAGCGAGTGAAGATAACCCGTTCCGCACTGGACGTTCTCGGTGGGGTCGAAAGGATTGGCGATGCCGCAACCAGCCGAGGTGCCGGGCATCAATTGCATGAGCCCTTGCGCGCCGGCCACGCTGACGGCCGAGGCATTGCCTGCCGACTCCGCCATGAGTACCGCGCGGATCAGTCCGGGCGGCACGCCGTTTGCTTGGGAAGCGCCGGTAACGAGCGAGTCGATCGCCCCCGGATCGAGCGAGCGGGAAGCATAGGGTAAATACCCCCCGCTGCAGGCGGCAAGCAAGGCCACGAGGCCGCAGATTCCAAGGAATCGACTCATCGCAGGGGCGCCTTTCTTCCCCGCCCGTGGCAGGGCCTGGCAGGCAGGCCACGACTAGTTCGCAACTTTCCGATAGTCTTGGCCCTCGATCATCGTTAGAGTCACATCTATGCCGCAAATAAATTTCAACGCCGATCTCATACGCGACGTCTGCCGGTACGTCGAGGATCATAGCGAAGAAGCCTTGACGCTCGCTGAGCTTGCCGAGCGCGCCTCGATGAGCCGCTTCCACTTCGTCCGCACCTTTAAACGGGTCGTCGGGGTCACGCCTAAGCAGTATCTGGCAACGGTCCGCCTGCGTAAGCTCAAGCACGGCCTAAGCAACGCCGATTCGATCGACGTCGCGGCGCTCGACGCGGGCTACGGTTCCACGGCTCGCGTTTATGAGAACGCCGGATCGAATCTCGGGATGACGCCACGCCAGTACCGGCATCGCGGTAAAGGAGTGACGATCTCGTATGCGTCGCTAGCGACGCCCCTCGGGCTGATGACGATCGGCGCCACCGATCGCGGCGTGTGCTTCGTCGGGTTCGGCGACTCGCAGGACGAACTGTTCGAAAAACTCCGGCGCGAGTATCGCGAAGCGCGTATCGAGCCGATGCGCGAACCGTACCATCCGCACTTTCGAATGTGGGTCGACTCGATCGCGCAATATCTCGCGGGCGAAGGTCCCTCGCCCGACTTGCCTCTCGACATCCGCGCGACCGCATTTCAAATGCGTATCTGGCGATATCTGCAGACGATTCCGTCGGGTGACGTCGAGTCGTACGCAGAGGTCGCGGCGGCGGTCGGCCGCCCGACCGCCGCGCGAGCGGTCGCGCAAGCGTGCGCGCAGAATCCAACCGCCGTGCTGATTCCATGCCATCGCGTGATCCGCGGAACGGGCGAGCTGGGTGGTTACCGGTGGGGTCTTGCGCGTAAGCGGGTGTTGATCGACGCCGAACGCACAGCGAAGACGAGCGCGGCATCGTGAGCGAGTACGACGTCGTCGTCATCGGCACGGGTGCGTCGGGGTCGAGCGCCGCGGAGGCATGTGCGAAGGCCGGGCGTAGCGTCGCGATCGTCGATCGCTTGCCGTACGGCGGCACGTGCGCTCTGCGCGGCTGCGACCCGAAGAAGATTCTGGTCGGAGCCGCCGAGCTCGTCGACTGGTCGCAACGAATGTACGGCAGCGGTATTGCCGGGTCGATCGAAATCGATTGGAACGAGCTGATGCATTTCAAGCGCTCGTTCACGGAACCGTTTCCGGCGAAGCGCGAATCGGAGCTGCGCGAAGCGGGCGTCGCCACGTACCACGGCGCGGCGCGCTTCGCCGACCGAACCACGATCGTCGTCGGAAACGAGTTGCTCACGACTCGGAACATCGTGCTCGCGGCCGGCGCGCATCCGGCACCGCTCAAGCTCGAGGGCGAATCGCTGCTCGCCGACAGCACCGATTTTCTCGATCTCGATCGTCTGCCGAAGCGCATCGTCTTTATCGGCGGCGGATACATCGCGTTTGAGTTCGCGCATGTGGCTGCGCGCGCCGGAGCATCGCCGGTAATCTTGCAGCGCGGACCGCGCGTCTTAGCGGGATTCGAACCTGGCCTCGTCGACGCCGTCGTTGCTGCGAGCGCAGCCATCGGTATCGACGTGCGCACGGGCGTGAACGTGAACGGCGTCGAGCGGCACGGGGACGGCTTTCGCATCGGCGGCAGCACGGCCGATGGCGGGGATTTCGAGCTCGACTGCGACTTGGTGATCCACGCGGCTGGGCGCGTCGCCGATCTCGACGAGATCGACCTCGACGCCGGCGGAGTCGAGCGCACGACGAAAGGCAGCGTCGCAGTCAACGAGTTTTTTCAGAGCCGCACGAATCCGGCCGTCTACGCGGCGGGCGACTGCGCCGACGGCGGCGGCCTTCCGCTCACGCCCACCGGCTTTACCGAGGGTGACCTGGTCGCGCGCAACATTATCGAGGGCAATCGGCACACGGCCGACTTCAGCGGCCTGGCGAGCATCGTCTACACGATTCCCTCGCTGGGAATGACCGGAATCACGCAGGAGGCGGCCCGAGCAAAAGGCCTGCGCTTCAGAGTTCACTCGGGCGATTCGACGAAGTGGTACTCGTCGTGGCGCATTCGCAGCCGCGTTTCACGCTACGAGCTATTGATCGAAGATGGTACAAAACGAATCCTCGGCGCGCATGTGATCGGACCTCATACCGAGGAGTTGATCAACGTGTTCTCGCTGGCAATTCGCGCGAATATCGGCGCCGAAGCGCTGGAGGGCGTTCTCTTTGCCTATCCGACCGCGTCATCCGATATCTCATCGATGCTCGAATAGGAAACGCCCCGCCGAGCATCTCCGCGCATCCGCGCGGCCCATCAATCCGACGCTCCCGAAACAACGGCGCTCGCCCAATGCGAACTGTTGTTCGATTATGTTTATGTTTTCGAAGCATCCGTTTCGGATCATTTTGTGACTTCCAGAAGATGTTGCTGGCCGGATTACTCAAATGACGGCTAGACCCACAAGAGTGGACTCAAGTGAAGCCAGGAGCCGCTGCTGGCAGCCCCAAAATTACAGAAGTCTTGAACAACAGCTTTACGGGGAAGCGCTGGTGAGCGCCCGGCCCATACGGGCGAGCCGCTGGAGTGTAACCGGCCTCTTGCCGAGTCGCAAAACCGAGCGGATGGTTGCTTTTGAGTCTGCGCTTGAGCGAGATTTCGCGACGATTCTTGAATTTAGTCCCGAGGTAGCTTGGTATGAATCCCAGCCACTCCGATTCGGCTTCGCGGCGGCCAGTGGCCGGCGAACCCATGGATACCCCGATTTCCTGGTCAGATTTCGGCCAGGATACGGCCCTGAGATGCTGGTCGACGTCAAATACCGGAGCCACCTCGCAAAGCACTGGGAGGTCTTAAAACCTCGCTTTAAGGCCGCCCTGCAATACGCGAAAGCGCGCGGTTGGATTTACCGGATCAAGACTGAGACAGAGATCCGAACCACCTATCTTCAGAATGCCCGCTTTCTGCTGCCCTTCTTACGGTGCGCCCCTGACCCCGTCCACGAGGCGATAATCATGGGGAGGCTGGAATCCCTCGGCACGACAACGGTTGAGAGGCTCTTGAGCGCCTGCGCCTCGGATGAGTGGAATCGCGCCATGCTGATACCGACGCTGTGGTGCCTGGTAGGGCGCCGGAACATCGCAACCAGCCTTGACGAACCGATCGGCCTGGGCTCACCTATTTGGGACCCGCTTTCCGTATGATCCGTCTTCGGCCAACCCTAGCAATCGAGCCAGGAGTCGAGGTCGCCGCAAAGGGGCGGCGATTTGTCATAACTCAGCGACTCGACCTTGACATGGTTCTAGCCCGTGATCTCGATACTGGGGTGTCTGAACCGATCTCCGTCGCCGAGCTCGCACCCTACCACGAAGAAGATTATCAACCCACACCGCCGGCGCCCGAGCTCTCAACTATCGACGACAAAGACTGGGATACGGCTAGGCGACGCTACAAGCTTATTGAGCCGTTTCTCGAGCGAGCGCGGCCGCCCGCCGCCGAGATCTACTCGGCAGCCAAGAATTTCGGTGTCGAGGGATCGACCATGTACCGCTGGATGCGTCTGTATCGTGCTACCGGTACGCTCGCATCCCTCTTACCCAATAGATCGAGCGGCGGATCTGGCAGACCACGACTCGCGAAAGAATCGGAAGAAATCCTCAAACACACCATCGATCACTATTACCTATCGAAGCAACAACCGACCGTTAGTGCGACCGCGAATGAGGTCGCTCGACTTTGTCGAGAAGCTAAAATCGCGATTCCTCATGCTAATACGGTTCGCGCGCGCATCAATCAACTGACGGAGAAAGATCGCTTGACGCGGCGTGCTCACCGCAAAAAGGCTGTGGACGATTTCGAGCCATGCCCCGAACAATATGATGCGGGAACTCGGCCGTTGTCGGTCGTTCAGATCGACCACACCCTACTCAATATCATCCTTGTTGATGAGGAGTACCGTAAATCGATCGGCCGCCCCTGGCTGACAATAGCGATCGACGTTTACAGCCGCATGGTAACCGGATTCGCAATTTCCTTGGACGCGCCCGGCGCCAGCAATGTTGGTCTCTGCATGGCTCAGTCAATTCTCCCGAAGGAGACCTGGCTCGCCGCTCGTGGAATCGCCAACAAGTGGCCGATTTGGGGATTCCCGGCAACCATACATGCAGACAACGCGAAGGAGTTTCGCGGCGATATGCTTCGTCGTGCCTGCGAGCAATATGGAATAGCGTTAAACTTCAGGCTTCTCAAACGTCCCCGGTATGGCGCGTTTATAGAACGGCTCATGGGCACCTTGTCGACAAAACTACGTGAA
>DATASC010000102.1:0-13067 GCA_036269355.1 Candidatus Cybelea sp. | reverse complement strand
ATAGCGCGCGCCGGTCGATCGCACCGAGCGGCGCCGCCAAGATGCTGACTTCGAGCTGATGCGTCATCATTGGACGATCATCGCAGCATCGTGTGAGCGACCGCTCATCGTCACGTTGCCGAGTTTAGAACTAGCAGCTCGGCGATTTTCCGCAACTCCGCAATCGCCTCGCCGGGCGGCGACGGCGACCGATCCTGTCGCAGGAAGGCCTCGATTCGTCCCTCGGTCGCAATCGCCGCTCGGATCGACTCGCCGTTGGGAACGATGCCGAGCGCGCGTGCGTCTTCAACGCGGTCGAGTGCCGCAATCGCTTGCCGCACGGCGTTCGCGTCGCTGCGGTGGCGATCGCCGGCGACGTCGTCCATCGTGCGGCTCGCGCTGGCCGGAACGTCGATAGCCGGAAACCGTCCCGCTTCGGCGAGGCGCGCTGCGAGCGCGATGTGTCCGTCCAAAAGCGAACGCGCCGCCTCGCTCACCGGGTCGCGCTCGTCTCCGTCGTAAATGACGGTCGCGACCAGGGTAATCGAGCCGTGCTCCAACGCACCGGCAACTTCGAGCATTCGCGCCATCTCGGCAAACACGCTCGGCGGGTACCCCGCACGTCCGGCGCTCTCGCCGCCGGCGATGCCGATCTCGCGCAACGCTGCGGCAAACCGGGCCAGACTGTCGAGAATCATCAGCACGTGCAATCCTCGCGCTCGCAGCGCCGCTGCATGCACGAAGGCGACGTGCGCGGCGCGCACGCGCTCCCGCGCATGCCGATCGCTCGTGGCGCAGACGACGGTCGTTCGCTCGTCGCGCCGATCCATCCAAAGCTGAGCCTCGCGCCCGCGCTCGCCGACGAGCCCGACGACGACGGCATCCGCGGCGCATCCGTTGACGATGCTCTCGATCAACGTTGTCTTCCCGGCGCCGGGCGGACCGAAGATTCCGACGCGTGCACCGCGTCCGATGGTGAGCAGCGCATCCACGGCGCGGATGCCCGTCCATAGCGGAGCGGCTACCGGCGCTCGCTCGCGCGGTCCGGGAGGCTGGAGGTGGAGCGCTACGGCGTTTCCGCGCAGCGGTACTCCGCCGTCGAGCGGCCGCCCCCACGCATCGATCGCGCGCCCGAACGCACAGGTGCCGAGCGAAAGCCGTTGCGTCACGTTCGTCCGAATGCGCAGAGCGCCGCATCGAGCCGAGCCGCGAGAGCCAGGTCGATCGTTCCACTTCGAACCTGCACGCGAACGTCGCCGGGCTCCAACCCGCGATCCGCTTGGACGTCGAGCTCGATTCCGTCGAGCACCTCGAGGTCGCTCGGATGAACGTGTATCGTTAGCACGCTCTCGGCCTGAAGCCGTTTGCGCGCTGCTTCGACGATCGCGCGAACGTCCGCTGGGGCAAGCATCAGTTCGCGCGCGAGGACGTCGTGCGCGATGCGCCGGAGGAGTTCTTCACGGGCGGCTTCGAGTGCATCGTCGAGCGCCGCGCGGAAGCGACGCGCCGCGCGAAGCGCTTCGTCGCAGTCGGACGGACCGGATGCGCGAGACGGTTCGACCGGCTGCGGCGCCGCCGATTCCTCACGCGACGAACGCTCGACTGGGCGTAGAAAATCGACGAGCGGAACGAACGCGTTAGACACGCCGGCGCAAAAGCTCGTCGGGGTTGGAGAGCAGCGGCGAATGGCGGCGCTGCATCCGGTTGACGATCGCCTCGCGCTCGTGCGGCGGATAGAGCTCGAGCACCGCCGTCGCCGTCGCAGCGGGCAACGCGCTGATGATCGCCGCCGCGGCGTGCGGGGGTTCTTGCTCGAGCATGCTGCGCACGCGCGCGGGCGGAAATCCCACTGCGGTTTTGCTCGCGCGCTCGACCGCCGAGCGCTCGACCAGCGCGGTGACGAGCGCCGCGGCGGGCGGCAGCGCGAGTTTGGCCGCGGTGATCAATGCGGCGGAGATCAGCAACGCCGGAAGGAGCGAGACGACTGCAGCGAAGAGCAGCCACCGTATCCTCGGACGCACGACCGATGCGTGCCTAAATTCGACGCTTTCCACAGCGAGCCGATCGCCGCGCCGCGCGTCATACCCCAGCGCGGCGCCGGCAAGTTCGCGAACCTTGGTCAAGTCCAGCGCACGAGCGCGATTGACGAAGACTGCGGCGGTGAGACGCTTCAGTCCGCCGGCGGGCGAAAGCGTCAGCGCCTCGCGCGTCTCTTCTCCGCGTTCGTCGGCCTCGGCGACCTGGCGATACCGCTTTCCGTTTGCATCGTAGCTTTCGGTGCGGCGCGTTCGCGCCACCGGCGGTTCTCCCCCGGACGAGCGGGAGACGTTCTTCTGAGATTTGCGAACGGTTTCGTACTCGGCACGCACGCGCACAATTGCAGCTCCATCTCCGAACGCCGCGTCGAGTGCGGATTGCAGCGAGCGCTGCAGGTCTCCGGCGTCGTCGCTCGCCGCGAGGTCGTCGCCGAGCGCGACGCCGCGATCGTCGAGAATCGTTACCCGCGCCGGCTCGAGTTCCGGAACGCTCGCCGCGACGAAGGACCGGATGCCCGCGACTGCCTGCCGGGAGAGCCGCGCGGAGGTATGCAGACGCAGCCGTACCGATGCGCTCGCGGTGTGGTTCGACTCGTCGGCAAACTCGGCCGGCTTCGCGGGCGCGACGATTACTCGCGCGTCGTCAATGCCTTCGATCCCTCGCAATCCGGCCTCGATGTCGCCGGCGAGGCCGGCGCGCGTCTGCGCGTCGATGACGGCCTGCGGAGTCAGTGCGCCGATGCTCGCCAACGCCTCGCCCGTGCTCGACAGATGAGGATGAGGAATGCCGGCAAGCGAGAGGCGCAACAAGAGATCGGCGCGGCGCCGTGCGTCGACGATGACGTTATCGCCGGCCGGTGCGAACGGAACGCCCCAGGCGGCAAGCGATTCTTCGACCTCCGCTCGCTGTTCGGGGAAGAGCGGCGATGCAAAGAGCGCGATGCGTGCCTGATGGCTCGCGACGGTCGCGGCGATCGCGACGCAACAGGCAACCGCAAGAGCGACGCTCGCGACGAGCCGAATCGCTTTGGGAAGTGCGTTCCATCGCGCCAGCAACGGCAGAACGCCGTTCATCGCGCTTTCACTAAACTTGCATGTTTAGAATGGACTGCACCGACTGCACCACGCGCTGTGCGCTAGAGGTCGCAATTGCGATTGCCACGTCGGCCTGCGCGCGCTCGTAGACCGCTGCTTGCAGCGATCCGTTGCCGTACGCAAACCGCTCCTCGGCTCCGCTCGCGCCGCTTAGCAATTTGCCGAGAGCGTCGAGAGCCCGCGCGAAGTCGGGTGCGGAGGCTGAGTCGTCTCTCACCACGGGCGCGTCGGGCACGATCGCTTCGACCCTCATAGCCGCTCCAAGTCGATCGTCTTTTCTGCAAGACGCTTACCGACGTCGAAGATCGATGCGTCCGACTCGTAGGCTCGCGACGCGTTCATCACGGCGATCATCTCGGTGAGGATGTCGACGTTCCGACCGTTTTCGCTGCGCGTGCCGGCAAAGTCGACCCGAGCTTCGTCCCCGTCGCCTTCGATGCGAAAGACCGGAACCAATCGTGCGTATTCGGCATCGGGACCCGCCGCCTCAGCGGCCGCGACGTTGCGTGCGGCCACATCCAGCGCCGCGCGTTGCGCGTCCATGCCGGCCGCGGCGGCGTCGAGTAAGTCGATCGTCATTTTGCGACCGCCTTGATCTCCGCGAGCCTGGCGCGCTGCGCCGAGAGCAACGCTTCGGTGAAAATCGCCGCTTGCGCGGTCGCCGCCAGCGCCGCATCGGCGGAACGCCCGGCGCGTTGACCCGCGTTCGCTCGCGCCACCGCTGCCTGCGCATCGGCAAGGCGAGCGCGACCCGTCTGTAGAGCCTCGAGTAAGGAGTCGCCCGTATCGAACATAGGGCGAGCCTATCAGAGGCGAGTGGCCGCCAGGCATACCGCAGATGGACGCCGTGTGACGTGAAAGGCCGGTGAAGAACGAGTTAGCGAGCGCTGATTCTGGGGTAAGAATCCTGTGAAACCGCTAGCAGGCGCCCCAATAAACCGGTGCGGCTGGGATATAATGCTACCGGTAAAAGGAGGATCAGTGAAAATCTTAAGACCCCTATCCGCAATCATAGTTACCGTTCTCATCGCAGCCATGCCGCTAGCCGGATCGGCGCAAGTAAGTGTCGGCGTCGGCTTCACAATCGGTTCGCCGCCGCCGGCGCTCCCCTATTACACACAGCCGGCGGCACCCTATCCGAACTATCAATGGCAGCCGGGCTACTGGGCCTGGGGCCCGGCCGGTTATTATTGGGTACCGGGCACGTGGATCGCGCCGCCTTCCGTGGGGCTTTACTGGACCCCAGGATACTGGGGCTATAATAACGGCTACTACGGCTTCAACGCCGGCTATTGGGGTGCCAGCGTCGGCTTCTACGGCGGCATTAACTACGGCTACGGCTATCCGGGCTCCGGCTTCTACGGCGGCGCTTGGAACGGCGGAAACTTCGCCTACAACACGGCCGTGGCCAACGTAAACCGGACCGTTATCCACAACACGTACAACAAGACGGTAATCAACAAGAACGTTTGTAACAACTGCAAGAACGTCAGCTTCAACGGCGGCAAAGGCGGAACGACCGCCCGCCCGACGCAAGGTCAAATTGAGGCGCGGAAAAATGGCCGTCCGCCGACAACGGCTCAGGTTCAACAAGCCAAAGTGGCAGCACAAGATCGCAATCTCTATGCGAACGTGAACAAGGGCAAACCGCCTGTAACCGCTGTGCAGAAGCCGATCGAAGACCCCAAGCAGTTGCCGAAGTACGCACCGGTAACCGCAGCGGACAAGCAGGCTGCGCAAAAGCAGGTTCATACGGCCAACAACAATTCGAACAATACCAACGCAACCCAAAACAAACCGGCGAATTCCATGCAGAGCAAACCGGCAAACTCGATGCAGAACAACAAGCCGGCAAATTCGATGCAGAGCAAGCCGCAGAACTCGATGCAGAGCAAGCCGTCCTCGCAGCAGCCGCAGCACCACAAACCGCCGAGCAATGCGATGCAGTCGTCGACACACAAACCGCCGAGCTCGATGAACAGCGCGCATCAAGGCAACATGAACCACAACACCATGCAGAGCCGGCCGCCGCAAGGCCAGAATAAGAACGGCCAAGGCAAACCGCCCGCGAGCAATAACAACGGCGGAAACAAGCCGCAGAACAACGGTGGAAGCAAGCCACCTCGCGGCTAGCACTCCGATAGGCTAAAAGCGGGGACGAAGAAGGGCGTCCCCGCTTTGTTTATTTCGCGACGGGGAGGCCTCCGGCGTCGAGCGGCACGCCGAGCATCAGCCTCGTGACCTCGTCGTAGTTTGCGACCCCAGCCGCAATCCGATTGCTCTTCAAGTAAACGTTATAGGTACGCCACGACCAGTGGGCGAGCATCACGTTGATGTGGCGCGCGTCGCGCCGGCTTAGCGCGGCAAAGTCTGCCCAAACCAGCGGCGCAAACTCACGACGAGCGTAGTGCCGCTTCTGCGGCAGATAAAGAAAGAGCTCGAGCCATCCCGAGTACTGAAGCACCGGATCGGGCGAGCGCAGGCAGGTCACGATCGCCAGATAGTTCGCCTCGTCCTCGCGGGCGTACGCGGCATCGTGGCTCCACTCGTGCGCGAGGTCGAACGGTCGCTCGAACCACAGCAGGTCCGAGGCGAGCGCGACGTTGAGCGTGAGCGGATTGATGAACCCGCTCGTGCCGCTGGCCAGCATGAAGGGGTTAAAGAGTGTCGGCTTCGGCTCGCCTACTGAAGGCGTCCAGTTATCGCCCGCGCGCTGCACGGCGGGCAGCCATGCTGCAAAAAGCTCGGGCAGGTCGAGCGGAGTCGTCGCCCGCGCGTGCGCCGCGGCCGCGAGCTGATTCATCTCGGCGACCGATCGCGCGCTCAGCGCCGCCGCGTTGCTTGCGGTCACGCGCGCGCCCTCGAATTGAACGCGCGATTCCAGGGGCGCGCGCGCATAGTTCCAGCCCCAACTGAGCTCGAACCAAATCGCGTAGATTCCGACGATAGCGGCACAGTCTAGCAGGAGCACTCCGAAGTCGCGCGCCTTCTTCGAACGAGTTCTACCGAAGACGACGATCCTCCAGACGATCGCGGCGACGCCCGCAAGCGCCGCGACGTCGCCGAGCGACCACGGCAACGTGTGCGTGATCGCAAAGGCGAAGTGTTCCCACCCGGGATAGGCACCGTTGACGTAGGCCCGCTCGATCCACTCGGCCGAAGGCTGCCACAGCAAAGCGACCGCGCCGAGCGCGATCGCAAGAATTTTCGGGAGGGTCTTTAGCGTTTGCTGTACTGGAATCGCTTGCGGGCGCGCTTGCGTCCGTACTTCTTCGATTCCTTTTCACGCGGATCGCGCGTGAGGAAACCGTTCTTCCGCAACGTTTCCTTCAGCGATTCGTCGATCGCCAGCAGCGCGCGAGCGATGCCGTGCCGGACCGCACCGGCCTGCCCGGTCACGCCGCCGCCTTCCGCCTTTACGCGAACGTCAAACCGCGAGCCGCTCTGCGTGGCTTCCAGGGGCTGACGGACGATCTGCAATAGTTGAGGCCGCGGAAAATATTCGTCGACCGGTTTGCCGTTTACGGTGATGACGCCCTGACCGAGCGAGAGCTTAACCCGCGCGACCGCACGCTTTCTGCGCCCGGTCGATTGCACGACGTCGATCGATTCGTCCAAAACGGCTCCTACGATATGGATATGGATGAGAGGGGCGCAGGATTCTGCGCCTCGTGCGGATGGGTCGAACTCGCGTAAACGTTCAAGCGTCGAAGCTGCGCGTCGCGCATCCGGTTGGTCGGAAGCATGCCGCGCACGGCTTTCTCTATGAGACGCTCCGGGTGCTTGTCGAACATTTCACGCGCGGTCTGGACCTTCAGTCCTCCGGGAAAGTTGCTGTGGCGGTAGTAGAGCTTCTGCTTCCACTTCTGGCCGCCCAGCTCGATCTTCTCCGCGTTGAGAACGATGACGTGATCACCGTCATCGATATGCGGCGTCCAGGTCGGCTTGTGTTTTCCGGAGAGTGCGCGCGCAATGCGAACCGCGAGCGTTCCAAGACGCTCGCCGGCGGCATCGACGATATACCATCGATGCGCGGTTTCAGCGGTCGTTTGCTGGTAGGTGCGCACAACCAACGTATCCTATCGGGAAAGCCGGTTCGGCGTCAAGCCGATTAGGCATGAGCGCGTGGCTGCGGGAACCTTTCCGCCGGAAGGTTGCTCGCTCCGGCCCACGGCTATCGCCTCCCTCGACATGTTGACTTTGTTCGACATTATGTATAGTATTCTTAACATTACCTCGATTCCGTGAGGGAGAGCACTCCGTGCCGTACCGTGAGAAAACCGCCTGGCTCTCGTTGATCGCGATGGCCCTGACCTTCGGACCCTACTTCGCAATCGTCGCCGCGACGCCGTCCCAAGGCCGGACCCTCCCGGACCTAAGACAACTAGCCCTCTTCGCCCTGACCGCCATCGCCCAAGTGATCGTTCTCGCCGCCGGACGGCTCTGGCTCGGACGGACATCGGCGGAGGACGCGCGGATCCCAGCAGACCATGCGGTCGTCGTCGATTACCGGCGTCAGACGTGATAGAAGGCGCACTCTCGAATCGAATCCGCGCGCTGCGTTTTCATAACGGCGAGATGTCGCAAGCCGAGCTCGGTCATCGGATCGGCGTCACCCGGCAAACGATCGCCGCAATCGAAGCCGGGAAATACTCGCCGTCGTTAGAGGCAGCGTTCCGCATAGCGCACGTCTTTGCGGTCCCGCTTTCGGACGTCTTCCAGTGGGACCCGCGAACGTAACGCCGCGTGGGCGTTAGCATCGCAGCAACGGCGGTTCGGCGAACGAATCGTATCCATCGGCGTATCGGACCCCAGCGAGATACAGGCCCTGCGCGGGCGCCGTCGTTCCGGCGGACGCGCGGTCGCACGCCGCGAGCACGGCGGCGAGGTCGTGCGGCGTGCGCCGTCCGGTTCCGCACTCCAGCAGCGTACCCACGATCGTCCGCACCATGTGATGGAGAAAACCGTCGGCGGCCACCTCCACGCGCAACAGCTCGCCCCGCCGTTCGAGCTCGATACGCCGAAGGCAACGCACGGTGCGTTCTTGCGCGCCGGCCGCGGCGAACGAGCGAAAATCGTGCTCGCCGATAAGATGAGCACCGCCTTCCCGCATCGCTTCGAGATTCAGCGATAGCGGAACGTGAGCGGCGTAGTGAGCGAGCAGCGCGCTGCGCTGCGGCCGGTTTAGGATCGCATACACGTAGGTCCGTTCGCGCGCCGAAAACCGTGCCGAGAACCCGGCTTCGACGCAAGTTGCTTCGCGGACCGAGAGATCGGACGGTAAGACCCCGCGCAGCGCGAGCAGCAGTCGATCGAACGGAAAAACCGCATCGGTTTCGAGCGAGACGACCTGACCGGTGGCATGAACGCCGCTGTCGGTTCGTCCCGCAGCCGTCACTTTCACCGGCTCCGCGAAGAGCTGCGCGAGAGCGTTCTCCAAAACGCCCGCGACCGTACGCACCTCGGGCTGCCACTGGAAACCACAAAAGGCGGTGCCGTCGTACTCGACGGTGAGGCGAAGCGTCGTCAGGGGTTAGCCTGGCGGAGCTCCGCGGCAGCTGCGGCAAAATCGCGCCGAAACGCGGGGTCCCGCATCATGACGTACGCCGCGACGGTGCCGGCGGTCCAGCCCGAGGCGATATCGCTGGGATAATGTAGCCCCAAGAGTATGCGATTTTCGGCGAAGGTCCGCGCTTGCGTGAAGACTGCATCGCGCTTCGCCGGCAGCAGCTGCGCTAAGACGATCGCGCTGGCAGCGGCAAAGGCGGCGTGACCGCTCGGATAAGAACCGCGCCGCTTCTGCGCGCCGTCGGGGCGCGGGCGCTCCCAATACGTTTTCGCGCCATCGACGAGCTGTTTGACGTCCGAGCCGATGCGTGCGAAGAAGGCCGCCGTCACCGGAAGGCGCTGCGCCGTGAATCCGGGACCGACCGACTGCGTATAAAAGAACACGGTACGCGCGGCATCTTCCTCAGCTTGAGATACTTCCGAATGGGTACGCTCGGCGACCGCGGTTGCGACTTGTTGCTCGTCGGCGCGGGCTTGCGCCGACGCTACGTCCGGCGGTGGCGGAAGTAGAACGGTGAGGTCGATCCGCGACGGATCGAGATAATAGAAGTGCTCGCGGGCGGCCGCCGCCGAGGGAACCACGAGCAGCGCCAGGACGAGCGCGGCGAGAGCCGCGCGGGCCGTCACGCCGCGCTCAACCATGCTGCCGTTGAAGCGGGAAAAGCGTAACGTCGCGGATCGATCGTGCGCCCGTAAGCAGCATGATCAGGCGATCGACGCCGATCCCGATGCCGGCCGTCGGTGGCATTCCGTACTCCAGCGCGCGAACGTAATCCCAATCGGGTTCGGGAATCTCCTCGTTGCCACTCGCCCGTTCGGCCACCTGCGCCGCGAATCGCGCGCGCTGGTCGTCGGGATCGTTGAGCTCCGTAAACGCATTGGAAATCTCCATGTTCGCGCAAAAGAGCTCGTAGCGGTCGACGATCGCGTCGTCGCCGGACCGTCGCTTCGCCAACGGCGAGATGACGACCGGGTAGCCCGTTACGAAGGTAGGCGCCATAAGATTCGGTTCGACCACGCGCTCGAAGATTTTATCGAGAGCGTGCCCGTGCGACGGCGACGGCGGAACGCCGAGCTCTTCGAGAACGATCTGCGCGTCGTACGGGTCGAGCAGCCGCTGGCGCGTATATTTGCCGTCGCTGAAGCGCGCCATCGCGTCCAAATACTCGATGCGCGCGAAGGGTCGCGCGAAGGAAATCGTGGCGTCGCCGTACGGAAGATCGGTACCCCCGTCCGTGGCTACCGAAACGAGATGCGCGATCAGCGCTTCGTTGAAGTCCATCATGTCCGAAACGTCCCAATAGGCCGCATAGAGCTCGAGCATCGTGAACTCCGGGCTGTGGGTCGTATCGATGCCTTCGTTACGAAAGATCCGGCCGATCTCGTAGACGCGTTCGAGGCCTCCGACGATCAGCCGCTTGAGGTTCAGCTCGGTAGCGATGCGCAGCTGCATCGTTTGATCGAGCGCGTTGCACTCGGTCACGAACGGTCGCGCCGCGGCGCCGCCGGCGACGTGCAGTAGCGTCGGCGTTTCGACTTCGTAGAAACCATAACCGTCGATGAACCGGCGCGTCTCAGCAATGAGGCGGCTGCGCATGATC
Source organism: Candidatus Cybelea sp. (assembly GCA_036269355.1). Lineage (GTDB taxonomy): Bacteria > Vulcanimicrobiota > Vulcanimicrobiia > Vulcanimicrobiales > Vulcanimicrobiaceae > Cybelea. The sequence continues at coordinate 2,788 of DATASC010000102.1, read as the reverse complement.
ATCGTGTCGCGTACCTCGGGATTGACGATGAGGTCGACGTACCGTTGGCGATAGCGTTTCTCGACGTCCTGCAGTCCGTGCCATTTGTCGGGGAGCGGCATCAGCGCCTTACCGAGCACCGAGAACGCCGTGACGTGCAGCGTGAGCTCTCCCATCTTCGAGCGAAACATGTAGCCGCGTACGCCGATAAGGTCGCCGCGATCGAGATCGGCCCAGTTTTTGAACGCGTCGTCGCCGATCTCTTCCCTGCGCAGGTAGAGCTGCAGCTTGCCGGTGCGGTCGGCGAGATCGGCGAAGCTCGTTTTCCCCATCGTCCGCTTCGAGAGAATTCTCCCCGCGAGACTCCACGCTTCCGCGCTCGCGTCTTGGCCGGGTACGAGGAAGCCGTACCGCTCGAGAAGCTCGCCGGCAGTCGCGTCGGACTCGAACCGCCGCGCGGCAAACGGATCGCTGCCTCGCGAACGCAAAGCGGCCAGATTCTCACGTCTGGCCGCTACGAGTGCCGCTTCGGTCCTACCGAGTTCTTCCAATAGAAATCTCGCTTACAGCCTTACGAGGCCTTTTTTGCAGCCTTCTTCGGCGAGTTGCTCTTGATCGATTCGATCTTATACTTGACCAGCCCACGCGGCGTCGCGACGTCGACGGTGGTGCCTTTCTTGTGTCCCATCAGCGCGCTGCCGAGGGGAGACTCGTTCGAGATGCGCCGGTTCGGTGGATCGGCTTCGGCCGACCCGACGATCGAAAACTCGTACGTATCGTTGTTCTTGAGGTCTTTGACCTTGACGACGGCGCCGAGATGCACCTCGTCGGCCACGTATTCCGATTCGTCGATCAGGCGCGCATTACGAATCATGGCCTCGAGTTTGAGGATGCGACCCTCGATGAAGGCCTGTTCCTGTTTGGCGTCTTCGTACTCCGCGTTTTCGCTCAGGTCGCCATACTCTTTGGCCTGGCGGATACGGTCGTTGACCTCGCGCCGATGTACGCTCTTGAGCTCGTCGAGCTCTTGCTCCAACTTTGCAAGACCTTCCGCGGTCAGCACGGTCTCTTTTTCGTTCAACTACTAGGTCCTCACGGGTCGCTCGCGGTGTGCACCCCAAAACATTTTTGCGGCGTTCTCCAACGCTGGCGCGGGTTGTTCTCCAAGGGACGGCCCAAACGCCTTCTCCGGCCCCCGGGCCGGAACGGTATACCCAGGTCGCCACGGGCGCCAACCGACTTTAATGCTCTCTTAGCCGATCCTAAGCCAGCTCCACGACGCGCGGCCGCAACCGCAGTTCGCTCAGTAGACGCTCGTAGTCGGCGGGCTCGACGTCCTTCCAGGCTTTGCCGAGCAGCGCCAACAGCGCGGCCTCTAAGACGTTAGTTCCGAAGGAACGCCCCGCGATCTCCGGCGTCGTGGTTACGAGCAGCTTTACGCCGCGCTCCGCGAGTTCGCCGACGTTGGCTTGGGTCACCGTGTTGGTCAGAACGATCTTGCCGTCGAGCCTGCCGGGAAGAAACTGGCGCATGAAATGAAAGTCCCCGGCGATGATCTCCGCTTGTTCGTAGTATTCCGGGTACTTCGGTTCCGGCGGCTTCTCTTGCTTCTTGCCGGTGGGATAGAAGAATTGGAACGGCAGCTTACAGGCGTCGGGAAGATACTTCTCGGCCATTGCTTCGAACTCGTGAAGGTCGCGTACCGGGATGTCTTTGTCGAGTGCGAAGATGAAGTCGCCGAATAGCACGTCGGCGCCGGCATCCACAAACGCTTGCGCCATCCCGAAGCGATCGAGCGCGCTGACCATCAGCACCCGCCGGCCGCGCAGATCGATGCCGAGCTGCTGCTGCATGAACGCGACCGCGTTGCGTTCGAGAGTGTTTTTCAAGCCGCTTCCATCGACGACGGGCGTGACCTTCGCGGCATCGAGCAACCGCAATCCGTCGCGCAGCGCGTAGCGATGCCGGCCGGCGTAGAGATAGACGTCGATCCCGCCGAGGCCGATTGCGTCGACGTTCCCGTCCAGCTCGCGCACTTTTGCGATGGCCGCATCGAGTTTGCCGCCCATTCCAATGCGCGCGATATCCAACTCCTCGCCCATGAACGTCACGCGCGCTTGGTGATCGCGCGTACTCGACCCCAGCGACACCGACACTACCTTCTTCATATCGTCACCCGTTCGGCGGCGGCAGTGCGGGCCGCGGCGATTTTCTCTGGTGTGATCGCAGCATCGAACGCGCGCATGCCGGCAAGCTCGAACCCGCAGCGCTGCGCCATGGCCTGGATCTCAATAACCTTTGCCAGCTCGATCCCGCGCCCGAGCGTGTACGGTTCGAGCCGTCCCTCGAGCGCCAGCACCATCGTCTCGCCCATGCACGCCAAGGCCGTGCGCGGCGGAAGGTTTAAGTCGAAATCGCTTCCGGGCTCGCGCACACGCTCGAAGCGCGGGTTTCCGGGGACGATGACGTTCCCGCCTTCGATGACCAAGACGTCGGGCCGCTGAAGCGCGACTCGCCGGCTTACGTCGTGCGGGAGCGAGAGTTCGCAGATCACCGCACCTGGCCGAAGGTCTTCAGGCTCTATAACGTCTTGGGTCGAGGTTGTCGCGGTAAGAATGAGCTGTGCCTGCCGCACCGCGTGCGGGACGAGTGTGGTGTACTCGCTCGCGCAGGGAAGCTCGCTCGAAAACTGCTCGTGAAACCGTCGAAGCCGCGTTTCGTTGCGCGCGACGAGGATCAGACGTTCGACATTCGGCGCGATCAGCCGCGCGCACGCGCTGCCGATCGATCCCGTCGCACCGATGACGAC
>DATASC010000101.1:0-11513 GCA_036269355.1 Candidatus Cybelea sp. | reverse complement strand
CTTCATCTGCCGGTAAAAGAACGTCAAGAGCAGCGTTCTGATGTGAGAGCCGTCGACGTCCGCGTCGGTCATGATGATGATTTTGTTGTAGCGCAGCTTCTCGACGTTAAACTCGTCGCCGAAGCCCGTTCCCAGCGCCGTGATCATCGTGCGGATCTCTTCATTGGCGAGCACTTTGTCGAGACGAGCCTTTTCTACGTTGAGAATCTTGCCGCGCAGCGGCAGAATCGCTTGCGTGTTCGGGTCGCGGCCGCCTTTAGCGGTACCGCCGGCCGAATCACCCTCGACTAGAAAGAGCTCGCTTTCCGCGGGGTTGCCGTTCTTGCAATCGACGAGCTTTCCGGGGAGGCCGGAGCCTTCCAGCGCGTTCTTGCGGCGCGAGAGGTCGCGCGCTTTCTTCGCCGCATCGCGGGCGCGTTGCGCCTGCATGCACTTCTCGACGATCGTCCGGGAGTATTTCGGATTCTCCTCGAGAAAAAATTCCAACCGTTCCGAGACGAGCCCCGCGACGATGCTTCGTACCCTCGCGTTTCCGAGTTTCGTCTTCGTCTGGCCTTCGAACTGGGGATCCTGAAGCTTCACCGAGACCACCGCAGTCAAACCCTCGACCACGTCGTCGGTCGAGAGCGAGCCGTCGGACTCCTTAAGCATGCCGCGTTTGCGCGCGTACGAGTTGACCGCGGTGGTGACGGCCTGACGGAAGCCTTGTAGGTGCATCCCGCCTTCGATGGTTCCAATATTGTTGGCGTAGGAGAATATCTGGTCGGCATACGCGCCGGTGTATTGCATCGCGACCTCGACGTCGACGCCGTCGCGTTCCGCGTGGGTCGAGATGATCGGATGAAGCGGATCCTTCTTCTCGTTCAGCCACTCGACGAACGAGACGATACCGCCGTCGAAGGTGTAGTTGCGCTCGCGCACCGCTTCGCCGCGTTCGTCGCGCAGCGTGATCGAAAGCCCTCGATTCAGGAAGGCGAGCTCGCGCAGCCGCTTCTGCAGGATGTCCCAGTGAAACTCCGTCACCTCGAACACCTCGGGATCGGGCTTGAACCATTGCAGCGTTCCGGTGCCCTCGGTCTTGCCGATTTTCTTGAGCTTCTGGACGGTGATGCCGCGCTCGAACTTCATCTCCCACAGAAAGCCGTCGCGTTTCACGTCGGTGATCGTCCACTCGGAAAGCGCGTTGACGACCGAAATGCCGACGCCGTGCAGGCCGCCCGAGACCTTGTAGCCGCCCTTTCCGAACTTCGCGCCCGCGTGGAGGATGGTCATCACCACTTCGACCGCCGGCAAGCGTTCCTCGGCGTGCAAGTCGATCGGTATGCCGCGGCCGTCGTCCTCGACCGAGCACGATCCGTCCTTAAACAGAACGACGCGCACGTTGTGCGCGTATCCCGCCAGCGCCTCGTCGACCGCGTTGTCGACCGCTTCGTAGACGAGTTGATGCAGACCGCGCTCGGCGGTATTGCCGATGTACATTCCGGGGCGCTTGCGCACCGCTTCAAGTCCCCGTAAGACCTCGATTTGCTCGCCGGTATAGTTTGTTGACATTACACTCTTCGTTTTTGACGTTCGACGGCGCCGCCTTTGGAAGCGGGATCGCCGTAGAGAAGCTCGTGCAGTTCGTCGCCCAAGATGCTGCGTACCGTCGCCGGCACGATTTCCTCGGGCGGGAGTTTACTGCGCAAGAGTACGTACGAGCTCGCAATGAGCCGCTCGCGACCGTCCCGCGACAGCTGGTTTGCGGCTTTCGCCTGCGCGAGCGATCGCCACCAGTGGGTTAGCATCGCGCTTCGAAGCCGCTGGTACTCCTCTTCTCTTAACCCCTTAACGAGCTCCGCCGTTCCGGCGTAACCGAGCCAAGGGGCCTCAAAAAGCAGGCGAGCCGTCGCCTCTCCGATGGCCCGCCTTCGCGCAGCCGCACAGGTCTGACAGAAGCCCTGGGCCGGGGGTTCGAGAAGGGCGCCGCAGCCGCCGCATTCGCTCCAGCCTTCCGCGCGCCGGCTTCGCCGATTGCTCTCGACGTCGCTCCGAAAGCGCTGCAGCGCCTCGGCTACCGAGTCGGGCGCGGGTCGCTCTTCGGACCTTCGGAGGCCCCGGGCTGGACGGCGTGCGGGCGTTACGCCGCGCCGTTGCGGCAGGCGCCCGACTCGAAAGCGGAGGCGTTCGATGCCGGCGGCCGGGAGCCGGGCCGAGACCGCCCGCAGGACGTGGTCGGCGAGGAAGCTGAGCTGATGGCTCCACGCACTCGATCGCGTGACGATCGCGAGCGCCCCGTCCGCAATCCGGGACGGATGGGAGTGTTGCGCTACCTCGGCACCGACGATCTCCGCCCAGCCGGCCTCCAGCAGCGCGATCGGATCGCTCGGGGCGCGCTCGTCGGACGGTCTCCACCCGGCGAGTGCGTCGGAGATCCTCAGCATGCCGTTACGATCGCGACGCGGGCGTCGACGACGCGCGCCAGATGGGCGCCGGAGGGTAGGCCGACGGGCAGATGGGTCGCCGTAATGAAGGCCTGCTCGTACTCGCCGATCTCCGATAAAAATGCCGCGGCACGCCCTTCGTCAAGCTCGGAGAGCACGTCGTCGAGCAATAGCAGTGGGGCCTCGTCCGAGCGCTCGCGCAACACGGCGTACTCGGCAACCTTCAGCGAGAGTACCGCGGTGCGCTGTTGACCTTGCGATCCGTAGGCGGCGAGCGAAACGCCGTCGAGCATCAAGCTCAAGTCGTCGCGGTGTGGGCCGGCAATTGCAGATTTGCGCGCGCGTTCGGCCTCGCGGCACTGGGCAAAGCGCGTTTGCAGCGCCGTCGCGATGGCGTCCGTCTCCGCCGCCTCGAAGGCTACGTTCGGTTCGTAGGTCAGCTGCAGTTCCTCGTTCGGTGCGAAGCGGGCGTGTGCGACGCGCGCATTGTTTGCAAGTGCCCGAATCAGGCGATCGCGAGCCAGCACGATCGCGGTTCCCGCTTCGATTAGCGTCCCATCGTACGTTGCGAGGAGCTCTCCATCGGGCTCGATCGCGCCGCGGAGCAGCGCGTTCTTTTGCTGCAGCGCCTTACGGTATCGAGCCAGCTCGTAATAGTAGCGCGGTTCGCTCTGCGAAAGCGCGATGTTCAGGAAGGCTCGGCGCGCGCTCGGCGTTCCGCTCGCTAGATGCAAGTCGGCCGGTACGAACGTGACCACCCGCATCTTTCCAAGATAGCCGGCGTAACGCACGCTATGCGCGTTGACCGTATAGTTCTTGTGCGTCCCGCGACTCGAACGCTCGATGGTGCACGCCAGCTCGACGCGCCCCGAACGCAGCGTCGCCTCGCCGTAAAGTACGGCGCGATCGAAGCCCTTTCGAACCGCGTCGGCCTCTCGCGAAGTTCGAAACGACTTGCCGGTGCCGAGCATCGCAATGCCTTCGAGGAGATTGCTCTTTCCCTGAGCGTTCGCACCGACGTAAACGTTCAGTCCCGCCGCCGGCTCGAGTTCTAGCGCTTCGTAGTTTCTAAAGTCTGAAAGCGTCAAGCGCCGCAAAAGCACAACCTCGCGCTCAAGCGCCTAAATCGCGAAAGGCCTTCTCGAGCGCCGCCGCCTGGTCGGGCGAGGATGGCAATTGTCCCTTCGAAAGATTGTAGATGACGTTGCGCGTGAGACCCGACTTTTGTTGAAAATCGGTCTTGCTCAGTCCCGTTGCCGCAAGTCTGCGCGCGAATTCGGCCGCGCGCGCTTCCGTTTCAGAATCTCGTTTCATACATTCGTAGCCTGGATTAGCGCTCGCGCTGCGCGCGCCTTCCGTCGCCGCGGACGTCGACCGAAGTCGCTTCGACGACGAACTCGGCCCGCGTCGCTCCAAAAGCTGGGCGGCTCATGCAGGCCTTCAGCATGCGGCGCCGCGCGATCTCCACGTATTCCGGTTCGATGTCGACTCCGATCGAGTTGCGACCGCATTCCAGTGCGGCGATCAAGGTGCTGCCGGTTCCCACGAAGGGATCCAGTACCACGTCGCCGGCAAAGGAAAATAGCCGGATGAGCCGTTCGGCGAGGGCAACGGGGAAGGGCGCCGGATGCCCGTCTTTCGTGGACGCACCTTTGATGTCGCTCCAGAGCGATACCAGCCACGAACGCATCTCGTCTCTCGTCAGCATCGACAGCGCCTTTTGCAGGTATGTGGGCGAGCGATATTCGCCGCCCTTGCGCAAGAAAAGTATGTACTCGACGTCGTTCTTAATCACCGCGCCTGGTTGAAACGGTTTGCCGTAGAAGCCGGCGCCGTTTCCTTGCGCCTCGGTAACGCCGTTCGCGATCTTCCCCCAGAGGATGGGCGTGAGACAGTCGAGACCGGTCTCGCGCGCTTGCACCTGGATATCCGCGTGCAGCGGGAGCACGTAGTGCCTGCCGCCGCGCCGGCGCGAAATGCAGACGTCGCCCACGACGCAGCAGATTCGTCCACCCGGTACCAGAACGCGTTTGCACTCGCTCCAAACTGCGAGGAGCTCGCGCAAGAATGTCTCGTAGGCCACGATTTCGGCGAGCTGACCGTCGCGCCGAGCGTAGCGTTTGAGAGTGAAATACGGCGGAGAGGTGACTACTAAGTGCACGGACTCGTCGGGGATCGTCGACAGATTGCGCGCGTCGCCGACCGTGAGACGATGGCGCGTTACGTCGTACGGAGCAGGCCAGGCTTCATGGCGAAACCGCTCGTTTGCGCCGAATAGCGCCGCGAGACCCCCGGGCGTATTATCGGCCGCGCTCCGAAGTTCGCTGTTTATTGCCGCAACGGCATCAGCACGTAGAGCTGCTGCCCCGTATCGAGCGGTTCGAGCGGGCGTATCGCCGCGGGCGATAGCGGCCCGAGAAACTCGATCGCCGTCTTTTCGCTCTTGATGTGATTGAGAATCTCGACGAGATAGCGCGCGTTAAATGCGATGGTGAGATCGTCACCGGTCTGCTCGACTTCGAGCTCTTCGTAGGCGTTGCCCGAAACGTCGGAACTCGCGGTAACGATGAGCGTCTGATTTGCAACGGCGAGCTTCACCATGCTCGCGCGATCGCCGGCGACGAGCTCGGCACGACGGAGGCTGCCGATAAACTGGCTGGTACTTACCGTAATCGACCGGTCGAACTTTGCCGGAATCACCTGCTGGTAGTTCGGGTACTGGCCATCGACGAGCCGCACGGTGATCGCGACGTCGCCGCTGCTCATCTGCAGCTGATTGTTCTGCGCTCCCAGTGCGCTGATCGCTATCTCCTCGCCCGAACCCAGGTTGCGCGCAGTCTCGGCGAGAGCGCGCGAGGGAACGATATACTTTTCGCTGCCGCTCGCCGCGCTTTCGATCGTGGTGACGTACTTGGCAAGACGATATCCATCGGTCGCGACCATGGTCAGCGCGTTGCCGTCGACCTCGAGCAGGGTGCCCATGAGCACCGCTCCTCGCGCCTCTTCACTGGAGGCCGCGAAGATCGTCGCCTCGATGCCGTCGCGAAAGCGTTTCGCCGCGATTGAGAACTGCGCGCCCCGGGCCGCTGCCGGAAGCGGCGGGTACTCGTCGGCCGGAAGGGCGTGGAAATCGTAGTTGCTCCGCTCGCATTTCACGCTCGCTCGCGTCGGGGTACCGGTAAGTTCGAGCGTCCCGGGAGACAAGTTCCCAAGATAGCTCGCAAAGAGTTTGGCGGGAATCGTCACCGAGCCGCCTTCGGCTACCTGCGCGGTGAAGGCGTGTTCGAGCGTCAGTTCGAGATCGGTCGCGCGCACGGAGATCTTTCCGCCGTCGGCCTGAAGCAAGACGTTGGAAAGGATCGGCACGGTCGTGTGGGCGTTCACCACTTTGCTGGCGGCGCCGACGGCCGTCGAGATGTCTTTCGTAGCGCAGCTGAATCTCATCGTTTCCACCGTTGGTCGTCAGTCTGGGTTTTCCTAGTAGTAAAGAACGTAAGTCGTAGCAGCAGTAGGGCGGTGCATTCTGCGAACAAGTCGGTATTAGCTAGGCGTGGCCGGGGTTTTTCCGTGGGATAACGCTGTGGAGAGGTTGCCGGAACCATACACCATTCCACACCGCCGGTACGCGTGGGAAGATATGCGTAGCGGCGCCCGGTTCTGTGCGCAGGGCTGTTCAGGGATTCTGACACATGGCGATGAGCTGGCGAATCTTGTTCCGGTAGGCTTCGTCGCGCTGCATCTGTTCCTTAATCTTGTCGCGCGCGTACATAACGGTGGTGTGGTCCTTCTTTCCGAACTCGCGCGCGATCTGAGGGAGCGAATAGGTTGTGAGCTCGGTCGCGATGTACATGGCGATCTGCCGCGGAGCGGCGAGCCGCTGATCGCGCCGTCCGTTGTCCATCTCTTTGACGGTAAGGCCGTGCGCGCCCGAAACGGTCTCCTTGATCTTCGCTATCGTGATCCGGTAAAGCGGCGCTTGAGCGACGGCGCTTTTAAGAACGTCCGCGGCAAGATCCGTCGTGATCGGCGCCTTTGTGAGCGAGGCGTATGCGATCACGCGGATCAACGCGCCTTCGAGCTCGCGAATATTCGACGGGATAACCTTAGCGATGAACGAGGTCACTTCGTCGGGCACCGGGATGTTCTCGCTGCCGGCCTTCTTGCGTAGGATCGCTTCACGCGTCTCTAAGTCGGGGGCCTGAATGTCGGTGAGCAGTCCCCACTCGAATCGCGAGCGCAGCCGCGCTTCGAGCGTTTGAATTTCCTTGGGTGGACGATCCGACGAGATAATCAGCTGCCGGCCCGATTCGTGAAGCGCGTTAAAGGTGTGGAAGAACTCCTCTTGAGTCGTCTCTTTACCGGCGAGAAATTGAATATCGTCGATCAGAAGCACGTCGACTTGCCGGTATCGATTGCGAAACTCGGGCGTGCGGTTGTTCTGAAGTGCGATGATGAACTCGTTGGTGAATTTTTCGCACGTAGCGTAGACGACGTTCGCCGCGAGGTTGTCCTGAATGACGCGGTGCCCGATCGCGTGCATCAGGTGCGTCTTGCCCAGACCCACGCCGCCGTAGAGAAACAGCGGGTTGTACGCGTGCGCGGGCGCACCCGCGACGGCCTGCGCCGCAGCATGCGCGAACCGGTTTGAGGTACCAACGACAAACTCTTCGAAGGTATAACGAGCATTAAGATTCGCGGTGCGGAATTCCTCAAGCGGGCGCGTCTGAACGCCCATGCTTGCTCGCCCGCTCTCGTTCGGCTCGGCTACGGAGAGCCGAAGTTCGACGCTCGTTCCAAACAGCTCGCTTAAGACGCCGATCATCTGCGCGCGCAGCTTGGTGCCGACCCAATCTTGGGCAAACTTGCTGTGAACGGCCAAATGCAGCTCGTTGCCGTGAAGAGATATGAAGCGAATGGGTTTGATCCACATCTCGAAAACCGGCTTCGAGAAGGTTCGCTCCAACGTGTCGAGCGCGGATTGCCAGAGCTCGTTGGAGATGTCGGAGTTGATCGCAAGCGCCATCCTGTGCGTCCTCGTACAATAGCTTCTGCAAACAGCACTACGCAGCGGTCCCTTGAGGAATCAGACTGCGCCACCCCCGTGAGGGCGCAACCACTTGGCTTAATGAAGCCTTGCTCCTGCGGATTCTATGCACGACTTTATACACTTATCCACAGAGCGACGAGCACGCTATTTCGCGGAAATTTCCGATTTATGAACGCCTATGACGGGACCCCGCAAAGGGTCCGAAATTATCGGCGAAATAAGGGCCGACCGGCGTCCCAAAGGGTACCTAAAGACGGGTTTTCCACAACCTTGTCCACAGGTGTGGATTCAATCGCCGGCGATCCCTCTTGAATCGGACTCCTGCCGGCGCTTGGTATATTCAGCGCAGCGCTCGAGCGACCTCGAGGCGCCGCGCCCGCGCCCCGAAACCACACAACCTCTTGCCAAATAAGTTGACTTAAGTTATTTTTTAATAAGGCAACGCACGTTTGTGGAAGGCTCCTCGCTTAGGCCGGGGTCCTGGAGCTGGGAAGACTCTCCATGACCCCTTCTCGGTTTCAATGGATCGGTCTAGGCGTTTGGGGAGTGAGCGGACCGACCGCTGCTTGGTGTTTGTACAGAGGGAGCACAGCCGACCCGCCCATACTTCCGTACCCACTTTTGGGTGGAAACCAAGCAAGGGCTGGTAACCGGAGCCGATGCCGTTGCATTTTCGCCGCCCTTTGCTACAATGGGCCGGCTATGTTCGACTTCGATCTTCAACTTTTTGCCTCGAAAAAGGGCGCCGGCTCGACCCGCAACGGCCGCGACTCGAACGCACAGCGGTTGGGCGTGAAGCGCTTCGGCGGCGAGCACGTTCTGGCCGGTAACATCCTCGTCCGGCAGCGCGGTACGCGGTTCTATCCGGGGTCGAACGTCGGCATCGGACGCGATCACACACTCTTCGCACTGACCGACGGCGTCGTGGAGTTCAGCAGCAGCAGCGATCGCAAGCGCATTTCGGTCGTACCGGCGGCATAACGTCAGCCGCTCGTCCGAAACGGGGCCGTTAGGCCCCTTTTTCTTAGGCGGCGAAGCGTAGCTCCGTGCAGTTCATCGACGAAGCGGCGATTTCGGTCGCTGCGGGAGACGGGGGCGACGGCATCGTCGCGTGGCGTCGTGAGAAGTACGTGCCGAAGGGCGGGCCGGCCGGCGGCGACGGCGGTCACGGCGGAAACATTTACATCGAAGCAACGGCGGAGCTCTCGACGCTCGTCGAGTTTCGTTTTCGCCGGAGTTTTTCGGCCGAATCCGGCAAGGCCGGAGGAACCTCGAACAAGTCCGGTCGCAGCGGCCCCGATCTGACGATCGCCGTGCCTGTCGGAACGCTCGTATTCAAAACGCGCGCGGATGGCGGAGAAGATCTCGTCGCCGATCTGAGTCTTTCCGGTACGCGCGTTTTAGCGGCGAAAGGCGGTCGCGGCGGCCTCGGCAATCAGCACTTCGCGACGAGCGTTCGTCAAGCACCGCGCTTCGCCGAAAAGGGCGAACAGGGCGAACGTTTTTCGTTGCGCCTCGAACTGCGGCTGCTCGCCGACTGCGGCATCGTCGGCGTTCCGAACGCCGGAAAGTCGACACTGCTTTCGGTCGTTTCCGCGGCGCGTCCGAAGATCGCCGATTATCCGTTCACGACGGTCGAGCCGCAGCTTGGCGTGGTTCGCGTCTCGGACGAGGTATCGTTCGTCATGGTCGACGTTCCCGGCTTGGTTGAGGGAGCGCACGAAGGTGTGGGTTTAGGCGATCAGTTTCTCAAGCACGTCGAACGCACGCGCGCTCTCGTACATTTGCTCGACGGAGCGAAACCATTCGACGAGATTCTTGCCGAAAAGACGACGATCGAGGGCGAGCTTGCCGCTTGGAATCCTCGCTTGACGGAAAAGCCGACGCTGCTGACGATCAACAAGCTCGATCTTCCGCAGGCGCGCGAATCGTTCGCACTGCTGCAGCCGAGTTTTCCGGAAATCCGCGGCATTAGCGCGGCGACCGGCGAGGGCGTTCGCGATTTGATTCTCGCCGTCGCACGGACGATAGAACGGGCCCCGATGCCCGACGTCGCTGCGCCGGGGCCGGCGCGAATCGAGCTCGTCGCGCCCGACGCCTTCCTCGTCGAACGCGAACCCGACGGCGCCTTCGTCATCTCGGGCGAGCGCGTCGAGCGGCTCGCGGCGATGACCAACTTCGACTCCGATGAAGGTCTCGCGCGTTTCGAGCGCGCTCTCGAACGGATGGGAGTCGAAAAGCGTCTCGTCGAGCTGGGGGCGGCTGAAGGGGATACCGTGCGCATTGGGCCGTACGAGTTTACCTACTCATGAGAGTCGGCGTCTTCGGCGGCACGTTCGATCCAATTCACAACGCACATTGCTTCGTGGCGGAGTCGGCGCGTCTGCTGGAGCGGCTCGATCGCGTCCTCTTCGTTCCGACCGGCGCCCACCACTACCGCAACAAGCCGCAGGCCGACGCGGCCCACCGCTGCGCGATGATTCTCGGTGCGATCGAGAACAACGATGCGTTCGAGCTCGACGACACGGATTTGCGCGACAACGCAAGCGGCTACACGGCCGATCTTCTTCCGCTGCTGCACGCAAAATATCCCGGCTCCGAGTTTACGTTTATCATCGGTGCAGATTCGCTGGTCAACGCGAATTGGGTGCGGCTCGACGAAGTCGTCGAATCGCTCGAACGATTCGTCATCGCACCGCGTTCCGGAGTAAAATCGGATGCGCTGGCGCGCGTCCTCGACGCGATCGAGCCGGCGCTGCGCGAACGGGTGGCGACCCTCAACCTTCCGGAGATTCCCGAATCGGCCAGTCTCGTGCGGGGCTTGCTCGCGCAAGGCCGGAGCGTCCGTTATCTCGTCCCCGAGCCGGTTTGGCGATACATCGCCGCCCACCGCCTCTACGGTTTCGACGGCAATGGCGTGGCGTAGCGCGGCAATTGCGCTGGCGATTCTGCCGGTGGTTGCAGCGGCTTGTTCGACGACCCAGACCCCCGACGACCGCGTTCTCTGCGACGCCTATTCCGCGGGCCGCTCGCACGTAGAAGTCGTCGCCGAGGGAACGGTGACGCGCGTTTTGGGCGTGCAGCAAGGACGCGTGAGTCCACACGAGGGCTTCCTCTTCAGACCTGCGTCGGGCTGCACCGTCGTCGTGCGCGTCGAAGCGAACACCGACTTTACCGGACCGATACCCATGGCTCAGGGGGATCGCGTCACCGTCAAGGGCGAGTACGAATACTACCCGTTGGGCGGGGTCATTCATTGGACGCATCGCGACCCTCGCGGCCGTCACGAGGGCGGCTACATAGAGACGGGCGGCAAGCTCTATTTCTAACGTGGCGCTGACGCGCATCGTTTTGGCGAGCGCATCGCCGCGCCGGTTAGAGCTCTTGCGCTCGCTCGGTCTAGTCGTGGAGGTGCGTGCCAGCGGCTACGACGAGGCGGCGGTGCCGCTGCCGCCGGCGGAGCTGGCGAGCTTCCACGCGGCGGCCAAGCTGCGTGCGGCGATGCAGCGCGGGGATTCGCTCGCCGGCCCCACGATCGCCGCCGATACGGTGGTCGACCTGGACGGCGTCGCGCTCGGAAAGCCTCGCGACGCAGCGGAAGCCTCCGCCATGCTGACCAGCCTCTCCGGACGCGAACACCTCGTCCACACCGCCTTCGCGCTCGCAATTCCCGGCGCCGGCACGCCGACCGAGGAACGCTCGACGACGCGGGTCCGCTTCTATCCGCTTCAGCGCGAAGAGATCGCGACGTACGTAGCAAGCGGAGAGCCGTTCGACAAGGCGGGCGCGTACGGGATTCAAGGATTCGGCGCGACGATCGTCGAGCGCGTGGATGGAGACTATTTCGCGGTGATGGGGCTTCCGCTCGCGCGACTCGTCACCCTGCTTCGCGATCTCGGTGTGCGATATCGGTTCGTCCAACTGGACGTTGTCGCAAGCGGCTGACGATCGGTCTCTACGCGCTCTCGCCGATCAGTTCAACCGCGCGCTCCATCACGCGTTTCTCGTTGTCGAACTCGAGCTGCGCCGCCGCATCTTCGATC
>DATASC010000100.1:0-66510 GCA_036269355.1 Candidatus Cybelea sp. | reverse complement strand
CTCAAGTTTCTGCGTGACCTGAAGAAGAACAACGACCGGGCGTGGTTCGCGTCTCGCAAGGAACTCTACGAGCGCGAGTGCCTGATGCCGCTGCGAGCGTTGACCGTCGATCTCGCGCGCGCGTTGCGTAAAGCGAAGATTCCAATCGACGCCGATCCATCGCGTGTAGGATTCCGCATCTATCGAGACGTGCGCTTCTCGCGGGACAAGAGTCCGTACAAGACCAACCTCGGAACGTATCTTCCGTACCGCGGCATTCGTGGTGCGCCCGGCGGTCTCTACGTCCACGTCGCGCCGAAGGAGTCGTTCGCGGTCGCCGGTTTCTACCAGCTCGACAAGCAGCCGCTTCAGCGCTGGCGCGAGGCGATGGCCACCGAGCCAAAGCGTTTTCAAAACGTCGTGCGCGCACTGCAGCGCAATGGTCTCGCCTTCTCCGATCGAGAGCCGGAGCTCAAGCGCATGCCTCGCGGATTCGAGGCGTTCGCCGAGAGTCCAATCGCCGAGTATTTCAAAACCGCCACATTCATGGTCAGCGAAAAGCTCACCGACGCCGACCTCACCAAGGAGGACATCATCGAGAAGAGCGTTGCTCTGGTCAAGCAGGCGAGGCCCTTGCTCGAGTACGGGTGGGACGCGCTCGCCTGAGGAATACCTCGGTTTCCCAGACCGATTCATGTAAAGGAGCATTTGTGAACGGACCTTTGAGGCTTTTTTCGCTGGTGGTGGCGCTGGCGATCGCCGGCTGTAACGCGGCCGGATCGTCGAATGTTCCAACCTCCGGCACCGCAACGCAGACCGGATCTTCTCGCGCCGCGCACTTCGTGCCCGAGTGGCAATCAAAGCACGAAGCCAAGCGCGTCTGCAAAGAGCTCGCCGGCGGCGTGCAGTGCCACGTGTTGGTTGTAACCAAGGGCATACGGCCCGACTGCTCGCCGTCGAGCGGCAGCTGTGGATGGCGGCCGATCGACTTGGAGACTCGTTATAACTTATCGAGTTCGTTGGGCAAGGGATCGGGAACGATCGTCGCGCTCATCGAGCTCGGCGACCTGCCGGACGCCCAGACGGACCTGTCGACCTATCGGACGACATTTGGGCTAGGGACCGCGTCGTTCCAGAAATACAACGAAGAGGGACAGCAATCTAATTATCCCGAGAGTTGCGAGGACTTCGGGTGGTGCGTCGAGACCGACCTTGACATTCAAATGGTCTCGGCAAGCTGTCCGCTGTGTACGATCTATCTCATCGAAGGCGGGAACTGCGGCGGCGTCGTTTGCGGCTTGGAGAAGGCCGAAGCGACCGCCGTTAAACTCGGCGCGAAAATCCTCAGCAACAGCTGGGGATGCAGCAGCTTCAACTACGGCGAGAACTGCGGCGACTCGAACTTCCCAACCTACTTTAGCACGCCGCACGTCGCGTATTTAGCCTCCTCGGGCGATTCGGGGTATCCGGAGATCGAGTGGCCGGCGGCGCTTGCAAACGTTTTTGCAGTAGGCGGCACGCAGCTCGCGCAGTCTGGGTCGAACTACTCCGAAACCGTCTGGGACGGCGCGGGAGCGGGCTGCGCGACCACGACGCCCAAGCCGAAATGGCAGCACGATCCCGACTGTACCGGCAAGACGATCTCCGACGTCTCGGCTGAGGCCGGCTGCAGCCCGGGCGTCGCGGAGTACATCGGTTTGTACGGCGGTTGGATCGGCGTCTGCGGGACCAGCGTGGCCGCGCCCCTCACGGCCGGTATCGTCGGTCTTCGCGGCAACGAGTCGAAGTTCACCAACGGAGGTGAAAGGTTCTGGAATCTTTCCGGAAGGCAGCGCAAGCACGAGCTGCACCAAATCACTTCCGGCAGCGACGGAAGCTGCAGCAACTATCTCTGCCAGGCCGGCCTTTCGAAGATGGACGGCGGTTATAAGAAGTACAGCGGCCCGGCCGGATGGGGAACTCCAGACGGCATCACTGCGTACTAGTCTCGACGATACAACGAACCAAAGGAAGGCGAGCGCATCCGCGCTCGCCTTCCGCTCGCGCTCGTCGTCGCTGCAGGCAGCGACCTAGGCGGAAATCTGTGATATAGTTCGGGTGGTTGCCTGCGGTTTCTCACCGCGGGCTGCCTTGGATTCTCGATAGCAAGAACAAGGACGTTTTATGCGACTCACGGATGTTTCGCTCGTCACCGCGCTCTGCGTGGCGGGCTGCTCGGCCTCGAGTGCTGTGACGATGACTCCGCTCGGAAACGGGGCTGCGGCCGCCGCGACCAGCGCGGCATTTTCGTGCCGGCAGAAGGCTCCGAACGCCGCCGACCCAGATGCCGTGCACGGGCTCATGGTCTGGTTAGACGGCATCGACGAGATCAAGAAAGAGCCCAGCATTCTGACGTATCTTCCGAAGGACCGCAATCTCTGCGGCGCGAGCATCGTCGTGCTATGGTCGGCAGTCGACAAGGGCCCAGGCGCATCGCCCCAATACGATTTTGCGACGATCGACCAGGCGATGCAGCCGTGGATTGCCGCGAAGAAGATCGTCAACCTCCTCTTTGTCGGCGTCGACGAAGTCGGCACGACGGATCACGCAACTCCGCCGTGGGTGCTTGCGCAGACCGGTCCCGACCACGTCGACGTCATCACCTGTTCGGATCCGGGCAACGGCAAAGCCGCACCACCCACTCCCGTGTATTGGGAACAAGGCTATGCCGCGCCCTGGCACAAATTTATCGGCGCCGCCATCGCGCACTACGGAAGCGAGTCGAACGTCGGTTACATGCGCTTCGGCTTGGGCGCCGGCGCCGAGGACTTTCCACAGCACGGAGCCGACGGTAACTGCTTCGCACTATGGCAGAGCTACGGCTTGTCGGCCAAATTTTGGGCGCAGTTCAGCGCACGGCTAACGGCCTTTATCGCCGCAGATGCGCGGCGTCACAACTCGACGGTGCAGCAGCTCGTCGCGCTAAATCCCTTTAACGACCCGGCGCAGCCGTTCGACGTCGTCGGCGAAGTTGCCAACGTTGCCGCTAAGAACGGGGTGGGTTTCGGAACGGAAAACCTGGGTTCCGGTCATTACGGGTGGATCGTCAGATCGTGCACGTCGCAAGAATACTGGTGCGGTGCGTTCCAGGCGCACGCCGGCCAGGTGCCGCTCGAGTTTCAGCCCATCAACTTCACGCTGCAACCCGGAACGCACATCGCGCCGCTGCCGAAACTACTGCCCTACGCGATGTATAATCACGCGCAAGTCTTCGAGATCTATCCTCAGGACTGGCTGACGGCCGACGATCCCTACTACGACACGTACGCTGCGCACCACGTCGCGTGGAAAACCGCCTTCACAAAGGCCGCCGCGATTCTCGGCGGCTCTCCCGCGCGCTAAGCCAATACTAGACATCATTACGCCTCCGTGGCAGGCTGCGATTTGCGTTGCGCGGCTTTCGCGACGCGCTCGAGGAGCTCCGGCGCATGGAGCCACTCGCACATGGCGGGGAATTCGGCGGTAGGCCCCTGCCACTTCAGCTCGTCGACGTTCGCAAAGAGCGGCGCGTCGGTTCGCAGGGTTGCGAGATTCTTGAATAACAGCGCGGGCCGTTGGCGCTCGCCGAGTACCTCGGGCGGAAACTGCTCGATCGCGCCGTAGCGGTTGATGAGCGTTGCCGCGCCTTTCGGCCCGATGCCGGCGATGCCGGGATACCCATCGGCCGAATCGCCGACGAGCGCGAGGTAATCGGGTATCAGTTCCGGTTCGACTCCGAACTTCGCGCGCACGCCGGTCGCATCACGGACGGCGTTACTCCTGCGGTCGATTTGCACGATACGATCGCCGCGGACGGACTGTGCGAGATCCTTGTCCGGCGTCCAAATGCAGATCGTCTCTACGCGAGGGTCTTGCGCGGCAATAGCCGCAGCCGAGGCCAGCGCGTCGTCGGCTTCGAGCTCGACCATCGCCCACACCGCAACCCCCATCGCACGCAGCGCATTCTCGAGCGGCTCGAACTGGGCGCGCAGCGCGGGCTCGATTCCTTCGCCGGTTTTGTAACCGCCCCACAGCGCGTTGCGGAACGACTCGATCACGTGGTCGGTGGCCACTCCGATATGCGTCGCTCCGTCGCCGATCATATACAGCACCGTGTTGAGCACCCCGACGGCCGCGCCGAATCGTCGGTCCTTTCCCTTTGTGGCGCGGCGCAGTCCGTAGAAATGCCGAAAGAGCTCGTAGGTTCCGTCGACGACGTGGACGATCAGGCTAGCAGCCGCCCTTCATCCCAAACGACAGCGCCCCCGAATCGAAATCTTCGCCGCCGTAGACATCTTCGAAGACTCCCGGACCGATTTTGCCGCGTTCGGCGGAGCCTATGAAAACGAGACCCGCATTTTGGCCGTATCCCTGGGCTTGGATCGTCGCCACAAGGGTCCGGTCGATCACCTGAAACGTGCCGTACGGGAATTTCGAGCTGCCGATGACCAGCGTTGCGAACCCGCTGTGGCGCCAGCCGTCGCTGCCGTTGTCGGTCAGCGTCAGGCAGTACGTGCCGTTGCTGTGCTGCGAGTGAGTGACGGTGACTGGCCAGGTTCCGCTGTAACCTTGTGCCATCGCGGTGCCGGCCGAGAGAACGACGGCCGCAGTCATCGCGACACCGATCGAAATCGCTCTAAACCGCATAAGCTGATTCTCCTTGCAAGGGACTGGAGCGAGGTAGGCGCCACGCAGTGTAAGCGAGCTTGATGAAGAAAGTCTGAGGTGGGGGACAACACGGAATGAATACGCTTCAGCGGGTACTCGTTTTTGTAGCTACGGTGGCTCTTTCGGCGTGCGGTCAGGTTGGGGGCGGCTTGCCGGCCTCAACCGCATTTTCGACGCGCGCGGCCACGCCTCCGGGTTGCGCGGGACAGCGAAAGGCGAGGAAGTATGCCCAACTAAAGGTCGAGTTGCGAAAGCGTCGCGGTTCGCTCTGCGTTCCGGAGTTTCACGGCTTTGGTGGAACGATCGAGTACCCGGGCGTCGATAGAAAGGCAGAGCTCGTCCTGCGGAGCAGCACCCAAAACATTTATGACCAGCCCCAGCTCGGTTCGGGAACTGCGATCTTTTACTTGAATCTGCACTTCCTCGCGGGAACGCATTTCGGCACGAAGTTCGGTTCTAAAGGCGGTCTGACCGCCGAGCAGATCGAGGTCAATCAACCGTATACGGCATTCGGAATCGTCACGGTCGGTCATCTCGCCCTCATGTTTCCACCGTGCTATGCGATTGCGACGCAGGGACCGTACGGTGGTGTGCTGTCGCGCATCGGCGAGCTCTTCGCCGGCACGACGATCACCGGCGCGGGGTATGGCGCGATCGAAATCTATTCCGGCGCGCAGGTCTCCCAGCAGTGTTAAGTTGGCCAGCTTGCGGTTTCCTAGCCCGGAGCGCGTCAGCAGAGCTTGTTGATCACCTTTACCGTCGCGGTGCCGATCTCGGTGCCGGTCGCGCTGATGCCGACGAAAACCACCCAAGCGGTTCCGCATGCGTTCGATCCCTTGACGGCCCAGATGCGAAACTGCGTTGGGTTGCTCGTCGACCCTTGGACGTTGCAAACTGAGCCGGGGCCGGCACAATCGCTGCCGATGATCGCGGCGAACACGACCTGCGGTCCGGTAATGCTAACCGTGACGCTGCCGCCGTCGCTCTTCCTCAAACGAACGGGACACGGCACGGCTTCGACGCCGAACGTACCGTAGCAGCCGCTCGCGTTCAGCGGCTGGTTTGAACGAGGTGATTGGGGCGGCATTCCGCCTGGGGCACTTGGAGAGCTCTGCTGCACGGACGCGCAGGCGCTCAGGAGCAGAATGCTAACAGCGTACGCTGCGATGGAGCGAAGATTCATACGTTTCCGCGGCCTCCTAGTAGTTGTCGTTCGGACCCTTGTCCGCTGAGAGTCTCTTCCTAAGCACGTAAGGATTCGTGATGAGGTGAATGGGGACAAACTTCGGTGGCGTTTGGTTGAAATCGAAGCAATCGGAAAGGTCGTCCGCGTATGCGTCGCGCTGTCCGAGCGATGGCAACCCGTACACGCCCTCGACGAACTTTAAGATGCTTCCGAACTCGTGCGGCTGGCTCGAGATGTAGCCGTGCTTCGACCACGCGGAGACGACGAGCAGCGGGACGCGGAAGCCGAGCCCGAGGAATCCGTACTCTTGAGGCGCGACGTGGTCGTACCAGCCTCCCCAATCGTCCCACGTCACAAGGACCGCCGTGTTCTGATAGTAGCTGCTCTTTCCGAGGGCATCCACCACGTAGGCGATCCAAGAAGGGCCGTCGCCGTCGTTGAGTTGCGGATGGTCCGAAGCGAGCGCCGGCGAGTTCACCCACGAGACCGAGGCGAGCTTGCCTTTCTTGATATCGTCGACGATCTGCAGCGGCTGATCGACGGTATCGTTCGCCCAATCCGAGCCTTCACGAATGTGCTTGACCGCGTCGTACGGATCGGGCAGGAGTTCGACGCCGTACTTGGTTCCGGGCGTCGTGTAGTAGCGCCACGACAGCTTGGCGGCGTCGAGCTCGTCGCCGAGCGTCGCGTAATCGAAACAGGGATAAACGCTTCCGTACGAGCCGCCGCTATAAACCGGCACCGTAGCCGAAGGAGGCGCGTCGCAGCCCCACGGCTCCTCGTCGCTTGGATCGTCGTACGCGCCGGCGGCCTGGCCGGCGATGAGGTACTCGTGCCCCGGGAAGCTGGGACCGTTTTGCGATGCGAAGTTGTGGTCGCCGAGCGTGAACTCGCGCGCGATATCGAAATACGGACGCACCTCCGACCGCACGACGTATTGATATGGAGATAAGTCCGACGTCGTCGGCGGCGATGTCGCAACCTCGTCGAAGCCGTCGTCTTTGCCGCCGTCGTATTCGGTTTCAAAATTTGCATGCGTGTGCCCGAGGTCGTAAAGTTCGACCAGGTGACCCGGTTTCAACCGGACGACCTTCCCCGTATGGGTTACGCCGGTGTCGGCGAAATCGGCACCCGGGTACCCGTGGAAGAGGTTGTCGAACGTTCGATTCTCTTGAATGAGAATGATTACGTGGCTGATTTTCGTGCTCGGGCCGGACGCACCGTTCGGCGACCCCGCGCCGCCAAAGTGCGACGGCAGCGACCCTCCGCTGGAGCACGAGCTCAACAAAGCGACAATCGGGAAAAGGGCCGCGCCTCGGATGTTGTTCATGCTGCAACGCGCCTCCTGACGTTTCGTTTCACTCTAACAGCGTTAGAGTAAAGGGCGCCTTAAGCACGCCGGTACACCTGCAAAAATGTTTCGCAATTCAACTAGTGGAAGACAATAAATCGTAATGAAGCACATGAAGCGCCGGCTCCGGTGGACGTGATTCACGGTTTGGCCTTGCGCTATTGCGTGCGCCAAGATGCGCGCGGCCTTATCGCGTTGTGGGCGCTTCTCGTCGCGCTAACCGCCGGAGCGGTGACACTTTTGCGCTCCCTACGACGCGATATCGGGGATCGAACGCGCCGTCGCATGGTAGTTTTTGCGTTCGCCGCCCTCGCGTGCTTCATCTTGCTGACCGTCGGAGTCGGGGGAACGATCTTTCGCTGGTGCTATGAATCGGCCGCGCCTTCGCTCGGGCTCGTTGCGCCGGATGTGCCGCGCGGTATCGACGCATTGGTCTGCCTGAGCCCGCACGCGGTCGGAATGATGAGTGGCTGGATCCTGATCGTCTTGGCGTGCCTCGTGTCGATCGGACTGCTCGCGCTCGGAGTCCTTCGCTTGAGGGGCGCCGTACGCCGAGCGCTAGCGTTCGCCGGCGCCGGCGTTGCACTTCTATTTGCGCTCGCCGACGTGGGCCTCATGCTTTTTAGTATTTCCTGGTGCCAGTCGCAGCGACTGTTCTAGCGGCGGTGAAGCTTGCGCTCGGCGTCGATTCTCTATCTGCCGCCGTCGCCAACGACTTGGCGTCGCGATACTGCCCGGTCGATCGCGCCGCTTTCTTAGGACGTTTGGGATTTCTCGTAACGGTATGCGCCGCCGCAGCGCTCGCGCTTTTCATGCTCGGCAAACGCAACGTACGTAACGCGCAATGCACGGAGCTCGTTCTTATCGGCGCGTACTCGATCGCTCTTTTTGCACTAGGCGGCGGCGCGCTGGTTCTCTTCGGGCTAACCGGCTGCCTTGCGGGGAGCGTGGCGGGGCTTACTTGGGACTGGCCGTGGTGAAGGCCTCGTTTCTCGGGTACCAGTCATTGCGTCCCGAAGGCATGAGATCGAAAAGGTGCCAAACGGGTGAGAGGAGGTCGATTCCGCGCTCGCGATCCGCAAGCATTGGGTGCGCGGTGTACGCGTGGCGAACCGCATCACCATCCTTCGCGAAGACGACGACCGTCGAATCCGGATTACCCTCGGCATCTTCGGCGTCGATGTCGCGCGCGAAGGCCGGCCCATCATCCGAGAGCAGCCTCAGGCGGTTCCAGTCGCGGCGCCGGCCCCAAGCTTCGAGCGTCTCGAGCGGCGCCCGAGAGGCGATGACGAAGTTCGCGCGCTGGGTAACCTGAGGCGCGATTCCGTTGAAGCCGTCGATCCACATCGTGCACATCGGGCAGAACTCGTCGTCCTTCGACCAGTACATCAAGTGGTAAACGATCAGATATGGCTTGCCGTCATCGAACAGCTCGGATAACCCAACGCGGTTGCCGTGCTCGATGAAGAAATACTCGGGAACGCAGGGGCCCGGCGGCAGGCCGCGACGCATGGCAGCTACGGCCTCGACGCGGTCGCGCAAATCGATCTCCGCTTCGCGCAAGCGTTCGCGCGAGTGGCGATACGCATCGTCGGCGCCGGGCATCAGCAGACTCGAATCGGCCATGTCGTTCCCTCCAAACTTGCGGCTCTAAGTGCTGCAAGTATAAGCGAAATCGAAGTCACATTTCCATTCGGCCAACAGTCTTTGACAGAGTGAGAAAATCGCACGCGGGGCGCAACCGCATAGCGGCTTTCCTTTTTGCGGCAGGCGCACTCTTCGCAGCGAGCGCTACGCTTGCCGACCCCGCAGCGCCGGCCTTGCGGATTGAGGAGATTGTAAAGAACGGTGCGCGGGTCACGAGTGAGCCCGGAGCAACGCTGCGAGCGCTCGATGGGACCGTGCTCCGGCGAGGTCTCCAGGAGGGCGCTGCACTGCCCGGCGACGTGCAAGCCGTCGTGCCGGCCGGCGTACGCATTCGCGTGGGCGCGGCCGATATCGGAACCGTCACGCTCGAAGGGGCGACCGCGGCGTTCCACTACACCGGCTCGTATCAGAGCGTCGCGACGTTGTCACCGGGTCGCGTCGAGATCGACGACCGATCCGATCGGTTCCGCTTTTTCGGCCCCGGTTTCGAACTCGTCGGACACGCCGCCGCTTATGCCGTCGATATCGCGGCTGGGAGTGCGACGGTGAGCCGAAGCCGTGGTACCGTGACCGCGCTGCTGCTCGGGCCCACCGCGTTCGTGCGGCGCGTGGACCTCTTGACAGAAGCTAATCCGGCGATTTCGTACGATATGAGCGCCCAGACAACCGCGAAGATGACCGCAGCAGAGGATGCAGCGGCGGCAGCATCGGGAGCAGCGAACGGCGAGTACAACTTCGGAATGCGACTCTATTGGGGAGACGGCATGCCGGCCGATGCCGTTCGCGCGATGCGCTACTTCCAGTCCGCCGCCGCGGCGAGATTTCCCGAGGCCGAGAACGCGATCGGATACGTCGACGTCTACGGACCCGCAGTGATGCAGGACACCGCGCACGCTTCACGTTGGCTTCTGCTCGCGGCGGCCGGCGGAAGCGCGGCGGCCGAAGACACGCTCGGCGACATGTACAACTACGGTCACGGCGTCGTCCAAAGCTATGCGGACGCGATACATTGGTATCAGCTCTCCGCCGCCGAAGGCGACGCCGATGCGGAAAACGACGTCGGGCTCTTATACTACTTCGGCCACACTAGCTACTTCGGCGAGGCCACGCCTCAATACGCGGAGGCGATGCGCTGGTTCCGAATCGCCGCCGCGCAGGGCAACGGCGATGCCGAAAACGACGTCGGATACGCGTACGAACACGGTCATGGCGTGCCGCAGGACAACGCGGAAGCCCTCTACTGGTATCGCCTCGCTGCCGCTCAAGGCGTCGCTGCTGCCGCGGCGGGGATTAAACGAATCGAGAGCATGAAGCCGCAGTAACCGCGGGCGGCAAAGAGGAAGGCTGAAACGATGAAAATGCCGTCGCCGTGTGACTTCAATGCGAATAGCACCGCGTTTCAATACTTTCGGCCCTGGACTCGTTGTACGGCGGCCTACGGCAGCCGCGTTCCGCCGGTCTTTACGGCCGGCGACGGTCCGCCGGTCGTTATATTGCACGAGATCAACGGCGCGAGCCCGGCGCTCTTCGCTTTCGCTCATCGCGTTGCGCTACGCGGCTTTTCCGCGTTCGTCCCCGTTCTGTTCGGGACGCCGAACAGTCACCCGACGCAGCTCGATAAGATCGTCCAAACCGTCAGGGTTTGTCTCGGTAGAGAGTTTAACTGCTTGAGCGCGCACCGGTCGAGTCCGATCATCGATTGGGTTCGGCAGCTTGGCACGTGCGTCTATCGGGAGGCTCGCCTGCAGGATCCGAAAGTCGGCGGGATCGGCGTCGTCGGTTTATGCTTAACCGGGAATTTCGCGTTAGCGATGGCGGCCGACGAGCATCTGCTGGCAGCCGTCGTTTCCGAACCTGCGTTGCCCTTCCCAATACCGTGGCAGCCGGAGAACCGATCGGCGCTAGGGTTATGCGAAGCGGAGGAGGCCGCATTGAGGAAACGCCTGCAGCGAGGAATGGAGATCGCCGCATTTCGCTTCGCAAACGATCCGGTCGTTCCGTTGGAGCGAATGAGCAGACTCCACGAAGTTGCGGCAGAGTGCGGATCGAGGGTCGTCGGGAACGCTAACGTTCCACCAACCTGCCCCGACGCGCATTCGGTCTTCACCAGTCAGTTCAATCAAAAGGATCAAGATTCACGCGATGCTTTTGAGACACTGATCGCATTTCTGACATCGAAGCTGGCCTATTAAGGGAGCCTTCTCGGCGCTTACTTGAACGAGTTTCTTTCGGTTGTACAGGCCGTACCCTAAGCGCACCGTTGAGCCGGTTGCCGGATTGGGTAGATGGCAACCATGAGTACGGCCGTCAACCCCACGAACTACGATATGATTCCGACCTTAGTACCGAAAGAAAAGGACATCGTTTTCGCGGTGATCGAGACCCCGGCAGGCATTCGTCATAAATTCGCGTTCGATCCGGAGTACGGAATTATGCGGCTGAAAATGACTCTTGCCGAGGGCCTTATGTGGCCGTACGACTACGGGTTCATTCCGCAGACGCTCGGCGACGACGGTGACCCCGTCGACGTCATCGTGCTCAACGATGCGCCGACGTTCTCAGGCTGTCTGCTCGACGTCCGCGTCATCGGCGGCATCTTACTCAAGAAGAACGGCGTGAAGAACAACCGGCTCGTGGCTTGTCCGCGGCGCCACAAGGGCGTCGCGCTCAAGACCGATGAGTTCGACAGCCTCGGCGACATCCCCAAAGAGACCCTCGAGGGTATCGAGCGCTTCTTAATCGAGTATTCGGTGGAAGAGGGAAATAAGATTACGTTCGAGGGTCAGTGCTCCCGCAAGGATGCCTACAAGCTCATCGAGCGCGGGCATAAAGAGTTCGAGAAGAAACGCGGTAAGAAATAATCGGACGACAGCCCAAAGGGGATGCGTAACCGGCGGAGACTCTTACGATTTCAAGCGGTTTACTATTGTGTCACCGGCATGACGCCGCTGCTTTCGATGAGGCTGTTCGAAGCAATGACCGGCAAGAAGCGCGACCGGTGGCTGGTGCAGATGGTCGGATTGCTCGCGACTTCGATCGGCCTTTCGCTCGGGCTCAGCAGCTTCGCCGAAGATGAGGAGCCGGCCTCGATAGCGCTCGCTTGCACGTCGGCACTATCTTTTGCCGGCATCGACGTCGTATACGCGTGCAGGCGGCGCATCTCGCCGGTCTATCTCGTTGACGCAGCGATCGAGCTCTTGATCGCGGGCCTTATGATCCGATCGTAAGCCTCCCGGCGGCATGCGACGATCATTCCGCCTCGAGACGTTCGTTTAACGCGTCGATTTCGAAATCCACGACTAGAGCCGAGTGATCGGAGAGGCCGTCTGTGCGAAAAACGTGATCGTACTCGGCCGCTCGCGTCTTCTGCAGGAGCGATGGCGATACGAAGGCCTTGTCGATTCGCCAACCCGAGCGGCTCCGAAAGCCAGGGTCCTTTCGGAAGGGATACCAGCTGAAGTCGTACTGGCCGGGATGAAAGTGCGCCCAAGCTTCCGTCCACTGCTCCTCAAGCTCGCGGTAGAGGTCTGCGGTGCTGAACTCGTCTCGCAGCCGTCCCGACCGGACGTTGATCTCGATATCCGTCTCGTTGCGACCCGAGTTGAGGTCGCCGATACACGTCGCGCAGTCGCCGATTTCGTTATGGCGGTTGGCGGCCGCGATGAGACAGCGCAGGTGCGGGCGCTTTCGGTCCTGGCCCGGCAAATAGACCCCGTACAGCACCAGCGAGCCGAATCGGGCCTGCAAAACGGCATTGGGATACTCGTCGTCGGAGAGACCGAACGGATTGGGCACCGCCTCGAAAGGCGTCGCCGAGGCGACTAGGACGCCGTTACCGCGCGTTGCGGGCGTGTCCGCCTGGTGGTTCAGCCCGATGCGGCGCAGCTCGTCTCGCACGAGCGCGCCCGCGCGCGTGTCGCGGTACTCCGAAAAAACGACGGTGTCGGCATCGAGATATGCGACGCGGCGGACGATGGGCGGGATTGTCGAGGCGTTTCCCCCGGCGCGAAGGTTGAGTGCAAGTATCCGCAAGCTGCGCTATACCTACCCGAGTGCCGGCCGATTGATGCCTAGCTCGCGCGTTCTTGCTTCGGTCCTGCGCGTGTCGCGATTATGCGTGGCGGGTAAAAAACGGGCAGAGGAGATGAAATGACACAACCGACTGCGAGCGGCTTTCTTTTGCAGCGCCTGATCGACTGGGGAGTTCAGCGCATCTATGGCTATCCCGGAGACGGAATCAACGGCCTGATCGGTTCGCTCGAAGCCTTTAGCGATCGGCTCGAGTTTATCCAAGTCCGTCACGAAGAAATGGCGGCGTTCATGGCGTGCGCCCACGCCAAGTTCACGGGCGAAGTCGGAGTCTGCATGGCAACCTCCGGGCCCGGCGCCATCCACCTGCTCAATGGCCTCTACGATGCGAAGAACGACCACGCGCCCGTCGTCGCAATTGTCGGCCAAGCGGCAACTACGGCGCTCGGCGGCTCCTATCAGCAAGAAGTAGATTTGCAGACGCTCTTTCACGACGTTAGCGAATACGCGGCGACGATTGCGAGCACGGCGGCGACGCGCCACGTCGTCGATCGGGCCTTCCGAACCGCCATCGGCATGCGCGGCGTCGCCACGGTGATCTTTCCGAAAGACCTTCAGGAAGAACGCTACGCTCCGCCGCCCGAAAAGCACAATACACTTCACAGCGGCGTGGGTTATGCTCGACCGATTGTCGTTCCGCAGGAATCCGACCTGCGCCGTGCCGCCGAGTTGCTCAATGGCGCGGAGCGCGTTGCGATTCTGGCCGGCGCCGGCGCGAAGCATGCATACGACGAGCTGATCGACGTTGCCGACACGCTGAAAGCCTGTTGCGCCAAGGCACTCCTCGGAAAAGACGTGCTCCCCGACGACCTGCCGTGGGTCACCGGAACCATCGGCCTGCTCGGAACGCGTCCAAGCTCCGATATCATGGCCCAGTGCGACGCGCTGCTTATGATTGGCACGAACTTCCCCTACGCCGAGTTTCTTCCGAAGGAAGGCGACGCGCGGGCGGTTCAGATCGATCTCGATCCCCGCAATCTCGGTCTCCGCTATCCGGTGGAGGTCAATCTCGCCGGCGACGCCGCGGCGACGCTGCGCGCGCTGCTGCCGCACCTCGACCGAAAGAGCGACGGAAGCTGGCGCGAACGGATCGCTAAGGATAAAGCGGAGTGGAGCGATATCGAGGCGCGGCGCGCCCACATCGAAGCCGACCCCGTCAATCCGATGCTCTACTTCTATTCGCTCAACGAGCGGTTGCCGTCGAACGCGATCTTGACCGGCGATGCGGGTACGCCGACGAACTGGATGGCGCGATTTCTGACGATGCGCCGCGGAAACAAGCTGTCGCTCTCTGGTAGCCTCGCCACGATGGGTTCGGCGGTGCCCTATGCGATCGCGGCAAAGTTCGCCTTTCCAGACCGGCCGGTGATCGCGTTCGCTGGTGACGGCGCAATGCAGATGAACGGCATCAACGAGCTCATCACCGTCTATCGCTACTGGAACCGCTGGAGCGACCCTCGCCTCATCTTCTTCGTTTTGAACAACACCGATCTGAACCAGGTAACCTGGGAGCAACGGATATTGGGCGGATCGCCGCGTAACATGGAGACGCAGCCGCTGCCGGACTTCCCGTACGCCGCGTTCGGCGAATCGCTCGGCTTCTTGGGGATCCGCGTCGATCGGCCCGACCGCGTCGGCGAAGCGTGGGACCGCGCACTGAACGCCGATCGGCCCGTGGTGTTCGAAGCACTCGCGAACGAAAACATTGCGACGCTGCCGCCACATATCAGCCGGGAGGAGGCAATGCACTTCCTCAAATCTGTGCCGAAAGATCCGGAGGCAGCGGGCATTATCAAGGAGTCGGTCAGGCAGGTGCTCAGCGGGATACTGCCGGGCAGATCGCCGCGGCAATAGTCCGATGACCGTTGCGATACAAGATCGCGCTGCCGCACGCGTTGCTGCGGTGCGCTCGCGCGCATATACGTTTCCTACCGAAGAGCCCGAGTCTGATGGAACGCTGACCTGGGATTCGACGACGATGATTTATGCCGAAATCGACGCCGGCGGCCGAACCGGCATCGGATATACTTACGCCGACGCAGCCGCCGCCGGGCTGATCAGCGGTATGCTTGCGGAGGCGCTGGTTGGGAGCGATGCGATGCAAACCGGCGCGTGCGCCGCGAAGCTTTGGGCCAAGATTCGCAACAATGGGCGCTGCGGCGTCGCGGCGATGGCCGTTTCCGCGCTCGACGTCGCGCTCTGGGATCTCAAGGGAAAACTTCTCGACGTTCCGGTTTGTACGCTGCTCGGCCAGGTGCGCGACCAGGTGCCGCTCTACGGGAGCGGCGGCTTTACGTCATATGGCCTCAAAGAGCTCGCTCGCCATATGGCGCGCTGGGTCGACGAGGACGAGATACCGCGCGTCAAGATGAAGGTCGGTCGCGATCACTCTTGCGACCGCGAGCGCGTGGGGACGGTGCGTAAAGCTATTGGGAACGACGCGCAGCTCTTCGTTGACGCCAACGGCGGGTACGCCGTCAAAGAGGCACTCGCGATTGCGGCGCAGTTCGCTCAAGCCGGCGTCGTTTGGTTCGAGGAGCCGGTTGACCATCGCGACCTTGCCGGCAATGCACGCGTTCGAGCGATGGCCCCACCGTCGATGGAGGTGAGCAACGGCGAATACGGTTACGCGCTCGACGATTTCGAACGGATGATTTCTATGCAGGCTGCCGACGTGCTGCAAGCCGACGTGACGCGCTGCGGCGGCTTTACCGGCTTCATGGCGGTCGACGCGCTCTGCCACTCGCGAAACATCCCGCTGTCGAGCCACTGCGCGCCGTACGCCACTCTGCACGCGGCCGCAGCGGCGACGAGTCTTCGCCACGCGGAATATTTCTACGATCACGAGCGAATCGAGCGGCGGTTCTTCGACGGCGCGGATTCGCCGCGCGACGGCGCGCTCGCGCCGGATCTCTCCCGTCCGGGAATCGGGCTCACGTTCAAAGCCGTCGATGCGATCGAGTTCGCCGTATGATTAAGGTACTGCAGGCGCCGGCCCGCTCTCTCGAAGAGGACCTTCGTGCGGCCGTGCGCGGCGACGTGCACTTCGGCGATGGCTATCGCGCGATGTACTCGACCGACGCCGCCAACTACCGGCAGGTTCCAATCGCGGTCGTATTGCCGAAGGATGCGGCCGACGCACAGGCTGCGATGAGAGTCTGTCACACCCATGGGACGCCCGTCACGCCGCGCGGCGGCGGAACGAGCCTCACCGGCGCGAGCTGCAATCACGCCGTGATCTTCGACTACAGCAAATACATGAACCGAATTCTGGAGATCGACGTCGCGGCGAAGACCGCACGCGTCGAGCCGGGCGTCGTGTTGGACGATCTCCGCGACGTCGCGCAGCGCCACGGCTTAACGTTCGGTCCTGCGCCCTCGACGCACAACCGCTGCGTGCTTGGGGGCATGTTCGGAAACAACTCGTGCGGGACGCCCGCCCAGTTCGCCGGGCGAATGGAAGAGAACGTCTTCGAGGTCGAGGTGCTGCTGCATGACGGTACGCGGTTGCGCGTCGGCGCGACCTCGCCGGACGAGCTCGAACGCATCATTGCCGAGGGCGGCCGCCGCAGCGATATTTACGCCGAGCTCAAACGGATTGCGGATCGCTACGGCGAACTCGTACGCCGCCGCTTTCCGCAGATTCCCCGCCGAGTCTCTGGCTACAATCTGAACCAGCTGCTGCCCGAAAACGGCTTCAACGTCGCACGAGCGCTTATCGGAAGCGAGGGCACCATCGTGCACGTGCTGGAACTGCTGGTGCGTCTCGTTCCCAATCCGCGCGAAACGGCGCTCGCGGTGCTCGCCTTCGACGACATCGCGACCGCCGGTGACCACGTTCCCCTCGTGAACGAACACGTTCCTCACGCACTGGAAGGAATGGACGAAACGCTCTTTCAGAACATGCACGAGAAGGGGAAAAATCCGCACGAGCAGCGGGATCTCTTCGGCGGCGGTCACGCGTGGCTTATCGTGCAGTTCGGCGGCGATACGAGCGCGGACGCGCACCAAAAAGCGGAGCGCATCGTGGCCGACGTGCGCCATCACACCACCCAGCTGCGCGACTCGCGGACGATCGTTGACCCGAAGTTGATGCACGAGATTTTTCAAATCCGCGAAGCCGGTCTCGGCGTGACTTCGAAAGTTCCCAACCAGCCGGACTTCTATCCGGGCTGGGAAGACGCGGCGGTGTCGCCTGAGAACTTAGGGCGCTATCTGCGCGAGTTTCAGCAGAAGATGCAAGAATACGGCTATTACGCCGCGATCTACGGGCATTTCGGCCAGGCATGCGTTCACTGCAGTATCAACTTCGATCTCTTCACGAAAGATGGAATCGAGAAATACCGGCGCTTCGTTCACGAGATGGCGCACATCGTCGTGAAGTACGGCGGCTCGATCTCGGGCGAGCACGGGGACGGACAGTCGCGCGGCGAGCTGCTGACGATAATGTATGGCGACGAGCTCGTGCACGCATTCTGGGAGTTCAAGACCGCCTTCGATCCCGAGAATAAGATGAATCCGGGGAAGGTGGTCCGTCCTAAGGCGATCGACGAAGACTTGCGTTGGGGCACTGGGTACGAGCCTTGGGAACCCGAAACGAAATTCACCTTTCGAAACGATAAGAACAGCTTTGCCTATGCAGCAAACCGTTGCGTCGGCGCCGGCGTCTGCCGCAAGCACGACGAGGGGACGATGTGCCCCAGCTACATGGTCTCCAAGGAAGAGCGATACTCGACACGCGGGCGCGCGCGGCTGCTCTTCGAGATGCTCGAGGGCAATCCGATTCGCAACGGCTGGAAGAGCGAAGCCGTTAAAGAGTCGCTCGATTTTTGCCTCGCCTGTAAGGGCTGCAAGCACGAGTGTCCGGTCAACGTCGATATGGCCACGTACAAGGCCGAGTTTCTCTATCATTACTTCAAAGGAAAAGTTCGGCCGCTGCACATGTGGCTCTTCGGGTACATGTTCGTTTGGGCGAGGCTGGCCGCGCTCGCGCCCGACATCGCGAATTTCTTCGCGCAGGCCCCGCCGTTCAGCACGCTGCTCAAGCGAATTGCCGGCATCGCGCCCCAGAGGCGGATTCCGATGTTCGCCGGGCAAACGTTCCGCGACTGGTACGCTCGGCACCCATCGCGCAACACGGGCAACGAACGCGTTGTTCTGTGGCCCGATACCTGGAACAATCACTTTCATCCGGAGACGGCTCGAGCGGCGGTCGAGGTTCTCGAGGATGCGGGCTATCACGTAATCCTTCCGAAGCGCCAAGTCTGCTGCGGGCGTCCGCTCTACGACTTCGGTCTTCTCGATCGCGCCAAGCAACAGCTAACCGCTATTCTCGACGAACTGCGTCCGTTCGTGCGTGAGGGTGTGTGCGTCATCGGGCTCGAGCCGAGCTGTCTCTCCGTCTTTAAGGACGAAATGCAGGAAATGCTCGGCCACGACGTCGACGCTATGCGGCTCGCCGAACAGACGTTCACGCTGGAGGCCTTTCTCGAAAAGAAAGCGCTGCACTATAAAGCGCCGCGGCTCGATCGCGTCGCCGTCGTTCACGAACATTGTCATAAGAAGTCCGTCTTGGAGCCGCTCGCCGAGTCTCACGTTTTTGGAAAGATGGGGATGGATTTCGAGCAGCTGCAAAGCGGCTGTTGCGGGATGGCCGGCGCGTTTGGGTTCGAGGAAAGTCATTACGACATGTCGATCGCCTGCGGCGAGCGCGTCTTGCTTCCCCGGGTCCGCGAGGCGAAAGCCGAGACCATCGTCGTCGCCGATGGGTTCTCGTGCCGCGAACAGATCGCGCAGGCGACGAGCCGTCAGGCGCTGCATCCGGCAGAGGTCATGCGCATGGCGCTTGCAGACCGCGGTTTCAGCCGCGACGATGCGTTACCGGAGCGCCGCTTTGCCGACGATCCGCAACGGCGAAGGCGACGAATCGTGCGTCGCGGCTATGCGCTGTTGGCTACGTTCTGTGCGATCTCCGCCGCAGGAGTATTCGCGGCGATCCGTATGCGGCGATGATCGCCGCGACGATACGAAATGGCAGCGACTGCGTCGAGTATCATATCGGCGAAGGGCGACTACCCTCCGGCAGCACGCTCGGGTCGCCGAAGGCTGTCGCGGTCATCAAACCGACGGGTGCGCTGGCAAGACTCTACTCCTGCGATGCCGCGAGCGATGCCTTCGGTACCGTACTCGTTCGACATTTGGACCGGCGGACGGGTATCGAGCTTCGCGCACGCGACGGCCATTTCATCATCGCGCCCGAACGGCAAGAGCATGTCATGGAGTACCCGGCTGGCCTCCAGTCGCGGGAGCGCATTTTTCTGCAGAACGTCGCGCCGAACGATGCAACGGACCGTCCGGTCGAGCCGCCCGGACTCTATTACCACGTGTTTTTGTGCAATCGCGGCGAGAAGGTGGCCGAGGTTCGCACCTCGGTCTCGATAAGCTTTTCAGCGGGCGAGCGCGAGCGCGTCGCCGCGCGTTTCGACGAACGGCTCAACGGATTTGTAGTGCACGGCGAGGACGAGCGATTCGTTCGCGTCGCGGCAGCTGACATAACGCCGTCAAGGTGCGAAGCGACCGGCGATCGCGTCGGAATTTTGGAGTTCGACCGCTCGCTCGAACCGGGAGAACGTGCCGAACTCACGATCGTCCTCACGTTTTCAGTCGACGGCGAGGAAGCGGCGCGCCGGAACCTGGCTTCGCTGCCGGAGCGCGAGGACGTATTGGCCCGTACACAGGCGTACTATCGGAAGGTGCTGCGCTGCGCCGCGATCGAGACGCCGGAGCCCGAGGTCAACCGCGGCGTGCGATGGGCGAAGGTAAACATGATTCGCTCGATGCTGTTTGCAGAACAGGGCTGGTGCATCGTCAACGATCCGGCCGAGACGACGCACGCGGTCGGCCGGGATACGGCGTGGTTCGCGATCGGCGCGGCCTACATTGCACCGTGGTTTGCCGCCGAAGCGCTGCGCGGGTTCTTCGATCGCCTCACGGGGAGCGGCATGGCGGTCGAGTGGTACGACTCGCGCTCAGGAAAAACGGAGACGGACGGCCTCGACATCAACGACGCGACGCCGTTGCTGCTCTGGGCCGCTTGGCATCACTTCTGTGTGACCGGCGACCGCGAATTTCTGCAAGGAATCTATCCGAATATATTGCGGGCGGCTCGGTGCATCGTTGCACGGCGCGGCGCCCAGGGCCTAATCTGGTGTCACGCGCCGGGAACCGGAGCGCACGGAATCGTCGGCTGGCGAAACGCGCTGCACGGCGAGCGTCTCTCCGGGGCGACGACCGAACTCAACGCCGAATGCTACGGCGCACTTCGGGCGGTATCTCTGATCGCAGCGGAGCTCGAGGAGACGCACGACGCGGAAGCGTTCGCGCGCGACGCCACGGAGCTGCGTGCAGCGATCGACGAGCATCTCCTCGACCGGTCCCGGAACCTCTACTACCTCGCGATCGATGAAGACGGCCGCAAGCGTACCGACGTGCTCGCCGACCTCGTCTTTCCGCTGCTGTTCGGTCTCGCGAGCCCCGATGTTGCGGCGGAAATTATCGCGACATTGACCCGGCCCGAATTCTGGAGCCGCGCGGGACTGCGTACCGTGCCGCGCAATGCGATCCAATATGCGCCGGACCACGCTTCGGGATTGCTCGGCGGCGTTTGGGCCGCTCCGACGTTCTGGCTTGCAACTTCGGCCGCGTCGTTCGATCCCCAGCTCATCGCCGACGCACTAACGGTTACGTTTCGTCACTATGCCGAAGACCCGTTGCGCTACAATACCGTTCCGGGTCAGTTCAGCGAGTGGCTGCACGGGGAAACGCTGACGAACGGCGGCATGATGCTCTCGCCATGGTTCGCGCCGAAGTATCTCTGGGGGGCCATTGAAGGTCTAGCCGGCCTCGGCCTGCACTTCCCAACCCTCGCGCGCCGCCTGCCGCCGGCGTGGGCATGGATCGTCGCTCGCGACGTGTTGATCCGCGGCGATCGCGTTTCGTGGTTCACCGTACGCATGGATCGAGTCACCACGTATTACGCTGCGACATTGCGGGGCGTCGATGGCGACCATCACTACGAAGAAGACGTTACCACGGGCGTTTCGATTAGCGGTGACGATGCGGTATGGGTCGCCCTGCGTCGCGCGAAAGAGGTCGCTATTTTCGTCGGCAACCCGTCCGAACGCAGTATAACCGTTTCGGTAACCATGGAGCGTTCGCTATTGCCGCCCCATCCGCGGATGCGCGCGTACGATAGCCTCGCCGGCGCGTGGTCGGATCGGGCCGATTTTGAAAGCGCAACGGGCTGGCGCGTCAGCGCCGAACGCAAAGGCTTTTGCATTTTGGAGTTCGTGGAGGAGAGTTGATGCAATCCTATCGTTTTGGATTCAGCGAGTTTACGACGTGGCCGTGGCCCTTCAAGCGAGACGTCGAGCGCTATCGCGCGCACGGCGCCGATTCGATCGAGATCTGCGAGTTCAAGCTACCGCACAACGACTACGGTGCGTACCTCGAGAAGCTCGACGGGCTCACGCCGGCGTCGGTGCAGATGGACGTGCACTCGGTATTCGTCGATTCGATGGCCAACAAGCCGCAGGATCCGAACGATCGAGTTAACACGATGAAAGAGGGGATCGCGCTGACCGCTCCCTACCTGCCGCAGGGAACGCCGTTTATCGTTATTACGGGAGTCGCACCCGACGCCAACTTTCGCAAGGCCCGCGATCGCGTCGTCGAATCGCTCAAGGAGCTCGGCGACTTCGCCGCCAGGCATCAAATGAAAATCGCTTTCGAACCGCTGAGTCCGGCCAACGTAAACACCGATACCGCCGTGTGGTCGCTCGAGGACGGGCTAGAGCTGGTCGAACGTGCCGATAACCCAAACGTTGGAATTTGCATCGACACGTGGAACGTTTGGCAAGGCCGCGACGTCGAGCCGCTCATCGCGCAATGCGGGGCGCTAATTTTCGTCGTGCAGCTCAGCGATTGGAGGACGCCGCGATCGACCGCCGACCGGTATACGCTCGGCGAAGGCCAGATACCATTGGCGTCGCTAGTCGGCGCTATTCGAAAGACCGGCTACTCGGGTGCCTGGATCGTGGAGATTCTTTCCTCGATGCATTTGGAAGGATCGCTCTGGAAGGGCGATCTCGACGCCCTGCTCACCGCGAACCGCGACGCTTTCGCACGTATCTGGGAGTCCTCAATGTAGACGCTTCCACCCGCGAACTGTTGGATAACTCGCGAACTGAAAATCCTGACCGTCCGCCGACTCCTCGGCCGCGAAGGCAGCCGTCCACGGCTCGAAGCCATTGCGCAATCGTTGCGTAAAGTCGAAGCCAAGACTCTCCGCCGCGTGGCGCGCCGCCTTTTCGTGTCCTTCGACACGTCGCGCGTTTCCGATACGCTCCGGCTGGGTGTGAACGTAGTCGCCCCATACGTACCAAAACGCCACGTTAGTTGCGCCCGTTCTTAAGTAGATACGCGGCAGCGGCGCCGGCGCCGGCGACCGCGAGACCGCCAACGATCCACTCGCGCTTCATCACGAACGCGGTCTCCCAGCTGTGAGGTTTTGCCTGCTTGTCGAACTCGCCGTGTGCGCCGTAGTCCTCGGCGCTATCCGCCGGAAGGTAGAGGTTGTCGGGACGATTGGGTCCGACGGGCGTGTCGGTCTGCTGCGACGCGTATCCCGTCCTCGCCAAATAATAGTCTGCCAGCTGCGGCAGCAGCTTCTGCACCGCAACCGCGAGTACCGTCGAGAATCCTACGAACATCTCGCGCGGTTTGCGTCGGGATGCCCAGTAGACTGCGCGACCCGCAACCTCCGGCTGAAAGATCGGCGGCAACGGCTGCGGGTGACGCAGGCCGCTCTTGACCCGGTTCCACGTAAACTGCGGCGTGTTGACCGCCGGCATGTGGACCATCGACAGCCGGATTTTGCTGTGATGATGCGCTAGCTCGCACCGAAGCGAATCGGTAAATCCGCGGATCGCACTCTTCGCGCCGCAGTACGGCGACTGAAGCGGGATGCTGCGGTAGCAGATTGCGGAGCCGACCTGTACGATCGTTCCGCGATTGCGCCGACGCATGCGGGTAAGCGCGGCCTTCGTTCCCCAGACGTAGCCGAGATAGGTGACCTCGGTGAGCCGTCGCCATTCCTCGGGTGTGACGTCCCAAAATTCGGAGAAGACGTTGGTAAATGCGACGTTGATCCAAACATCGATCGGACCGAGCTCTTCCTCGACCTTTTCGGCCGCTTGTTCGACCTGGTAGTAATCACCGACGTCCGTGGGAATACCCAGAGCCCGCGAGCCATGGCTCCGCGCCTCGTCGACTGCAGCGTCGAGGCCTTCCTCACCGCGAGCGAGCAGCGCGAGCGTCGCGCCGCGTTTGGCGAACTCGCGCATGGTGGCACGCCCAATGCCACCGGATGCGCCGGTGATAACGACGACCTGCGGCTTCTTCGAACTTCTCATGTGTCGGTGATACCCATGATTGGCCACGCGCCTCGGAAGGGTATGATTGCTTGGCGGCTATGGAACTTGCGGGGAAAATCGCAATTGTCACCGGCGGCGATTCGGGCATCGGAAAAGCGATCGCGATTGAGCTTGCGCGATCGGGTGCCTCGGTGGTCGTCGACTATGTCGGCGAAAGGTTGCCCGCCGACGAACTCGTTGCAGAGATCGCAGCATTCGGCGGCTCGGCAGTGGTCCAAGAAGCCGACGTTAGCAAACCTGGCGACGCCGCAGCGCTGATCGAGCGTGCGGTGCAGAGCTTCGGCGGTCTCGATATCCTGGTCAACAACGCCGGCACCGAGGAAAAGCATCCTTTCTTAGAGATGCCGCTCGCCGTAGCGCAGCGCATCGTTGCGGTCAACTTCTTTGGAACCTGGCATTGCTCGCAAGCGGCCGCGGAACAAATGTGTCGTCAAAGGCGCGGCGGTCGCATTGTGAATATCTCTTCAGTACACGAAGAGCTGGCGATGCCGACGAACGCGGCATACTGCGCGACCAAAGGTGCCGTAAGGATGCTCATGCGCACGATCGCAGTTGAGCTCGCACCTTATGGCATCACGGTAAACAATGTCTGTCCCGGCGCCGTCGACATGCCGATGGACGAGAACGTTAAAGAAGATCCGGAGGCCTTTGAATCGTTGC
The DNA here is from genome assembly GCA_036269355.1 of Candidatus Cybelea sp. Taxonomy (GTDB): domain Bacteria; phylum Vulcanimicrobiota; class Vulcanimicrobiia; order Vulcanimicrobiales; family Vulcanimicrobiaceae; genus Cybelea. The sequence continues at coordinate 42,419 of DATASC010000100.1, read as the reverse complement.
TCTCGGAAATTCCGCTGGGTCGAATGGCGCAACCCGCCGAGATTGCCGCCCTAGTCGTCTACCTCGCGAGCGACGCGGGTGCGTACGTTACGGGCGCGTCATACGTCATCGACGGCGGCATGAGCAAACGATCGGGTTCGCTTTAGCGTTCGGGCGAGATTGCAAGTCCCATAAAATACGTGTGGACCGGTTCGGTGACCGATCGATCCGGCTCGCCCTATTGGATACTTCCAGAAGTCCAGCTGGCCGTGACCGTGCCCCGGCGCCATGATCGTTTTTCTCACGATCAAGTCCGGAACGCCGTAGTGCGGCATCGGCTTGCGCTTTCGCTCGAGTATAAACGCCGGCGATACGTGGCCGTTTGTCGAGCTGTTGAGCGTTACCCAGTACACCTGCTGCTTCGTATTCTTTGCCCCAGCGGTAACAACCAACTCGCCGTTCTGCCACTGAATGTCGCGCGCGAACGGAATGCGATTCTGGCGATCGCTCCCGTAGAGCAAACTCGCCCCCGTCTTCGCAGGTCGTGCGGCGCTGCTCGACGTTACGTTTGGCGCCTGGCTGGCGGGGCCCGCTCAGCCGGCGTGGAGAAGCAAAGCACCACATGAGATTCTCGGAATTTACGGTCGGGGCCGCCACACTCGCGCTGGCGATACTCGTTGGGCACGTGACTGATAAGACGACGGGGCAGCCGTTGCCAAACGTAACGGTTGTGATCGGCTCCCACCATGCCACTACCGACGAGCACGGCGCATACCGACTTACCGGCTTGACGCCCGGAACCCATACGCTGTCGGCGGCCTCTAACGACGTTCCGCCGCAGCGTCGCAGCATCGTCGTGAAGAACCAGAGTGCGCCCACCACACTCGACTTGGTGCTCTGCAGCACGACGCTCGACTACGGCTGCGGTACGGCAGGTCCCGGCTAGGCGCCTGGTCCTTGTGGTAAAAGCCGCTCCGAGCGAGGGCTGCGTTGGCCGCCTGCGGAACGCTCTCAGCGCTGCAAAGGAGCGCTGCTATGCTACCTCGCTCGGGGTTGCGTCGCGTATTTGGCGCGTGCGCGATCGTTCTTCTTTTGACGAGTTGCTGGGGATCGCAGAACCAGAGCGCTGCGATCGTTCCTAACGGCGTCCCCGCTGCGTCGGGGCGGCGAGAGAGTGCGGGAATGCCTGCGTGGGCCGTGGGCCACGAACTGCTTTACGTAGCTCGTTCGCAGGGCGTTGACGTGTATTCCTATCCCGAGGGTAAGCCTGAGGCGCGGCTCTCGAACGTACGCGCAAGCGGTCTTTGTTCGGATAAGAACGGCGACGTCTATATTCTGGGCGCTACCGACGTAGTCGAGTACGCCCACGGCGGAAAGCGGCCTGTCGCCGTATTCCGCGGCAGGTCGGGTGGGCGCTCTCGCTATTGCGCCGTCGATTCTACCACCGGCAGCCTCGCCGTTTCGGGCGTCGCGTCCCACAAAGCCGCCGTCACGGTCTTCGAGAATGCTAAAGCCGGCGCGAAGACGTACACCATCGCGAATCTCGATGCCGGTGAGCAGTCCTGCGCGTACGACGACGCCGGAAACCTCTTCGTCGCGACAACAAACGGCGCTGGGAACACCGCAAGGATGTTCGAGCTTCCGAAGGGTGGCGGTCGCTTCAACGCGATTGCCTGGAACGGTCCTCCGCCGCGTCTCGCTTCGATTCAATGGGACGGCATATTCCTCGCTGCCATAAGCGCGGGCAGCGCCGCCGCTCCAACGTCGATCTTCAGTTATCGCGTGAACCCTGGGCGCGTCACGCCGGCGGGTGAGAGCACGCTCAACGGCGCCGTAAGTCCCGCGCAATTCTGGATTCATGGCGGAAACGTAGCCGTGCCGGGCTCGGCCGGCGTGACGCTCTACAGCTATCCTGCCGGCGGAAGCCCGACGAAGACCATCGACGAGGGCGGGGCCGCCCTGGCAGTAACTATTAGCGTCGCACCAGCTCCGAAGTTCGCCGTCACGACGTACCACTACGACAACCTGCGGACGGGATGGAACGACAGCGAGCCGACGTTGACCTACAAAAACGTCAAGAGCGGATCGTTCGGTCTGCTGCAGACCGTGACGCTGGACGACCAGGTCGACGCCCAGCCCCTCGTGGTGCCTGACGAAACGATTACGCGCGGTTCGCAGCAAGGTCAGCACGACGTGGTCTACGTTGCGACTGAGAACGATACGATCTACGCGATCGATGCATCGAGCGGTGCGATACTCTTCGATCAGAGCTTGGGCAGTCCGGTTCCAACGCCGCTCGGCTGCAACAATAACGGACCGAACGTGGGGATCACCGGGACGCCGGTGATCGACCTAAGCGCAAACGTAATGTACGTCATCGCATATACACTCGAGAGCAGCAATGTCCCGACCTATCGCCTCCACGAACTCGACTTGTCGAGTCTCACCGACGTCGTACCATCTATCGTCGTCACGGCTTCGCACACGCTGACCAACGGTAGAACTTACAAGTTCAAGGCGCAGTTTCAGCGCCAGCGTCCGGCGTTGCTGGAAGCGAACGGAAACGTTTACGCGGGATTCGGAAGCTTCTGCGACTTTGCGGTATCGCAGTCACGTGGCTGGCTTCTCGGCTGGCAGACGGGATCGCTGACGCCGCTGGCCGCAAACCGGCTCAACGACAGCCGCGCCAAATCGCCCAACAAATTCTTCCTGTCGTCGATTTGGATGTCCGGATACGGCGTCGCCGCCGACTCCTCGGGAGACGTTTATTTCGTTACCGGCAATTCGGATCCGTCGGGAACGACGTACAACGGCGTTACGAATATTCAGGAGAGCGTCGTCAAGGTCAGCTCGGATCTGACCCAGTTGCTCAGCATCTTTACACCCTCGGACGTTGGATATCTCGACGGTGGCGACGTCGATTTCGGATCGGGTGGCGCGCTTCTGCTCCCATCGCTCGGATCGTCGGTGCCGCCGCTGGCCGCGGCAGCCGGCAAGGACGGAACGATGTATCTGCTCGATCAGAACGACTTAGGCGGCTATAACCCAAGTCACAACAACGATCTTGACGAGAAGCAGATCGGCGGATGCTGGTGCGGTCAATCCTACTTCGCCCGGGGGAAGAGATCGTCGTCTTTCATCGTCGGCAGTGGCGGCAGCACCGTATCGCTCTGGAAAGTTCAGACCGCGCCCTCGGCAAAGCTGGTCTCCGCCGGAGCGTCGTCATACTTGCCCAACGGACAAGATCCAGGATTTTTCACCAGTGTATCGTCGAACGGAACCCGCCACGGTGCGATTATTTGGGCGATCGCGCGGCCCCAATACGTTCCTGGAAACATTACGCTGGTGGCGCTCGAATCCGAACCTCATCGCGGCAGCTCGACGCTCGACACGCTGTATCAATCGGCTGCTGGATCGTGGACGGCCTCGAACGGAAACGCGAACCTCGTCCCTGTCGTTGCAAACGGGAAAGTATACGTGGCGAGCTACCAACAACTCGACATCTTCGGAATCGGGGGCACCGCGGCAAAAGCGACCGTTCCTCGAGGCGCCGCCTTCCACGCGATGCACGGTGTTCCGAACGAAGTCACCGGGACCTTGCTAGCCGCTCGCGGCTCGTTGATAGTGTTGCGCACGCGCACCGGCAGAATCGTGCGGGTCGACGATGCCGGCGCAACTGCGCACGAGAGGAGTGCCGACTTGGTTGCGGGCAGAGTTTTGAACGTGCGCGGACGCTACGACAACGGGGGTGTCATGCACGCGGCGTATATCGTCCGCGCCAAGCCGTCACCCGCATCGTGGACTCCCGACCGGTAGCTCTGCTTTTGCGCTAGATTAGGAAGCGGCGCAGGCCGCGCAGCGGCCTTCGAACGTCACGCGCTCGCCGTCGATCTCGAAGCCATGGCGCAGCGCAAGCGCTTTGATCGTCCGCGGCGGAACGGCAAACTTCACGTCCTCGATCTCGCCGCAGCCGCTGCAGCGGAAGTGGGCGTGCCTCGGACCCGACGGCTCGTAGGTCGCCGCGCCGGCACCGGGAACGCTCAGCTCCGAAATTAGACCGAGATCGCGCAGCCGCGCGAGGCCGCGGTAAACGGTCGAAAATCCGATCCCCGGCCGCCGCTTGGCCGCTTTCGCGTAGACTTCCGACGACGTAAGATGGCGCCCGACGCCGCTCTCCTCGACGATCTTGTGGATCAGCCGGTAGTTCGCCGGCAGGAGTCTGTCCATTGTGAGAGTGATATTCACTTTCACAAATTGTCCACCTTCCACCGTATCGGAGAATAACGCGAGATGGAAAACACCCTTGCCGAACTGTCGGATGCCGATCGAGGCTGTCCGGTAAAACACGTACCGCTTCGGCCGCGAGTAAACGTCGATTGGTTCCCCGAGCTCTTGGACCTGTCGGTGCTTCACCGGCCGTCGGCGCTCTCGGATCCAATGGGTTCCGATTTCAATTACGCGCGCGAGTTCAACAGCCTCGATCTCCAAGCGGTCAAGGCGGACCTTTTCGCGTTAATGACGACGTCGCAAGATTGGTGGCCCGCCGACTACGGCCACTACGGACCGCTCTTCATTCGCATGGCCTGGCATAGCGCGGGAACCTATCGCATCGGCGACGGGCGCGGCGGTGCAGGCTCGGGCCAGCAGCGTTTCGAGCCCCTCAATAGCTGGCCGGACAACGCAAACCTCGACAAGGCGCGCCATTTGCTCTGGCCGATCAAACAGAAGTACGGGCGTAAGCTCTCGTGGGCCGATCTCATGGTCCTCGCCGGAAACTGCGCGCTGGAATCGATGGGTTTCAAGACGTTCGGCTTTGCCGGCGGACGAGTCGATGCATGGGAACCCGACGAGATGACCTATTGGGGACCCGAAAACGTGTGGCTCGCGGACGAACGCTACACCGGGGAGCGCGATCTCGAGAATCCGCTCGCGGCGGTGCAGATGGGCTTGATTTACGTGAACCCGGAAGGCCCGAATGGAAACCCCGATCCGCTCGCGGCGGCCGTCGACATTCGCGAGACGTTCGCGCGCATGGCGATGAACGACGAGGAGACCGTCGCTTTGATCGCCGGCGGACACACGTTCGGTAAGACGCACGGTGCCGCCGATCCAAGCCAGTACGTCGGGTTTGGGCCGGCCGGCGCTCCGCTCGAAGAACAGAATCGCGGCTGGCGCAACACGTTCGGCAACGGACATAGCGATGCTACGATCACGAGCGGGCTCGAAGGCGCCTGGACCCAGATGCCGACGCGCTGGAGCAACCTGTACTTCGATAATCTCTTCAAGTACGAGTGGGAACTAACGAAGAGTCCGGCCGGCGCGAATCAGTGGAAGCCGAAGGACGGCGCGGCCGCAGGCAGCGTTCCCGACGCGCACGACCCGTCGAAGCGCCACGCGCCGACGATGCTCACGACCGACCTCTCACTGAAGGTGGATCCGATTTACGGACCGATTTCAAAGCGCTTCTACGAGAATCCGCAAGAGTTCGCCGATGCGTTCGCAAAAGCGTGGTACAAGCTCACGCACCGCGACATGGGTCCGGTCTCGCGCTATCTCGGACCCGAAGTGCCTTCCGAACACATGATTTGGCAAGATCCGGTGCCCGTAGTGGATCATCCGCTCGTCGACGAGCAGGACGTCGCCGCGCTCAAGAGCCGCATCCTCGCTGCGGGGCTCACGGTATCGCAGCTCGTCAAGACCGCGTGGGCGTCGGCGTCGACGTTCCGCGGCACCGACAAACGCGGCGGTGCGAACGGCGCGCGCGTTCGGCTCGCGCCGCAGAAAGACTGGGCCGTCAACGACCCCGCGGGGTTAGCGGCGGTGTTGGAAAAACTCGAAAAAGTTCGGGCCGATTTCAACGCGACGTTGTCGGGCGGCAAGAACGTCTCGCTGGCGGACGTCATCGTCCTCGCCGGCGCCGCGGCGATCGAGCAGGCCGCAAAAGAAGGCGGCTACGACGTCAAGGTAAGCTTCTCGCCGGGACGAACCGACGCGACCGACGAGACCACCGACGCGCACGCCATGGCGGTACTGGAACCTGCATCCGACGGCTTCCGCAACTACTTGGGCGGCAACCATTCGCGTTCGCCACAGCAGCGGCTCGTCGATCGCGCGCAACTGCTGACGCTAACGGCTCTCGAGATGACCGCACTCGTCGGCGGCTTGCGCGTCCTCGGCGCAAACGCCGGCGACGCGAAGCACGGCGTCTTCACCAAACGTCCGGGTGCGCTCTCGAACGACTTCTTCGTGAACCTGCTCGACATCTCGACGAAATGGCAGCCGGCGGGCGGCGAGTACACGTACGAGGGTCGCGATCGCGGCAACGGAGAGCCGAGATGGACCGCAACGAACTTCGACCTGGTCTTTGGTTCCAACTCACAGTTGCGCGCGCTCGCCGAAGTCTATGCCGTCGAGGGCGATCACTTCGTGCACGATTTCGTCGCGGCTTGGGAGAAGGTAATGAACCTCGACCGGTTCGATCTTGCGGTGACCGCCTAACGATTTGGAACGACCGGCGCGACGGCGATTACGCCGCGCGCCGCGTCGTACGTAACGATCCGATCGAAGAACGCCTGAATGCTAGTGTTCGTAATCGCCGGCTTCCTTGGGATCGGCAGTATCTTGATCTTATCGGCAAAGCCGGGGCCGGCGATCACTGACGTCGTCTCTTGCGATTCTCCCGGCGGTGCAAATCCCAGGCTCGTTCCCGGCTCTACCAAACCGTCGCGCTGCGGGATGCGGCCGGTATCGGTGCTGTGAATCCACGGCACGCCGTTCCCCGTGTCGAAAGAAATAAGCAGGCACGCTTCGATCGGGCGTCGGTCAACGAAGAGACATGCTTTCGGCAACGAAAAGTGTTGGCCCGGAAGGATGCCCGGCGCCAAGTGAAAGTTCGCGCCGTTCGCAGCCTAACGCGAAGACGAACGCCCAGCAGAGCGTGGCGGCTAGGGCTTTGCCGTCCACACCATCGTGGAAATCAGCCACGCTCCTGCGGTTTTATGGAAGGTGTACGTCATCGTTCCCGGTTCGGCGAAGGATTTGCCGCCCGCAAGGACACCCGTTACCGTTAGCGCCTGGACGAGATAAGCGTCGTTTGCCGAGCCTTGGAACTCGCCGACGCGAACGTTCTCTGCTCGCAGGTGCGTCAGCTTCGCTTTTCGCGTGACGGCGTCGACGACGTGCCACCACGCGACGCCCGCACCCGCTCCGCGCCAGGTGAACGGCGCGTTTTCATCGACGACGACCGCGTCGCCGGTAAAAAGCCCGTTAAACGCCGACGCGTCGTCCGCGTTGGTGCCGGCAATTACCGCATTAACGAGTCTCGCGATTGGCGCCGGCGGCGGGGTAGGCGTCGCGGCAGCCAGTGCGGGTACGAGCGCCAAGGCGAGAGAGGCTGCAATCGTTCGTAGCTTCACGGGTTCTCCTTAGGAGTTAGTGCCCCCAATACGACGAAGGTGGATCGGGTGCGACTCCGGTAACCAGCGCGTTTGCCGAGAGGCTCGCGCTGTAACTATAGAGATACGTGCCGCCTGGATAAGCGTAAACGTCGATCGAGCCGTGACCGGCGTCGCCGCAATAAATGTGGCGCTCCGAATGGTCGAGCGGGCACCAGATTGCCGACCCCATCAGCGTCGACGTTTTCGGCGCTCCCGTATAGGGCGGTGCGAAGACGTCGATCGTATGGTTGCGCCAATCGCTGATGATCAGGTTGTTCGCGGAGTCGAAGACCGGAGCGCCGGGCAGGCCCAAACTTATGCCCGAGAGCGCCTTACCGGGCATCTTTCCGTGCGCGAACTCGACGACGTTTCCCACGTTGCCGCTCGTGAGATTGGAGACGAAGACGTTGCCCTTATTATCGCTGTTGACTCCGAAGAGCACCGCGAAGCTGGGATCGGTCAGCGTCCGAAGTTCGGTTCCCGCCGAGTTGTAAACGTGAACGACCGGAGCGCCGCTCACGTTGTTGATGTTCAAAATGTAGACGTTTCCGACCCGATCGAAGCTCACGTCGGCCGGCTCGCCGTCCGGGTCGGGAATGGTGAGCTCGGCGTTGCCGCAGTTCGGCGCGTACTCGGTGGTTGTATCTGCCTTTCCGTTTGGAACCCACAAATTTCCGTGACGATCGATGCGGATGCCGTTCGTCGACGAGGCCGGTTCGCAGGTCTTCGGCGGCGCGTTCTTCTTGTCGGCCTCTTTGAACCGGAAGACGTCCGACGCGCCGAACTCAGCGACGGCGACGTGTGCTTTCGACTTTTTCGGGGGAGGCCGCATCCAAGATGGCCGCAGCGCATCGAGGGCAGCCGCGGCGGTGCCGTACTGCGTCGTGCTCTGCACGGCGTGCGACGATGCATCGGGTGACGACAAAGCGCCCGAGCATGCGCTCAAAAGCGCTAAGCTCGAGCCAAGCAATAAATTGCGAACGAACATAAGGAGCCCGTAATCGGGAGGAAGATACCGACTTCCTTCTCGGGAGTCTTGGCTCATCATCATTGAACTCGGCTTCGCGATCAGCCCCTAAGGGGTTCGCCGTCGTTTCATAGCCAATAGCACATCGCCATGAGATCGATGGCGTTAAAGAAAGTTATCGTCCCGTGTGCCACCGCGCTCGCGGTCGCGGGTTGCGGATCCGGTGGAATCGGCACGGCCCCGGAGAACGGCGCGCCTCCGAACGGCATCGGGGCGTTTTAGTTCCAGCCATGCGCACCGACCGGACTACCGTAGGACGCCTCGCGGAACGCGCGGCATACGACTTCGATACAATCGCCGCCATCTTCGACGAAGCGAAAATCTGTCACGTCGGCTTCGTCGCCGAAGACGGCCGCCCGATCGTACTTCCGACGATTCACGCCCGCATCGCCCGGGCGCTCTATCTGCACGGCTCCGTGCTTGCGCGCTGGCTCAAAGGCGCCGCCGGTGCACGGCTCTGCGTAACCGCCACGATCGTGGACGACATTGTCCTCGCGCGCTCGGTCTTTCACTCTTCGATGAACTATCGCTCGGCGGTTGCGATGGGCATCGGTGAAGTCGTGCGCTCGGAGGAGGAACGCGAAACGGCGTTCGCCGCGATCGCCGAGCACATCTGTCCCGGACGCTGGAACGACGCACGCCTGCCGACCGCCGGCGAGCTCGCGGCAACTATCGTCGTAAAAATCCCGATCGATGAAGCGTCAGCAAAAATTCGCACCGGTCCGCCGAAAGACATCGAAGAAGATTTGACGCTCGACATCTGGGCGGGTTTGCTGCCGGTGCGCACCGCGTTCGGCGATCCGATTCCCGATCCGAAGCTTCGCTCGGACATACCCGTGCCGCCCTACGTCCGGAGGCTGTTGTAGCGTTGAACCCGATCAAGCCTACCGAGCTGCGCGATCGCAACGACCGTCTTACGGTTTTCGATATTCGCAAGAACCCCGACGATCGCAAGATTCCCGGTTCGATTCGCGTCGAAGGCGAAGCGCTCGAAGCGGGAGACGACCTTCCGTTCGACAAGGACGAAGAAGTTGTGTTGTACTGCGGCAGCGGCAACTCGTGCAGCCGCTGAGCGAGCGCGGCTACCACGCCGTCGCGCTCGAGGGCGGTTACCGAGCGTGGGTCGAAGCCGGACTGCCCACGGAAGGACGTTAGCATGCCGAAGTTTCTCGTTCAGGCTACCTACACGGTCGAAGGTACCAAGGGATTATTGAAGAGCACCGCATCGGAGCGCCGCAAGGCCGTCGAGGATTTGGTCGGTTCGCTCGGAGGAAAACTCGAAAGTTTTTACTTCGCGTTCGGCGGGGGCGACGCCGTGATCGTCATCGACTTGCCGACTGCGGAGGCGGCGCTCTCAATTGCGTTCGCGGTTCGCGCGTCGGGAATGGTACACAGCACCACCATCCCGTTGATTTCGGTCGAAGAGGCCGATCGCGCGATTCAGCATCACGTTAACTATCGGCCGCCTGGCGCGTAGCCTCGACGTTCAGCTCGATGCGGACCTCGTCGCCGACGACGACGCCGCCGGTTTCGAGTGCGGCGTTCCACGTGAGGCCGAAGTCTTTGCGGTTGATCGTGCCGTGCGCCGCATAACCGACGCGTAATCCGCCCCACGGATCGGTGATGCGGCCTTCGAAGCTGCCGGTCAACGTTATCGGACGCGTGACGCCGTGAATTGTGAGCTTGCCGGCGATCGTAAGGCGTTCCGGCGTGCCGTCGATCCGGTCGCTCTCAAACGTGAGCTGCGGATACTCCTCGACATCGAAGAAATCGGCGGAGCGGAGGTGCGCGTCGCGCTGGTCTTCTCGCGTGTCGATGGAGGCGGCGTCGATCGTGGCGGCGATCCGCGTGGGGATATCGCTCTCCGGCGCGAGCTCGATCCGTCCATCGAAGGCGGTAAAGCGCCCGCGCACCTTCGTGATCATCAGGTGGCGGACGACGAACTCTACGGTCGTATGGGCCGGATCGAGCGCGTAGATGCTCTTTTCTTGCAGTTGGGCGGTCATGGGCTTCCTTTCATACTTGCCGTTTGGCAACATCTGTCGTATAATAGACCTATGTCGCGTATAATACGACTGTCGGAAGTCCCGGTCAACCGACAAATGGGCAGAAGTGTTGCTTATCCGACGAGAGCGCCAAACTGATGGCTACTCTGCTCGCGGAGCGCCCCGCGCGGATCGATCCGCGCGTCACGCGAACCCGCAAGTTGATCCGCGACGCGCTGACGACGCTATTGGCGGAGAAGGCCTTCGAATCGATCACCGTACAGGACGTCGCCGAGCGCGCGACCGTAAACCGCGCGACGTTCTACGCACATTACGCCGATAAGTTTGCGCTGCTCGATGCGATGATTCGCGAGGATGTCGCGGTGCATCTCGCCGAGGGCGACCCGCTGAGCGTGGAAGACACGCGAGCGATGCTCTCGGCGGTGGCGACGAATCTCTTCGCGTTCGTTGGAACGCACCGGAAGTGCCGCATCGATCGTGACTTCGAACCGCAGTTCGAGCGTGCCATGGAGGCGCAGCTTACCGAGTTCCTCCAGGCGAGGTTCGAACATTGCACGGCGATGCTCGTTTCATCCGCCATCGTCGGTGCGTCGATGACCTGGCGTCACCAGGCGCCGCGGTCTGCGTCCGATCCGATCGTGAAGAACATCGTCGGCATTCTGGTCGACGGGGTCGATCGCGGCGAGAGGTGACTGCGTGCCCGCGGGAATCTTGACGATTTCTTGACTATTGCGGCGTACGCTCTAAGTGCTGCAACGCGGAAGTGCACATTCCGCGGGCTCTTTGCTCGCAGGAATGCTCACACTGTTCGTCAGCGCGGTTAAGCACTCGGTATTTTTTGATTGAGGTCCCTCATGCGATTTTATCCGACACTTCTGGGTGTGGCGATCGCGGTCGCCTCACTCGCCGCGTGCTCCGGCGGGGAACTGCAGACAGGCCGCTCGGCATTGTCCTCAAGCGTCAGGCCAGCTATCCCGGTAACGACGCCGAATCCGGGAGTACTTTGGCAGCAGAGCCTGTTTGTGGCCGATAATGGATACAGTAAAATCAGACTCTTTGCGGACGGCACCTGGAGTGCAAATGGATCCTTCAGCAACGGCGTAAGTTATTATCCGACCGGGCTCTGGAGCGATCAGAAATACCTGTACGTGGCTAATGTCACGAACGTAGAGGAGTATCGCCCCAACCATCCTGTGCCGATCTTTACCTATACAAACGGCCTCGCAGATGGGATTAGTAACGTTACGACCCAGGTGCTGGGTAACGTACACTACGTGTTCGTTACAGGCGGCGGAGACGGTTTTGTTAAGCAGTTCCAGCGTGACACAAATACCGTCCTTGCTACGACCCGGCTCCCCACGCGTTTACCGAAGGCGTCGCCGTTGACGCTAGTGGCGACGTGTTCGTAAGCTACGACTTCTCCGGTACAAATCCCCACATCGTCGAGTATCCCGGGGGCCTTACCGCTTGGGGCGGATGCAACGCGGTTCAGTTAGGAGTTGCATTCTCCCTCAGTGCGCAACCGTGGGGAATGGTGCTCGACAATGCCGGAAAGCTCGTTGTTTGCGATCGGACCGGAGCGGTGGACGTGATCGATCCGCCGTATACCAGCATATCCGGAACGTTAGGTTCGGGCTGGTTTTCGCCGCAGTTCGTGTCGATCAGTTCGGACAATCAGCGAGTCTATGTGAGCGATCAAAGTGGACAAGTCCGAGTGCTTCAATACCCAAGCGGTACGCTCATCCACACCATTAATGTGTCGAATGGCCAGGATACCCCATACGGCGTCGTGGAGTGGCAAAATTTCGGCTTTTAGCGGCCATGTAGGACCTCGATCGCGCGGCTAAAAAAGGCGCGGTTCGGGCGGTGCGATCGCGCCTTCTAGTTCGAGCAGTACCCGCTTGAGCGGTAGTCCGCCCCCATAACCGGTTAGCCGGCCGTCGGCTCCGATCACTCGGTGGCACGGGATCACGATCGGAATCGGATTCGAGCCGTTTGCGCGTCCGACGGCCCGCGCGCCGTTGATCAATCCGAGGTCCGCGGCGATCGCGCCGTACGAGATCGTTACGCCGTACGGTACGGACAGAAGCTTGTTCCACACATCTTGCTCGAACGACGAACCGCGAGGCTCCAGCGGCAAGTCGAAGACGCGGCGTTTTCCGGAAAAATACTCGGTCAGCTGCCCCTTCGCGGCGCGCATTCCGCGCTCGGCCGCAACCGGAAACGCCCGCGTCGGCGAGTAGGCTGGCCGCCGGTTCGGCAGCAGGATCTCAATCACGACACCGCGCCCGTTTACGGCGATTTGCAGCGTGCCGACCGGCGTTTCGAGCGGCGAGCCGAAAATCGCGCGGTCGTCGTGGCTGTCCGTCATTACTGGTTCTCAAGTTCGCCCCGCTCCGCACGCGCCCTATACACTGAAGCCAGGGATGGCGTTCTTCGCCTGCCAAGCACCCATTCAGCATGAGGATGACCGCTTTTGTGGCTCCGTTCGCCGCCATCTTGCTCTGCGCGGCAACTCCTACGCCGATGCCTGGAGCGCCGCTGCGAATAAACGCGCAAGGCACCTTTAGCGATATAGCGGCGTGGATCTACAAGACGCCGCAAGGAACGTTTGGGTTCACGAGTACGCCGGCGATCGGAACGAACGAGCTGCTGAACGTGCCGCCGCTTTCGGGAGTTCCGTCGGGCAGCACGCCTGTCGGCGTCTTCGTTAAGCGTCACGCGTTCGACCCGCTCGGCTATCCGATGCATATCTCGCTGGTCGACAAACTCTTCGCCCATCTGACGCAACTCACCATTTCGATGAGCACGAACGGCGGGCTCTTCACCTACGACCCCAAAGATCCCGCCGCAAAGGAAGGCGTAGTTCAGGGGCACGCGGCGCAGATTCGTTACTCCGGGCCGATTCCGGCCGACGGACCGATTCCGCCGGACGTGCAAGCTGCGTTCTCATTCGCCAAGCAGTCGCTCGACGCGATTACGAACATGCCGCCGGAGCAGAAGAATCTCAAAAACTACGGGGTACTCTTCATTCAGGACGGCAACATAACGTGGGTGGAGCTCGGGCCCATCTTCGCCCCGGATGAAAGGCCGCACCTCGGCTGTCAAACGCTCTTGGGTCGCGACATGGTCTTCGGATACGACGCGAGGAGCTCCCAACCGATGGACCTCGCCGGCAAGTGGCTTCAGTGTTTTTAAACCGGTGAAGTGACGCATGCCCAGAAAAGAGACGATCTCGTCGTTCGACGCCGCGGCCAAACATTTGTTCCGGCACTTGCACGAGCCGCGTGTCCTCGAAAGGAACCCGCTTGCGCGTCGGTTCTTCGAGAGCTCGACGACCGACGTCGATCGCGTGCGTGCCGAGCGCGCGGCGATCGAGCGCGTTCATCGGCTACTCCGCCGAGCGGCCGAGCGATTCCGCGATCACGACGCCTCCGGCGGCGAGAGTCTGCGTGCATTCCGGCAATACACGATCGTTATGCAACAGTGCTTCGAGCGGCGTCCGCTTCGCGAGGTGGCGGCCGCGCTGGGCATCTCGCCGCAGCACTGCTATCGCGAGCGGGCCGCGATCTGCCGGAGATTGGCGCGCTACCTTGCCGATTGTGACGATGCTCCCTTCGCGAACCACTTGCCGAAGCTCGATTCGTTCCAGTTTCTGGTCGACCGGGCGCGGCTCGCCGCGACGCGCAGCGACCGCGCCACCGCGTTCGATGAGTGCGACGCCCTGGTCCGCGCCGCGCCGTCACCGCCGCAAAAGATCGAAGCCCTGCGCATCAGCGGAATCATCGCGGGCGAAATGGGCGACCTGGATCGCGCACAAGAAGCCTATGCGGCGGCGCTGCGTTTGCGCGACGAGCTTTCGCATCGCGAACGCGAGTCGTGGCTCGATGCGGCGTCCGGGAGCATCGCATTGCTCGGTTCGGACTTGGCGTACAGCCGTGCCGATACGGCCGGCGCCCTGCGCGAGGCGAAGAAAGCCGTCTCGCATCTCGAACGGGCTGCTGAGTCGCGCGCACCATACGTGAACGAGCTCTACGTCGAGAGTCTTTGGCAGCTCGGCGCTACGTTTTGGAACTTCGGCGAGCTCGGCGAGAGTTATGAGGCGATTGGCCGCGCGAACGCCAACCTGCATCGCGTGCGGACGGAGTCGTTTCCGCTGCGGGCGCGCGTGATCAATAGCCTATGGAAGCTGCGGAATCACTCGCTCATCAGTTCGGAGTCGTGGTATCCGCTCGCACAGCGTCTTGAAGGACTCGCAAAAGGATTCGAGCTCGCATCGATCTCGGGCGCGCTGCTCGATGGTCGCGACTCGCTCATCGCCATGGTTCAGTGCCACGCGTTCGCGGGAAACGACGACGAAGCGCTGGAGGTCGCGCGCTTCACTCTGACGTTCGTCGGCCGGCATCCGAGCGAAACCGTGCGCGTGCACGTGCGCGTGCAGCTTGCGATGGTGCTGCTCTCGACGCGATACTGGGAGTACGGGCTTTCGCTCGTCGAGACGCAGCCGCTCGATCTCTGCGACGGCTACCATCGCGCTCTCGTCGCCTACTTGAATCTCGAGCGGGCGTTGCGTAGAGGCGCGTACGACCGAGCGGTATTTCTGCTCGGCGGGGGGAGCGAGGCCGATCGCTATCCCGCGCTGGTCGTACGGAGGCAACTCGCCGCTGCGGCCGTCGCGTCGGCGCTGCAGCGTGAGCGCGATGCGCGGGCGCTGATCGAGGCGACGCTGCCCGCAGCTGAAGATCTCGGCTCGGCGTTGATCTTACGCGACGCGTGCCGGCTTGCCGCAAAGATCACCGGCGATCGGCGATTCAAGGAGCAGGCGAGCGATCTCGGGCGTCCCTCGTTCGCTTAAGGACATTTTCGCACGGGCGGTACGTATTCTCGCACGTACCTTGGCGATTCTCACGGGGCTTGGTAGCGTACGGGAAAAGGAGATCGTTATGCGTTCTTTGGTTCAGCGTGGTATCGCCGCTTCGCTCGTCGCGGGCGCCTTTATTTTAGCCGGGTGCGCCGGCAATCTTTCCGATTCGCTTACCGCTCCCGCAAGCGCGAGCGGGTCGAGTCTCTCGCGCGCCGGCTCGCCGGCGCAACTTCAGGTTCATGGAAACGCTTTTGCACTGGAGTCGCCGGCGAAGCTGGTCTCCAATCATCGCGGGTCGTGGATGGCGCGCGGCGCCGCATCGACGACGCTGCTCTACGTCGCCGACGAGGCGACGGGCGACGTCGACGTCTACTCCTATCCGAAAGGTCAGCTCGTCGGGACGCTAACCGGCTTCAACACGCCGTCGGGACTGTGCTCCGACAAGGGCGGCGACGTGTACATCCTTAATGGCGGCGGGTTCACCGTCGACGTCTTCGCGCACGGCGGAACCTCGCCGATTCGAACGCTCAGCTTGCCGGGATATCCCGAACTGAACTGCTCGGTCAATCCGCGGACGGGCGACCTCGCGCTCGGGACCTTCGACGGAAGCTGCGCCGAGTGCGCCGCCTTCATTGCGATCTTTCCCGGCGGTCAGGGCTTGCCGACGACGTATCAGCCGTCGGGACAGATCGGAATTCCGGGCTGTGGCTACGACAACGCGGGCAATCTTTATTGCGACGCATACAGCAAGATCGGGCGTAAGTTCCTGTTGTTCGAGCTGCCCAAGAAGAGTACGACCGTGCAAACGATCGCCGTGAGCGGTACGCTGCCGAAAGCGGGGCCCGTTCAGTGGGACGGCCAGAATCTCGCTGTCGGTTCCGGTGCGACGTCGACGATCGACCAAATCGCTGTCTCAGGCTCGAGCGGCAGCGTCCTCGGTTCGACAACCCTTTACGGCGCCGGATGGGTCTGGCAGTTCTGGATCACCAAGCACGGTTCGCGGATCGTCGTGCCGACCTATGCGGGCACGAGTGCTGCCGAAGTAGGGTACTGGAGCTATCCCGCGGGCGGTTCCGCAACCAAGGCCATCACCGGCTTCTATCAACCGGACGGAGCGACGCTCAGCCGGTAGGAACCACGACTCGCTGCCCGGCGACCCACGTCTCGGAGATTTTGATGTCGCCGAGTTTTCCGGGATCGGTCGTAAGCGGATTGCTCTCCAGAATAGCGAGGTCCGCATATTTGCCCGGTGTCAGCGAGCCGGTTTTTTCGCCGAGGCCGCACTGCGCGGCGGCAACCGTCGTCATGCCGCGCAGCGCCGCCTCGATCGGCACGCGTTCGTTCTCGCCGATTACCGAGCCATCGGTCGAACAAATGCGCGTGACCGCCGTACCGATCTCGCGCAGCGGCGCTACCGGCGAGCACGGACAGTCGCTGTGAATCGAAAACGGTATTCCTGCGGCTAAGTAACTTCCGGCGGGATTGAACCGATTTGCGCGCTCAGCGCCGAATATCTGATCCCGATACGCGGCGCCGTAGTAATAAACGTTGTTCATCAAGTGGCTCGGCTGCACGTTCATCGCTTTCATGCGCGCGATTTGGTCGGGATTGGCCAGCGTGCAGTGCTCGATGCGATTGATGCCCGTCGGCGGCGGAGCGGATCCGTAGGCTGCGGCGATGGCATCGAGCGCGCGTTCCAGCGACGCGTCGCCGTTGCAGTGAATCGAAACGGGCCAGCCCGCATTCTTCACCTTGAGAACGAGCGCGTTGAGTTCTTCGGCCGTGTAGTTCGGCAGGCCGGTCTTCGTGCTGTTGAGATACGGCTCCAGCTGAAACGCAGTCTCTTGCTGCGGCGAACCGTCGGATACGATCTTCACTGCGTAAAGCGAGAGCAGCGTACCCGGAATCTCCAGCGCCTTGGCGCCCGGCGACCCGTAGGGCTTGACGAACTCCATCGCCGCGTCGAGGAACTCCACCGCGGGGCTCGCGCTGTAGCGCACCGGCGAGCTCGCCATCACCGCCTTGTAGCCTTCGAGCGCGCCGACGCTCGGCGCGTAGGCGCCGGCCTCGTGCACCATCGTGATGCCGAGCGCAGCGCTTTGATAGAGAAACGTCTTGACCGCGTTTCCGACGAGCTCGAGCGAGAGCTTCGGCAAACCGATGACGAACTTTTGCAGCGCGGGCGGCTCGAAGATCATACCGTTGAGATTGCCGCTCGCGTCTTTTCCGAAGTGGCCCCCGCCGGGAAGGTCGGCGGTCGAGGCCGTTACCCCGGCGAGCTTGAACGCGAGCGAGTTTCCCGTGGCCGTGTGCATGCTGACGTAGTAGACGAATACAGGATGTGCGGTCGAGACGCCGTCGAGCTCTTCGATGGTAAGGTCGCCGCCCTGCAGCAAATTGTCGTAGAGGTCGGCGTAGATCCATTGACCCGCCGGGAGTCCAGCGGCCTTGGCTTTCAGCGCGGCGAGGACGTCGGCTTTCGTCTTGTAGCTGTCGGAGCCGACGTCGGTCATCTGCGTGAGCATGATACCGCCGGGAATCGGATGCTGGTGGGGGTCGATCAATCCCGGCATCAGCGTGCGCCCGTCGAGATTTACGCTTTGAGCGCCGGCTCCGGCCGCGCGCACGACGTCGTCGAGGTCGCCGATCGCGAGAATCGTTCCGTTTGCGATTGCGACCGCTTTGGCAGACGAGTATCGTTCGTCCATCGATACGATCGTGCCGTTGGAGAAGACGGTCGCGGCGGCCGCGCCGCCGGTCGCTGCGTATGCGGGACGTCCGGCAACGGCCGCGAAGCCGGCCGCGGCCGCCGACCCTGCAATGAAACGCCCGCGCGAAAGTTCCGTTGCAAATACGTTCTGAATCCCGAAGACGTCGCCTATACAACCTTTGCACATGAATGATTAGATTGTCAGCGTGCCGGTCGAACTCCTCGCTTGTTTTACATCGCTTGCCCGTCGAACGTCTGAGCGTCGAGCGCGTCGAGAAAGCGCTGCAGCTCCGCCGCACGTTGCGCACCCATGCGCTGCGCCGTCTTCGTAATAAGACGCGGCGGAATGTCGCGCACGAAGGTCCGCAGCGTTTTAACGGCGCGCGCAAAGCTTTCGGCGCTTTCGCCGGTAAGCGAGATCATCCGCGCGGCGCCGATGTCGCCGAGAAAATCGAGCGAATCCGCGTCGTGTAAAACGATCGCCTCGGGTTGCGTTCCGGGGCTGCTGTAGTACATGTGGCCGCGCTCCGCTGCCTGAACCGCTGGAAGCTTTGCCATCGGGAATCCGGCGGAACTGAGGATCGCACCGCTTTGTTCGGCCGCGCATTCGCCGTGTTCGAGCTTCGCGTCTTTACACGGCATAAAGGCAGACATGTCGTGAAGGAACGCGGCCGCGAAGAGCACGTCGGTGTCGACCCGAAGGCCGTCGCCTTGCGCGAGCTCGATCGCGATGCGGTAGTTGCGTTCAGAGTGTTGCCATCCCCAGGCCGGATGATGGAACTTCGAACGGGCGAGGTCGTAGATCGTCACCTTCCACGGCGCATCGAGCGGAATTCCGGTTGCGGTTTGTGCGGGTTGGGCGGCCGCAAGCAGTGCGGCGAGAACGGCACTCTGCGCTAACATACCGACCTTCCATCGCCGCATCGCAGGCCGGCCCCTGCAGGTGGCTGCGAGGGCGTCCGGCATAATAAAGAACTCATGCGCATTAGGAGCCGCGCCGCATGGAGATAGTAGTCGCAGAGCAGGGCGCGTTCTATTTCGAGCCGCTGATTACGCCTGAAGAAGCGCGCGGCCGCGCGAGCGCGCACAAGGTCTCTGCGTTCGGCACGCTGTCCCGGCTCTTCGCTCGGCCGAAAGACGACGACATATCCGTCTCCGATCAGGGTCTCTGGTATCTTCCCCTCTGGCACGCCAAGGCGCATCTGCGCTTCGTCTACGAGCGCAGCGAATCGTATAAGATCCAGGTCAAGACGCGTCATACCGTCACGGTCACTGTGGGCGGCAACGAGCATGCCGTCGCGGCCGGCGCGATCGAACTGCCGGTCGTCGAGCACTGCGAGCGCGACGAAGAGCGGGAACTCTGGCTCGACGGATTGACGAATCAACCGGTGAAAGCGCAATCGTACCTCAAAGCGCCGGCAGTTCCCGTGAGCCTCGAAGCGTTCGCGCCGGAAGGCGCCAAGGTCGTGACGCCGTCGGTCCGCGCGTCGGCCGTGATTCGCGCGCTGCTCGGCGAGGATATCCGCCCCGCGGATGCCGATCAGGTGCGCGAAGAACGAGTGAACGTCGACTGCATCGACCTCTACCTTCGGCCTACGTTCAACTTTAAGTTCGATTGGGCGCCGAAAGGGAAAACCGCCGAAGTCGCGGTCGACGCCATCACCGGCGAACTGCAGACGCAGCCCTCCGCTGCCATGGCGGCGATAACGAACTTGCTGAAGCCCGAAACGCTCTTCGACATCGGAGCCGAAACGCTCAATCTCGTCATTCCGGGCGGCGCAATTCCTTTGAAAGTTGCGAAGGCGTTCGCCGATAAGCGAAAGACCTAGGCGCCGCGCGGCGGCTACATTTGGAGGAAGTATTTATGACTCGACGATTCTTGCTCGCAGTGGCGCTCATGGCGGCGCCGTTTGCAATGCCGGCGAACGTCCGCGCGGTCGCGGTCCAGGGCAACGCTCACAACGTGCCATACGTCATCGGATTCCACCCGCTGCATTCGTCGCAGACGCCTTACGTCGGACAGCTGCACCTGAACTTCAACAACGGCATCATCAGCGGCACGTACACCGACATCTCGACGCGGCCGGGCAGTCCGTTTGCCAACGGTTACAACATCCCGGTCTCGGGCGGACTGAGCGGCTCGAACGTCACCCTCATCATTAGACAGATCACGTTCAGGGGCACGATGAGTGGTAACAAGATGCACGGCAGCGCGACGATTCGCGGATCGATCTACACCTTCGCGGCGCAGGAAGGGAAGCCCGGAAGCGGCCGTTAGCTACTCGACGTCCTTGACCGCGATGTAGGTGACGATGTCCCAAGCGTTGCGGAGGCCGATGAAGGTGAGGAGCACCGCGGCGCCCGCGACGACGAAGAGGGCGCGCTCCGCGGCCGCGAGCGCCCAGAGTCCGCCGCCGACAAGCGCGCCGTAGGCGACGAAGGGCAGCACGTTGTACCACGCCCAGTCGTCAAGGTCGGCGCGATAGTTCGCGAAGTTGCGCGTCCGGTACATGAGACTCAGCATGTAGGCGTTTCCAAGGAGGCCGGCGATCGCGAAGAGCGCCGCCGGCACGATCATCGAATGCCAGGGTGCGAGGACGACCACCGCGATGAAGAGCGTCGCGCCGAAGTGCACGACTATCGGGGTGCTGAAGACCGACGTCCCGTCGATCGACCGCCGGAAGTGCGACGACGACATCACGATGCCAATCACGACGAACATAAGGCCGGTCAGCGCGGCGGCCGACGATCCCAACATGGTGTAGAACGTCGCCCACGCCCCGAGAGCGGCGACCGACCCGATCACGCTAAGTCGATCTCCCGAGCCGCGCGATCGCCGGACCGCAACGCCCCGTTCACCGTTCCGCCTTCGCCATCGAGCGCCGTCGCTTCACCCGCGAAGAAGAGCGTGCCTTCTACGGGAGCCCCGAGAACCGCACGTGCGTCGCCGGCGCCGACCGTCAGATAGCTATAGGCTCCGCGGGCGAACGGATCGGCGCGCCAATCGTGCACGGCGCCCGTGACGAACTCTTCGCGCGCGAGCCGCTCCTCCCCAAAAAGAGCGCCGAAGCCGCGAACGGCGAGGTCGACGAGTGCATCCCTCGATAAACGAAGCAGCGCGGTCGCGGGCGGGCCGCCGCTCCAGGCACAGACGATCGCATCGCGTCGCGGAATCGCATTCCAATAGACCGCGAGCGGCTCGCCGGCCGTGCTAAAGAACGCCGCGTCACGATAACGGCCATTCTCGATATGCTCCCAGAAGCGCGATCGAAACCAGAGTGCGACCTTGACCACGTCGCCGGTCTCGACGTGCTCGAGCGCTCGGCGTTTGTCCGCGGGCAGCGGCGGATCGAATGCGATCGCCGTCGCATCGCCCGCATGCCGCAAGACGCCGGCGGGGAGCGTTACGACGCACGCCCGCGCACGAATCGTGCGCAGCGCTCCGCGAGCGTCTTTGCTCTCGATCTCGACGCGCCCGGCGCTCCACGCGATGCGCTCGACGACGGTGGAGAAGTGAAACCTGGCTCCGTTTTTCGTGCACGTGTCGAGCAGAAAATCGAAGAGCGGTCGGTACGTTCCGCGCGGCCGAGTCGAACGGTCGTCCACGCCGGAGCTCCACTCTGCCGCGATCGCGCGCGCGCTCGCGATTCGCGGATCGGCCGCATCGAAGCCTTCGGCAAATGCGATCGCCGATTCGACGCGCGATCGCATTTGCGGATCGCCGTGAAAGCGCCCCAAATACTCGCTCATGCTGACGTCGTCCGATAAGTCGCGTAGCGCGTCGAAGAGCGAGGGATCGGCACCGAACGAGTCGTCTTCGCGCTGAAGCGTTCCGCCGGGCGTCCGGCCCCAGCGTTCGCCCTCGGTCGGATCCCATCCAAGATTTGCCTCGCGCAAGAGCTCGTACGCTAGCGGTGCGCTTCCATGAATGAACTCGGCGCCGAGTTCGGCCCACGATCCTGGAACCGCGGCGAACGGCCAAACGCGCCCACCGGCACGATCCCGCGCTTCGATCACGACGACGCGGCGCGATTCATTCGTGAGGCGCCGAGCCGCCGCTAAACCCGCGGCACCGGCTCCGACGACGACGACGTCGAGGGTGCCGGAGTCGCCTATTTCTTGACGAGCGGCCAGGATGCGATGCCGAGCGGATCGCCGTTGCCGGTGATCGTCGAAAACGGTTTCTTCGAACCCTTTTTGTAGCCGACGACGTTGGTCGTTTGATTCGATTGGAAGAAAATGTCCGACGCGGTGATGCCGTTGAGCGTCGGCGCGGAGATCCCGTCGCTGATCTTGGCGAACGGCTTCTTCGAGCCCTGATGGTATAGCGTTACGAACGACGTGGAGGCACCGTAATTCCCAACGTAGAGTACGTCGCCGGTCCCGAAGCAGAGGCCGTCGGGATCGTTCAATCCAACGAGTGCCGCATTTTTGACGGTCTTCGTTCCCGCCGGAATCGTGAAGACTTTGCTGAGGCTGTCGTCGGCTACCCAGATGTTGTTCTTACTGTCGATCGCGATACCGACCGGATTGACGAAGCCGCCGATGGTCTCGAACGGCTTCTTCGCACCGGGCTTGTAGCCGTAGACGCTTCCGCCGACGCTGGTCGCGAAGATGTCGCCCTTCGAGTCGAGCGCGATGCCGTAGTACCCCGACGTCTTGATAAACATCTTCGGCTTTGTTTGGCCCGGCGCGTAGACGGCGATCCCGTTGTGATTGTAGCCGACGTTGTTTACGTAAAGCGTGCCCTTGGCATCGACTGCAAGACCGGTGGGCTGGAGGATTCCGTCGGTGATCGAGACTTCAGGCTGTGGATTGGGCGTATTGGGATCGTAAAGATGGACCACGTTATTTTGCAGGTCGGCCACGAAAAGGATCGGCTTCTTCGCGGCCGCAGGCCAGCCGCGCAACGCACTCGTCGCGGAGTCGGACGGCGAGTTTAGCGTGGGCGTCGCGAGTTGCGAGCCGCTCGAACAGGCGGCGCATGCGAGAATGGCTGCGACGGTGAACAGACGGCGCATGCGCCGAGTCTTCGTCCTGGGTGCGTTGCTCTCCGGCTGCGCCGGGTCGTACCCCGTCAGCACGTCGCAGCCGGCGATGGCGACTTGGCGGGCGCCGGCCCACTGCAAGCCAATCTTCTATCGCCCCGTCGGCGCGCCGAAACCTCAACGCATCGAGCTGCACGGTCCCGGTCTCGTGCTCGGCGGTGGAGGAACCGACGTCGACGGCGAGTTCGTCTGGATTCAAGACACGATCGTCGGTTCGCACGCGCGGCGTGGCGGCGATCTCGTCGTTTTGCGCGCGACGGGCAACAACGACTACGACCGGTACATCTATCGCCTCGCACCCTATCACTCCGTTCGCACGCTGCTGCTCCCGGTCTGTTCGTCGCCATATACGCTGCGCGAAGCGGCGGCGATCGTCGAGCGCTCCTCGGCGATCTTCTTTGCCGGAG
Organism: Candidatus Cybelea sp.; assembly: GCA_036269355.1. Classification (GTDB taxonomy): domain Bacteria; phylum Vulcanimicrobiota; class Vulcanimicrobiia; order Vulcanimicrobiales; family Vulcanimicrobiaceae; genus Cybelea. Next base: position 18,942 of record DATASC010000100.1, on the reverse strand, counting down.
GCGATCAGGCCGACTACGTCATTTGGAAGAGAACGCCGATCGAGCCGGCCGTGCAGTACGTCTACGACGAGGGTGGAGTCGTCGGCGGTACGAGCGCCGGAGAGGCGATTCTCGGCAAGTACGTCTTCGACGCGTTGCACGACATCGGCCGGGATGCCAACACGCGCAACGCCGTTCACCATCCGTTCGAAAAGCTCGTCAGCTTCACATACGACTTTCTGAACTTTGCTCCGTTGCACGATGCGCTCGCCGACATGCACTTCGTCACGCGCAACCGTTTCGGCAGAACGGCAGTCTTCATGGCGCGCCAAATCGCCGACGGGAGAGTCCGGCGACCGCGGCAGACCGTGCTGGGAATCGGCGTGGACGAAGCGAGCGGAATCGTCGTCGACAAGGACGGAATTGGCACGCTCCTGCTGCAGGGCAAAGGAGGCTCGGCGTTCTTGATGCGGGGCGGCCCGGCAAAGCAAATCGTCGGCGGCGCGCCCTTCGTCTCAGGTACGCTCACCGTCACGAAGCTCGAGCACCAAGGCGATACCTTCGACTTTCGCACGTGGTGTGGGAGCGAGCCGACGTACGACGTGACGGTCGACGGACGCCGGCCGCTACGCGATTTCTACACGCCCCACGATCCTTACGTGCCGCCGCCGCACGCCCGCACTCCAAAATGCGCGAGGGATCCCGTAGCTACTAGACCTTGATTTTTCGCTTCGCCTGATATATTGTATTTCCAATATATTGGAGGTCGAGCATATTATGCCCAAGAGCGACGTTCGCGATCTGTTGCCCCTCAATCCCAAGGCGTTTCACGTGCTGCTCGCGATCGCGGGCGAGGAGCGCCACGGCTACGCGATCGCCAAGGCGATCGAGGCCGAGACGGACGGAATGATCCGTCTCACGCCGGGCACGCTCTACCCGCTAATTCGGCAGATGCTCGTCGACGGATGGATCCTGGAGATGGATGGCGAGGACGGCAGCGATGCGCGGCGCAGACTCTATCGTCTCTCCGCACTCGGCCGGCGCGTGGCGCAGGCCGAGGCGCAGCGGATGAACGAGCTCGTCCGCCTCGCGCGGTCGCACAAGCTGCTCGTCGCGGTGCAGGGATGAGCGCCGGGCGGCGGCTGTTGCTCGATCTCGCGCTGTTCGCCTATCCCCCGGATTTTCGGCGAGTCTACCGCCGCGAGATTCTCGGCGACGTGGAAGAGTCGAATGCGGCAACGATGACGGCGGCGTTCGATATCGCCGCCAGCGGATTACGCATGCGGCTGGGCTTGTTTGCCAACGACATCGCGTACGCCGCGCGCCGGCTCGCGCGTATGCCGCTCTTCGTCTTCATCGTTTCGCTCACGTTCGCGCTTGGCATCGGCGCGAACGTTGCCGTCTTTTCGGTGTTGAACTCCGTGCTGCTCAAACCGCTTCCCTATAACGATCCCGGAAGGCTCGTCGTCTTCCGCTACGTCAACACCAAAACGTCCGCGCTCGCCGCCGACCTTTCCGTACCCGAGATCGCAGATTTCGGCAAGCAGGCGGGAACGCTAAGCGACGTCGGCGGAGTCGTTCGTAATCAGGCGACCCTTACCGGCACCGGCCGGCCGCTCGCGCTCGACGGTTTAGACGTAACGCCTCCGCTCTTCGCCGCTTTGGGCGTCAGGCCCGAACTCGGGCGGTTCTTCGGCGCGGCCGACGAGGCGAAGGGCGCGCATCCGATCGTCATTTCCGACCGGCTATGGCGCTCGCACTTCGGCGCCGGCGGCGACATCGTTGGAAAGCCGGTCGTGCTCGACGGAACCTCTTATCAAATCGTCGGCGTCGCGCCGGCGGATTTCAAGGTTCCGATACCCGACGAAGGCCGGCTCGTTGCGCCGGACTATATGGACGTGCAGCCGGACGTCGCTCTGCCGAGCACGCGAGGCGCTCAATACATCGGGACGATCGCGCGTTTGCGGCCGGGCGCGACGATCGCCGCCGCAAACGCCGAGCTCAAATTGGTCTCGCTGCGGCTGCAGCGTCTCTATCCGGTGGAAGCGTCGCTCGTATATCACGTACGGCCGCTCGAAGACGCCGTGCTCGGCGACTTCAGGATGGCGCTGTGGACGGTCTTCGGCGCGGCGCTCGGCATCTTGATCATCACTTGCGCGAACGTCTCCAACATCGTGCTAGCCGCCGCGTCGGCGCGCGACCGCGAGTTCGCGTTGCGTTCGGCGCTCGGCGCGTCCAGCCGGCGGCTCGCGACCCAGCTGCTTGCGGAAACCGGTCTCCTGGCGACGATCGGTGGAGTCGCCGGCGTCGCGCTCGCCTACGTTTCGATCGCGTTCTTGCGTCCGGCGCTCGCGGGATTTCCCCGCGCCGACTCGATCTCCGTCGACGGTTCGGCGCTGGCGTACGCCCTGGTCGTCGTCATCGCGACGACGATCCTCGCCGGATTTTGGCCGATGCGCGCGTGCGCTCGCCCCGACGTAGCGCCGGTCCTCAATGCGGCCGGCCGGGCCGACTCGTCGGCGAGCAATTCAACGCGCTCGGCCTTGGTCGTGGTCGAGGTCTCACTGGCACTTGCGCTGGTCGCACTCACCGGCTTGATGCTTCGCAGTTATTATCTGATGACCCAAAGCGACATTGGAATTCGCCAGAACGGCCTCTGGGTGAGCTCGCAGATCTCGCTCCCGTCGTCGCGCTTTCCCGCGTTACGCGATCGAACGAGCTTTCACGACCGATTTCTCGCTGCGGCGCAGTCGCTCCCCGGCGTCGACTCCGCGGCGTTAGGCCTAAACTATCCGCTTTCGGGGATCCATTTCGGATTCGACTTCGGAATCATCGGGCGGCACTTCGCGCCGGGCTCGGAACCGGTCGCTTCGATGAACGCGATCTCGCCGGGCTACTTCGACACGATGGGCATTCCGCTGCTGCGCGGCCGCGCGTTTTCCGCAAACGATAGGAGCGACTCGCTGCCCATCGCAATCGTCAACGAGACGTTCGAGCGACTCTACGCGCCGAACGGAGACGCCGTCGGCATGCGGCTGCAGACTGCCGGCGTGGACGGTACGGGCCGCGCGACGCGCATGGTCGTCGGGGTCGTCCGCGACACGCGGGACAATCTCGCGAGGGCGATGCGGGCCACGTATTACGTGCCGCTCACACAGACGCCGATCGACTTCTTCTCGCTCGACGTTCGCAGCGCGCACTTGAGCCGCGCAGGGCTGACTGCGGAGCTGGCGCGCATTGCCAATGCGGTCGACCCGCTGATGGCTCCGCCGGTACCGCAATCGTATGCCGATCTTTTCGCCGGAGAGACCGCACACGCGCGCTCCGCGGTGAGCTTGCTCGGGACGCTGGCCGCGATCGCGCTGCTGCTGGCGCTCTCGGGAATATTCGGCGTCGTCTCCTACAGCGTAACGCAGCGCTACCGCGAGTTCGGAATACGGATCGCGCTCGGCGCGGCGGCGCGCGACATCGTCCTCGACGTCCTCGGCCGCGCGCTCGCGGTTACCGGGCTTGGGATCGCCATCGGCATCGCGATCGCCGCGGCCGGCGCGCGCGTCATCGAGTCACAGCTTTACCAGCTTTCGCCCTTCGACCCCGAGACGTTCGCGCTCGTCATCGCGCTGCTGCTCGCGAGCGCCGTCGCCGCTGCTGCGCGTCCTGCGATCCGCGCGACGCGGGTCGATCCTGCGGTCGCGTTGCGCTGCGAATGAACGCTATGGACGTGCGGCGCTCCGCCGCGCCGCGACGGACGCGGTACTTCGTTGGAGGACTGGTCGGCGCAGTGGCCGTCGCTGCGGTTATCGCGGCCGCGCTGCTGTTCCCTCCGAGCACGGCGGGACCGGTGGTGGACCGATCGACGGTCGTCACCGACGCCGCGCGACAAGGCGCACTTACGATCTCGATCGCGGCCGCCGGCGCGCTCTCGGCGGAAGACGTGCGCGTCGTCGACGCGATCGAACCCGGCGTGGTGCAGAGCGTCGAGGTCAAACCTGGAGCGGTGCTCGCTCCCGGCGACGTCGTTGCCCGAATGCAGGACCCCGACTCGCAAGCCTCGCTCGTTCAGGCGGCTTCCGCGGTGCAGGTTGCCGAGGCGCAACTGCGCAGCGCGCGGGCACAGCTGCAGGCATCGGCGCTCGCGCAGCGATCGGCGCTCGCCGCCGCGCAAGCGCAAATGGAGGTCGACGCGACGAACTTCGGCACCGCGGACGAGCTGCATCGTAACGGGTACGTGGCCGATGCCGCCTACCAAATCGCGAAGATCAAGCAAATTCAGTCGCAGCACGAGTTCGCGATCAGCCGTTCGCAGATTGACGTCGACGCGGCAGATCAAGGTGCTCGCGTCGCTGCGGCGCAGGCCGAAGTAGATAACGCACGCGCGGTGCTCGCCGCGAAGCAGGCCGAGGCCGCCGCGCTAACCGTGCGCGCGGTCTCGCCGGGAATCGTTCAAACCGTCGCGGTCGATCCCGGCGTCCGCCTCGACTCGGGAGCCGAGATCGCGACGGTCGCCGATACCCGAACGTTGAAGGCCGTTCTCCAAGTCCCGGAGACGCAGGTGCGCGACGTTTTCGTTGGGATGCCATGTACCGTCGACACCGGAAACGGAACGGTCGAAGGAAGAATCGAGCGCATCGCGCCGGCGGCGAACAATGGAAGCGTCGCGATCGACGTCGCGCTGCATCGCGCGCTGCCGCCCGGGGCGCGCCCGTCGCTCAACGTGAACGCGACGATCGTCGTGTCGCGAATTCCAAACGCAGTCTCCATCGCGCGACCGGCCGGCGCCGCGGATAACTCCACCATCGAGCTTTATCGCGTCGTTCCCGGTACCTCGCGCGCAAAGCTGGTGCAAGTCCGGTTAGGGCGGGGATCGGTCGATCGCGTCGCGGTCCTCTCGGGACTGCAGGCCGGCGACACCGTCATCGTTTCCGACACTTCGACCTATTCGGGCCAGTCCACGCTCACGCTCCGCTAAAAAGGTAGTGCCAATGCTGTTGAAGCTCGAGGGAATCTGCAAAAGTTACTACACGGACGAAATCGAGACGCGCGCGCTGCGCGACATCGACCTGACGGTCGAACGCGGCGAATATATCTCGATCGAGGGGCCGTCGGGCTGCGGCAAATCCACGCTGCTCTCGATCCTCGGACTGCTCGACTCTCCGACCTCCGGCAGCTACACGCTCAACGGCCGCACGGTTTCGGGCCTCTCGATCGACGACCGAGCGGCGGTTCGCAATCGCGCGATCGGGTTCATCTTCCAGAATTTCAATTTGATCGGCGATCTCGACGTTCGCGGCAACGTGGAGCTGCCGCTCATCTATCGCGGCGTAACTCCGGCCGAACGCCGCAGGCGCGCCGACGAGGTGCTCGATCGCGTCGGGCTAGCACATCGCGCGAAGCACTTTCCGGCGCAGCTCTCCGGCGGTCAGCAGCAGCGCGTCGCCGTCGCGCGCGCGCTCGCCGGAAATCCGTCGGTGCTGCTGGCCGACGAACCGACGGGCAACCTCGACACCGCGAACGGCGAAACCGTGATGGAAATGCTCGCCGGACTACACACCGACGGCGCGACGATCGTCATGGTCACGCACGACCGTCGCTTCGCGGGCTACGCGAGCAGAACCGTCGGCTTGCTCGATGGCTCGCTTATGGGCTCTCGGGAGCTCGTTGAGTCGCATCTGTAGCACGACGCTACCAGAGCTGCAATACGAGGCCGGAGCCGATGTAGTTGAAGCGCAGCGCCGGATCGCCGGTAAAAGCGTGGCCGTATTCGACGTCGACCTCCACGTTCGTTCCGAGAAGTTTTTGAACGCCGAAATCGGTGAATGCGCGGCCGCCGGCGTCAGGCGCTACCTTCGAAACGAACACGTACTCCGCGTAGAACTGAAACTTATCGGGAGTCTGTTTCGTCAAGACGACCGAGGGCTCGACGAGGCCGTACTGAATGCGCTCTCCGTTCTCAAACCCGCCGGTGGACGAGACGGCAATCGTCGTTCCGATGCCCGCCGAGTTGCTCAAGGCGTACGCTGCGTCGAGGTTCCCCGTAAGCGTGGCGCTGGCCGCCGTTAGAAACGGCGATCCGTTCGGGCCGGTATAGAGTCCGTCGAAGGCGACGATCCATTTCCCCGATGGCGGAAGCTCGTACTTGAAACCTAATCCCGAATCGGCGACGCCGTGTGTCACCATACTCGGCACGTTTGGCTGATACGTGCGCGTCGCGATGTAGTTCGGGCCGATCACGTCGAGCTCGAAGCGCGATACGATCCCGACGCGTAGGAAATTTTGCGGCACTTGGCTCTGCACCGAGCCGCCGTCAGGCGTGCCATTGACTTGGTTTTGATAGCCGAGCTCGAAGGCCGCCGTGCCCTTCGCGACCGCGCAGGCGCTGAAACCAACGGTTGGCCGGTTGGCCGTGGCTAGGAGACGCGTCGAGCCGCCGCACGGATCCGAAGGCGTGGGCCTCGGCGACGGCGTTGCGATCGGATCGGCTTGCGCCCGATAAGGGGCGGATACCGGCAGCGCGAGAGCGAGCAAAGCGATCGATGCGCAGCGCCGGTTCACGGCGCCTGGCTTCGCGCGACGAGGCACGAACCCCGGCCTGCCGGAAGAGAACGAGGCATGCGATTCGCATTTCGGATTGCGGCCTTAACCTTGGCGCTCGCGGTTGCCGCCTGCGCGTCCCCCGGCGGACTTCCGAACCTGCCGGGTTCGATCGCTTCTGCGATTCGCGGTGCGGGCACGCGCGAGCACGTAATCTATAACTTTCAAGGTGGCAGCGACGGAGCGAGTCCGCAGGGTACGATGATCGCGGATAAGCGCGGCGCTTTCTACGGCACGACCGCGTACGGCGGCATCTACGGCTGCACGTTCAATGCGGGGTGCGGTACCGTGTTCGAGCTGATGCCGATACAGCATGGCTACTCACATCGCGTGCTCTACGAATTCCAGGGCGGCAAAGATGGGAACGGGCCGAACGGAGGCGTGGTCTCCGACGCAAACGGCGTGCTCTACGGCACGACGGAGTACGGCGGTGCGTTCGGCCTCGGAACGATCTTCAAGCTCACGCGGTCGGGAAAGTCGTACAAAGAGGCGCTGCTGCATAGTTTCGCAGGGGCGCAAGATGGCGACGCCCCGTTCGGCGGTCTCACGATCGATGGCGCGGGCAATCTCTTCGGCGCGACTTTGCTGGGCGGCGGGGGCGGTTCGCAGTGTAACACCGGAGCGGGATGCGGCGTCGTCTTTGAGCTGCAGCATTCGGAAAAGAAATATACCGAGCGAATACTGTACCGGTTTAGCGGTGGTCGCGACGGAGCGACTCCCGGTTCGCCGCCGATCTTTGCAGGCGATAAGCTCTTCGGTACCGCGGCGACCGGTGGCGGGAATCCGTCGTGCGGCGGAGCGCCGATCAATACGGGTTGCGGGACGGTCTACGAGCTCGATCCGCAAGGGGGCACGTACCACCTTCACGCGATCTACTGGTTCACGGGAATGGCCGGCGGCGACGCGGCGAATCCGTTCGCCGGGTTGATCGCCGGCGCGGGTGGCACGTTCTACGGGCTCGGTCAATACGGCGGAAAGCGGAACGCCGGCGCAATGTTCGCGCTAAAGCCTTCCGGGACGGGATACTCGGAGCGAACGCTGCACAGTTTCGGCGCTACCGGCGACGGAAGCTATCCGCTCTATCCGTTGGCGGTTGGAAGGAAAGGAGCGTTCTACGGCACGACCGAGTACGGCGGAACGCCGAGCAGCGACGGAACCGTTTTTGAGGTAACGCCGTCGGGAAGCGAGCGCGTGCTGTTGGCGTTTCCGAACGGGTCGAAGGGCGCCTATCCGGACGGCGGCCTTTTCGTCGCGAACGACGGGACGCTCTACGGCACCGCCTCGTATGGAGGCGCTTCTTCGCTTGCGGCAGGTATTGCGTTTACGCTTTGAAAACGGCGGCGTGTTCGGCGAGGATTCGGCCTTGCGTCGCGAGGTCGACGGCCGTCGACCAGTTGCCGCGGTCAAACGTTCCGCCCAATAAGATGCCGTCGCTGCGCGGAAACATGTAAAGCAGCGGCGTGCTTGCGAGGTAGCAGTAGTCGACCTGCGGCTGCGGTTCGAGAATCGTAAGCTGACCGCGGACCGGCTCGAGGATCGTGTCGCCGAAGAGCGCGCGCGATCCCAAGCCGGTGCAGTTGAAGACCACGCGTTCGTGCAGCCGCGCGATTTCCGAAGGTGAGCGAAAGTCGCGCACGACGATGCGTCCGCCCTGCAAGAGAAAGTCGCGCTGCACGGCGGGCAGAAACGTGTTCGGCTCCATCAGCATCGTGGCGAAGCGCCGGATGTTCGAAAAGCCCGTGAACGGCACCGAGGCGGGATCGACCGTCTCGACGTCGGCGTAGAGATCGGCGATGCCCGCGGATTGCGCGAAATCGAGTTCGCCGCCCGGCTCCGACCCGTGTTTGAGCACGTAGTTGTCGAGCCAGCGCACCCCGTACGTCGAACCCACCATAAGCTGAAAGCGGCGGTTCGCGATGCGCGCCGCCTTGCGAAACGCATCCATGAACTGCGGCGTCGTCTGGTTCGCGGCGAAGACCGTGACCGGCGTCCACTGCGCGCCGGCGACGTTTGAGGTGGTTTGCGGGGGAAGATCGGCGGCGTAAATCGTGACTTGCCAGCCGCGCTCCTGAAGTACGCGCGCCGTCGTCAGGCCGATCACGCCGCAACCCAAGACCGCCGCGCCGGCCGGAGAGCGATCGGCGACCAAGTCGGCCGCGAGCGTCGCGCAGCCCCAGGAGAGACTGAACCCGCCGCCGCCGTGACCGTAGTTGTGCACGATCACCTTCTCGCCGAGCGGCTGCGCGCGCAACACGAACCCCGTCGCGCGATACGGGCGCAGACCGACGATCGTGCGGATGACGCGCCCGGGATCGATCCGCACCGGCACGAGACCGGAGCCGTTAGAAGCGGCTGCTCTCCCGCGCGCGCGGGCGCCCGCCGCCAGAACGGCCGACGCGCCGAGCGAGGAGTAGATGAAGCGGGAACGGTTCATACTTTGGCGCAGGTTTGTAAACGGTGCTCCGAACCGCCTTCTGGGCGTGCCGCTGAGTCCGGAAGTGGGCACTCATCGGCCGACTTCATCTTCCTTATGGCGGCCGTATACGCGCTGACGCGTTACTCGCTTTTGTCGTGAATCGCGCCAACGGCATTCCCGTACCCTTGTAGCAGGGAAATGTCTAGAAACTTCATGGTTTAGCGTCGTCGAGAGCGGTAGGGTCGAGATACCCCACTTCTCTGAAAACGAAAGGCGCTTCCCATGACTTCTCTCAACCTGTCGCTTCGCACCGTGACCGCCGTAGCGATCGCAGCCATCCTCTCGCAGCCGCTCGCCGGCTGCAGCGGCGCATCGTCCTCGCTCCCCTCAGCAGTTCCCGCCTCGCCCAGCTCGGTTCACCTCGACGTACCGGCCGCCGTTAACGCTAAAGGTTCGGCCGCCCAGCGCGTCAATCCCGACGGCGGAGGCCAGCAGCTCTTTGTCAGCGATAACGAAAACAACCGCGTCTTGGTATATAACGCAGCCGGCACCACCCAGAATCCGCCCGCAACGCGCACGATCACGCAAGGCGTCGTCGCCCCCAACGGTCTCGCAACCGACCTCTCCGGAAACCTTTACGTCGCGAACTATAACAACAACACCGTCACCGTCTACGGTAAGAACGCCAGCTCGCCGAAGATGACGCTAAGCAGCGGTCTGAACGGACCGTGGGACGTCAAAGTCGACGGATTCGGCAACGTCTACGTATCCAACACGCCGCTCAGCGGGGCGACCAACTACATCGTTGAATTTCCGGCCGGCTCGTCATCGCCGAGCACTACGTGGAGCGCACCGCAGCGAAACATGGAGATCTCCGGCTTCACGCTGCTGAATGCCACGCAGCAAGGCCAGACCTCGATCTACGCACTGGAGTACCAGCTCGACGGCAGCGGCTTCGCCACCGGCGGTCTCCTAACGTGCTATCCTGGCCCTTCGACGTGCACGCAGCTTGGCGGATACTCGTTCGGTCAAACCGGCGGCATCACGATGGTGCACTCTCCGGGAAGCGTTCCGTTTGAGTTCCTCGCGGTCGACCAGTACGTGCCCGGCGTCGACGACATCACTCCCGGCCACTCCATGACGCAACAGGTGACCGGCGGCACGCCCGAGTTCATCACGCTCAACAGCAAAGCCACCCGCCTCTTCGTAGCCGATCGCTTCTACGGCCGAGTCGTCGAGTACAGCTATCCGAAGAAGAAGCAGCTGAACACGTTCAACAGTGGCGGCCAGACCTACGGTGTCGCGATGACCCCGTCAGGGAACTTCCACTAGACGACCACCTCAAACGTGAGACGCGCCTACGTGCCGATTGCGGTCCGCCGCAGTCGGCACTCGCGTTTGTCGCGCTTCTTCCAGCGCACGTTCGAGCGTAATGCTCGAACCGATGCGCCACTGTACGTCGAACGCGTCGTCCCCCAGCTGACCGCGCATTGACGCGATCGCCGCTTCATACTCCGCGCGATCCGAGGGAAAGAGCGGCGAATGAATCGTGCGGCGAAGTGCGTCGGCGGCGCCGAACAGTCGCGCGCCCCGCGCGGGATCGCCGAGCGCTCCAACGGCCGCACCGATATCCTCCAGCGTTTTGGCCAGCGCCGATTTATTCGGCGTCGACTCGAGCAGCTCGAGCGCTTCGTGGTAGCGCTCCATCGCAAGCTCGTACTCTCCGCGCTTGTGCGCGGCGGCGCCGAGGTTCACCAGCGAGTAGAGCATACTCCCGGTGTTCCCGACGGCGCGCTGCATGCGCAGACACTCGGTGAAGATCTCCTCGGCCCGCGAATAATTGCCCTCAGCGGCCGCGACCAAACCAATCTTAGTTAACGCGTGCGCGATGCCGGACTCGTGTCCGAGGCGGCGGTAGATCGCCACGCTTTCGTCACCGAACGATGCGGCGCGCGCGAGATCGTTCTTGCTGTAGGCAACCGACGAGAGGTTCGAGAGCGACGTGGCGATGCCGGCCTCGTCACCGATTTGTCTCCGAATCGCGAGGCTCTCCGCGTGCGCCTCCTCCGAACGATCGTACTCGCCGCTGAACTGATAGATGACGCCGAGCGATGTGAGCGAGGCCGCAAGCCCGCGTTCGTCGCCGAGACCGCGTTGCAGCGCGATCGCCTCTTCGCACGATGCCCGTGCTTCGTCGAAACTGCCGAGCGCCGAGAGCAGGACAACGTGTCCGCGCAGCACTTTGCAGTACAGCACCTCCGGCACGTTGCTCGCGGCTGCGTTCCGCAGGGGCAAGAAGCGTCGAATCCACCCGGTTCCTTCGCTAAGGTATCCGTTCAGCCACCAGAATCGCCACAGTTCGGCAATAAGGCGGAATCCGATCTCCGCTTGCGCGTTCGATGCCGCCCATTCGAGCGCAGCCGCCAGGTTCGCATGATCGCGCTCCAACTGCGCGCGGCGGCGCGCTTGCGATGAGCTCGAGAGTTCGCGTTCGGCGCCGGCAGTGAAGTGCACCATGTACTCCGCGTGGCGGCGCTGGGCTTCGGCGAGTTCGCCGGTTTCGGCGAGTTGTTCGTTCGCAAACTCGCGGAGCGTTTCGAGCATCGAAACACGCGGCTCCGCATCGGAATCCTCGGCGAGCCAAAGCATGTTCTTCTCGACGAGCGGCGCGAGCCGGAAGAGAATCGAGCGTTCGTCGCGATCGTCGCTGCCGACGGCAGCGGCAGCCTCGAGCGTTCCGCCCCCGTGCAGCACGCCAAGGCCCCGGAAGAGCCGCTGCTCGGATTCGGAGAGCAGATCGTAGCTCCACGCGATCGCTCCATGCATCGTCTGCTGGCGCAACGGACGGTCGGTCGCGCCGTCACCCAGAAGCGGGAGGCGGCGTTCGAGCCGGGCCGCGAGCGCCTTTGGCGGAAGGAGTAAGAGTCTCGGCGCGGCGAGCTCGATCGCAAGCGGCAAACCGTCGAGATGGCCGACGATCGTTTCGACGGCGTTTGCGTTGCCGGCGTTGACCGCAAACTCGGGATTGACCATCTGCGCGCGTTCTACGAAAAGCTTCACCGCCGACGCTTTGTCGAGCGGCCGTACCGCGAAGACACGCTCCGCCTTTAAGTGAAGCGGCTCCCGGCTGGTCGCGAGAATCGTCAGCCGCGGCGACTGCGCCAACAGCGTGCCGATCCACGCGGAAGCGGGCGTGAGATGTTCGAGGTTCTCCAGGACGAGCAGCATCGTGCGATCGCGCAGATACGCCGCGACCGCCTCGGTCGCGCCGGTGTCGCCCGATTCGCGAATGCCGAGCGCCCGCGCCACGGCCGAGGGGACCTGCGACGGCTCCGCGACCGGCGCCAGCTCGGCGACCGCGGCGCCGTGTTCAAACGCGGCGACGCGATCCACCGCGACGCGCGTTGCAAGACTCGTCTTGCCCACGCCGGCGGGTCCGACCAGCGTTAGGAGCGCGACGTCGTCGCGCAAGAGCAGCGCGCCGACCTGTTCGGCATCGTGGTCGCGCCCAACAAGGGCGGCCGGATGCAGTGTAAGACTCGACGCGATCGGGCGGGTTCCCACCGGGCTCGCCGCCGGCCGGCGAGCGGCATCCTGAAGGCGCGCGCGATCCGGCTCGGAGAGACCCATCGCCTCGGCAAGCAGCATCACGGTGATCAGCCGCGGGGTTCGCGCGGAGCCGGTCTCAATGTCGCTGACGGTGCGCGTAGAGAGGCCCGAACGCTCCGCGAGTGCCTCCTGCGAGAGCAGAGCGGCGGAACGAAGCGAGCGCAGTAACTCTCCGAGCGGCTCGGCCACGGTGCCTTCAAGCGTTCGGGACGAAAATGTTAGTATCTTCGTGGTCCCAGGCGCCCCGGCGAGCGAGAATGGTAGCATGAGAACGCAACGCACGCCCGCCGTCGAGGCCGCCTTCGCTCAACCCCTCACCCAAGAGCTGCTCGCCTGCGCGGGGATAACCCCCGGAATGCGCGTGCTGGTCATCGGACCCGATCTTGCCGACCTCGCGCTGCTCGTCGCCGAGCGCGTCGGCCGCGACGGAACCGTCATCGGAATCGACGGAGACCTGCGCAACGTCGACCGTGCCTGCCGCCGCGCCGAGGCCGAAGGCTTCGATCGCATCGAGTTTCGCGCCGGAGAACTGCGCGATCTTCATCTCGAGGCGCCCGTCGACGCCGTGATCGGCCGGTTCTATCTCATGCGCGACCGCGAACCGGCAGAGGCGATTCGTGCTGCCGCGCGTCTCGTCCACGAGGGCGGACGGATCGTCTTCCAAGAGTGGCACTACGATTCGATCCTCTGGTCGCAAACGTCGGATTGGCCGCACGTGCCGCTCTATCGCAGTTTTGCGAGCTGGTCGATCGCGACGATGCGCGACGCCGGCGTGCACGTCGACATGGGCCTGCGGCTGGTCAACCTCTTTACCGAAGCCGGTCTGCCGCTGCCCGGCGTGCGCAGCGAACTACGGGTCGTCCACGGTCCTGGTTCGCTCGGCTACGCGTTCTTCGAATCGGCGTTGCGCGAGCTCTTACCGGCAAACCGTAAGAACGCTGGGGGCGCGGAGCAACTCGATGCGGATTCGTTCGCGGAGCGGCTGGAGCGCGAAACGCTTGCCGCGGGGGGCCATCTCTTTCTACCATTGCAGATCGGCGCGTGGACGCGCCTGGACGGCGGCGCGGGGGTTTTGGCGTAAGCTAGCAAGAACTCGCCAAGGCCATGGAGTTGCGACCCCTGGGATTCGGCGAGATCTTTGACCGCGCCGTGACGCTCTATATCCGGAACTTCATTCCGTTCGCGGCGATCGTGATGGTCTTAATCGTGCCGTTCGCAATTCTTGAGTACGTTCTGGCGGTTACCGAGGGGCCGGAGTACGCAATGATGTTGCGCGTCTTGACTAATCCGCAGCTCGCGCGCACCGAACATATCCCAACCATCCTCGACTCGCCGTCGGCGATCGTGACGACGCTGCTAGTGCTGCTCTTGGCGTATTTGATCGCGCCCTTCGTCATGAACGCGGTCGCGGTCGGCGTCGCGCGGCTCTATCGGGACCGCCGGGTGGAGTTTCGCGCGTGTTACGAGGCCGTGCTGCACCGCTGGCCGCAGATCATCGGCTTGATGGCGCTCGAGTTCGTCGTGGTAATCGGCTGGTACCTGGTCGTCTTGCTCGTCGTGCTGGCCTTCGTTTTTATTACGATGGCGCTGGTAACGGTCGTTCCGGTCGTCGGCGTCTTCCTCGGGATACTGGCGTTCTTCGTGATCTTCATCTTGGCGCTGCTCTTGCTCGCGCCGCTGCTGGTCGCGCTCGCCTTCGCCATGTACGCGGTCGTGATCGAGGAGCGCGACGTGATCGCAGGGCTTCAACTCGGTTTCTCGCGTGTGTTGAACCGAACCGAGTTTTGGCGCGCGATGCTCTTCGCGATCGCCGTGGGCGCGATTGCGTTCGGCGCGTCGACGATGTTCAGTATCTTGGGAATACTTGCCGCAATGCTGCACATGGCGCTGCTACAGGCGATCGTCCAAACGCTTCCCACCGCCGTCATCAATCCGTTCGTCGTGATAGTCTTCGCGATTTATTACTTCGACGTGCGCATCCGGCGCGAGGGGTACGACCTCGAAGCGAGCCTCGAGCGCTTGAACGCCGCCGAGCCGGCGTGATCGCCGCGGCCGCGATCACCCTCGCGCTCGCGGCGCCGTCGCGCGAAGCTCTGATCGGGCGCTGGCTCGAAGCAAATCGTGCACACACCGTCGCGCGCCTCGATGCCGGGCCGCGCGCGGTTTCGAATCCCGCGGCGAAACTTCCCGACTTACGATCTCTCGCGCAGCGAGAGCTTTCGGTTCGCGGACGATATCAGATCGGCAGCCCTCCTGCTCCGGTGATGGGCCAAACGTGGTGGCAGCGCGCCTGGAATTGGATCGGCGACCGCTGGCATCGCTTTTGGGAGGCGCTCTTCGGACGAGCACACGTCGGCCGCGCCGCGGCCGCCGACGTCGGCGACGGGCTGCTGGTTCTCATCGGTTTACTCTTCCTCTACGTCGTCATCCGCGTCTTCGTCGGCGTGCAGCTCGAACGTTCGTCGTTGCGAATGAAGAGCGCGCCAGTGGCCGATCCGCCGTCGCCGCGCGGGCTGTACAAGCGCGCCTGTGCTGCGGCGGCCGGCGGAGATTACGGCGCGGCGGCGTTACTGTTATTTGCGGCGACCGTCGCACTGCTCGACCGGCAGGGCGCAGTCGATGCCGCATCGAGCGCGACGGTCGGAGACCTGCGCCGGAGCTTGCGCGCGCATCGCGCCTCGCTCGTCGCGCCGTTCGACATCGTCGCGATGCCATTCGTGCAGCGAGCCTACGCCGAGCGAGCGGTCGACGAATCGCAGTGGGAGCGCGCGCGCAGCGCGTTTGAGAATCTGAGCGGCGCGCAAGCATGAAGGCGCGGCGTCTCGACCTGATCGTTCTCGCTGCCTGCGGGTTGGTGCTGCTCGCGCTCGCGTACGAACGCACTGCGATCGCGGCGAAAGAACGACCCTCGGTCTACTCGACGTACGACACCGGTCCCAACGGATATCGCGCCCTTTATGGCGTTCTCGGGGCAGCCGGCGTTCCGGTGCTGCGGCTCGAACGGCAGCTTTCGGAAATGGACCCGTCGGTGAAGACACTGGTGCTCACGGGTTACGAAGACGATCCAGCTGCAAAGCCGCTCGGCGAGCGGGACGTGGACGCGCTGCGCAACTTCATTCGCAAAGGAGGGCGTTTCGTTGGTCTCGATGCGGAGTTTGCGGGACCGCAAGACGTAACGCCCGGCGTCGGAACGTCGCTGCAGACGCCCGGCGCGGGCGAGGCGATCGTTCTCGCGCGTAACGCGTACACGGCGGGCGTCTCGCGGGTGCGCGGCTCGGTCGACTGGACGTTTCCCTTTAAAGAGCGCGGCATTCCGCTCCTCGCGAACTCAAAAGGCATCGTCGCCGTGTGGTATCGATACGGCCGCGGCGAGGTGATCGCCGTAACCGCGCCCCGGCTCTTCGGCAATCAACAGCTGCGCGATGCGGACAACCTGCGATTCGCGTACAACGTCATCGCCGGTCACGGAACGGTCGTCTTCGACGAGTACGCTCACGGCTATAGCGAAAGCCCGACGATGTGGGGCGTCTTTCCCGCGCCCGTGCGCGCCGCGGTCTGGATCGTTCTGGCGCTCGCGCTGATTGCGCTGATCGGTGCCAACGTACCGTTCGCACCCCCATATCTTCCGAGCCCGCCCGACGAGCGCGACTCGTCGTACTACATCACCGCGGTGGCCGAGCTGATGCGCCGTTCGCGCCGCCGCCCCGGCGACCGCAACGTCGTGGCTCGAGCTATCGACGATTATCGCCTGCGAAAGGAGCACGCTTGACCGAATCGGTGCACGAATTTGCCGGACGCATCGAGTCCGGTATGGAACGCGTTTTGGTTGGAGCCGATCGTTTGACTCTCGGTCTGACGATTGCGCTGCTGGCCCGCAGTCACGTGCTGATCGAGGGCGTTCCCGGAACGGGAAAGACGCTCGCGGTTCGCGCGCTGGCGCTGCTCTTGGGCGTCGAGTTCCGACGCATCGCCTTCACGCCCGATCTGATGCCCTCGGACGTCGTCGGGACGACCGTCTTCAATCCGCAGACGGCGGAGTTCACGACCCGGACGGGACCGATCGTCGCCAACATCGTGCTCGCCGACGAGATCAACCGCACGCCGCCCAAGACGCAGTCGGCGCTGCTCGAGGCGATGGAAGAGGGGCGTGTGACCATCGACGGTGTTCCGTATCCGCTGCCGCAGCCGTTTCTGCTCGCGGCCACGCAGAACCCGATCGAGTACGAGGGCACGTATCCGCTTCCCGAAGCGCAGCTCGACCGGTTCATGATCAAGGTCGAATCGGCGTATCCGCAAGAGGCGCAAGAGCTCGAGCTGCTCGCGCGTACCGCCGCCGGCTTCGACGCGCGCGATCTGGAGGCGTCGCAGGTGCAACCGGTCACGAACGCCGCCGAGGTAATCGAAGCGCAAAAAGCCGTGCGGCAGGTGCATCTCTCCGACGGGCTGCGCGAATACACGTATCGCGTCGTCGCCGCGACGCGTTCGCAGCCGCGCATCACTCTCGGCGCGTCCCCGCGTGCAGGCATCCAACTGCTCACGGCCGCGCAGGCCGCCGCCGCGATCGCCGGGCGCGACTTCGCGACGCCCGACGACGTTAAAGACGTTGCCGATTTCGTCATTCCACATCGTCTGATCGTCGCACCCGACGCCGAAATTGAGGGAGTCTCCGCGCACGACGTATTGCGCGACGTGCTCGCAGCCGTGCCGGTTCCGCGCGGCGATCTTTGAAACGAGTCTGGCTGCCGGCGTGGCCCAGCGAGCGATTCCTTTGGGCGCTCGCGGCGATCGCGTTGCTGCTCGCGCTCTCGCCCGGCGTCTCGGTCTTCGTTCCGTTCGCGATCGTCCTGGCCGTCGCACTCGCGGCGGCGACGACCGCCGACGCGATTCTCGGGCCGCAGGCATCTTCGCTGCGCGTCGTGCGCGTAGTGCCTCAGCACTTCGCGCTCGGCGTGCCGGCCGAGCTTACGTATAGCGTCGAGAACCGGTCGCGGCGCGCCGTTCGTCTTGCGATTATCGAAACGCCGGCGCGCACGCTGCGGTTCGATACCGACGAACTGGTTGCGGTTGTCTCTGCGCAATCGGTTGCCACGATCGCGCGGCCGGTTATGCCGCTTTATCGCGGCCCCGACGAGCTCGCGACGCTCTACGTTTGGTACGAGAACGGACTCGGCCTGATCCGGCGGCGCGTGCGCGTCGCCGCTTTGCAGCCGATCCGCGTCTTCCCCGATCTCTCAGCGGTGGAACGCTACGGCAAACTTCATTTGCGTAATCGAACGATCGAGGCGGGGCTTCGGCGCATGAAGCTGCGCGGAACGGGGACCGAGTTCGAATCGCTGCGCGATTGGAGCGACGGCGACGCCTTTCGAAGCATCGATTGGAAGGCTACCGCTCGCCGCGGCAAGCTCATGGTCGCACAGCATGAGGTCGAGCGCAGCCAAAACCTGCTGCTGCTGATCGACTGCGGGCGCCTGATGACCCCGCGCATCGACGCGGGGCGCAAGCTCGACTACGCCGTGACCGCGGCGCTTTCACTCGCGACGATCGCGGGCCTCGCCAGCGACCGCGTTGGCCTCGTCGCGTTCGCGCGTGAGATCATTGCGGCGAGCGCGCCGCGCTCGACGCGCTCGTCGATCGCGCGCCTTACGGACGCGCTCTACGCGCTCGAGCCCCGTTTCGAAGAATCGAACTACACGCGCGCCTTCGCTTATCTGCGCCACCATCTGCACAAGCGCTCGCTGATCGTCTTTCTCACCGACGTCATCGATCCGATCGCCCAGGCGACGGTGATGGCCGAGGTGGGTTCGCTCGCCAAGCATCACCTCCTGATCTGCGTCTTCATGAACGACGCCGCGGTCGGTGCGGCGCTCGCGCAAGAACCGCGCGACGTCGCCGGCGCTTACCGCGCGGAGGTCGCGGCCGGTCTCGCGAACGAGCGGCGTCTCGCCCGCGCGATGCTGGAGCGCACCGGCGCCATCGTCATCGATGCTCCCGCCAAGAAGCTCACCACCGCGCTAATCGACGAGTATCTGCGGGTGAAACGGCGCGGCCTGATATAAAAGCGCATTATGACGACGATTTCGATCTATCGAGGCTCGGTGTATCCGTGGCAGTGCGATCAGATGGGCCATATGAACGTCATGTACTACGTGGGGAAATTCGACGAAGCGACCTGGAATTTGCTCGCAGCCATCGGAATGACCGCCTCTTACATGCGCGAGTCGAACGCCGGGGCGGCCGGAGTTCAGCAGAATATCAGCTACAAGCGCGAGCTATTTCCGGGAGACGTCGTCGAAATTCGGTCGCACGTCGTTAGCATCGCCGAGCGCAAGATCGTCTTCATCCACGAG
>DATASC010000099.1:0-3001 GCA_036269355.1 Candidatus Cybelea sp. | reverse complement strand
TTCGCGCTTCGTGGTCTCGGTCGTGTTGTAATAGCGCTCCGTCTTTTCATCGAACTCGATCGTGATGTGCTCTTCGTCGATTTCGATCTTATTGACGTGCTCGAGCGGCCGGGCATCGAGCAGCTCGGGATGCGTCGGCTGTCCCGTCCGGCGCGAGTAGGTGCGTAAATTCGTGAGGTCAATCGTCTCCATAACAAACCTTCGATTCCCGCGCCTTGCGGGTGCCGCCTTCGCGAAGCGCTAAAGATAGCGGCCATGCGAACGGCTATCGGCGTCGATCTCGGCGGTTCTCACGTGACCGCCGCGGTGGTCACGGAGGATGGGGCGATCCACCGCCAACACGAGGAAGATCTCGAAGATCTGAAATTCGAGGCGGTAATCTCGGCGCTTGAGGCTACGATCGGCCTCGCCCTCAAGGATGCGGGCAGCGTCGCCGGCATCGGCATAGGTTCGCCGGGAAACATTGATGCGGCCACCGGCGCCGTGCTTTACAGCCCGAACTTCGGCTGGGAAGACATGCCGCTTGGCGAGACGCTTCGCAAGAAGTTTGGGATTCCGGTTTACGTGGCAAACGATGCACGTTGTGCCACGCTTGGCGAGTATACGCACGGGACGGGCAAGCTGACGAAGGACTTCGTCCTTTTGACGCTCGGAACGGGGATCGGCGGCGGAATCGTCGCCAACGGCGAGCTCCTGCTCGGGCACAAGTGGGGGGCCGGCGAGGTCGGCCACCATCAGATTCGGCCCGACGACGGGTTCGTGTGCAGTTGCGGGAAGATTGGTTGCTTCGAGGCGCAGGCCTCGGGAACGGGTCTCATTCGCCATGCCTTTGCGGTCGCGCCCTCCTTCCCGCGCAGCACCTTGCTCGACGTGGCGCGCGAGAAGTTGAGTTCGAAGAAGATCAGGCGCGCGGCGCAAGCCGGCGATGGTCACGCACTGGCGGCGTGGAAGAACTTCATCTCCGACTTGTCAATGGGACTCGCGAACATCATCGCCTTCGTCAACCCGGAACGCATCGCGCTCGGTGGCGGCGTTTCGTCCGCTGCGGACTTCATGCTCGATGCGGTACGTCCGCGAGTCGATGTGCTGACGACGATGGTTCCAAAGGGCACTACCGATATCGTGGTAGCCTCTCTCGGAAATGATGCCGGGCAGGTTGGAGCCGCGACGGTTGCGTTTCGCGGCGGCTTGGCGACGGGTGCCCCCGTTGCGCTATAACGCGATCGCGGCCGTTCTCCTTGCCGCGCTCGCCGCGTTGCCCGCGCGCTCGCAGAGCGGTGACCCGATTCACAAGATCCGGCACGTCGTCATCATCATGCAAGAGAACCGTTCGTTCGATTCGTATTTTGGCACGTTTCCGGGCGCCGACGGCATTCCGATGCGCGACGGGGTGCCCACCGTTTGCGTGCCCGATCCGCAGCAGGGGAATTGCGTGCGGCCGTTTCACGACACGAGCGATCGAAACGGAGGCGGCCCGCACAACGCCAACTCTGCAGTCGACGATATCAACGGCGGCAGGATGGACGGCTTTCTGAAAACGGCGCAGCGAAAGCAGAAACGTCGTTGCGGAGGAGTGAATCCCAACTGCGGCGGCGGCATCGACGTTATGGGATATCACGACGCCGGCGAGCTGCCAAACTACTGGAAGTACGCCCGCGACTTCGTGCTGCAGGACCATCTTTTTGAGCCGAACGCGTCGTGGAGTCTCCCGCAGCACCTTTTCATGGTGTCTGAATGGTCGGCGTGGTGTAAGAAAATCGGCGACCCGATGAGCTGCGTCAACGAGCTGGAGTCGCCGGACTTTCCGCCGGACTTCCGCTCGCGCAACGCGCGATTCAAACCGCCGGCGCCCGGGCGTCCGGACTACGCATGGACCGATCTGACGTATCTGCTCCACGCCCATCACGTGAGTTGGGGATACTACGTCATGGCCGGCGATCAGCCCGACTGCGCGAATAACTTAGACGACTGCGGTCCGGTGCAACAGAAAGCACATACGCCTGGAATTTGGAATCCACTTCCGTATTTCGATACGGTCAAACGCGACGGAGAGCTCGGCAACATCCGCGACCTGCGAGACTTTTATGCCGCGGCCCGCAACGGAACGTTGCCGAGCGTCGTCTGGCTCGCCCCCGCGGGGGCGTACAGCGAGCATCCGCCTTCGCTGGTTAGCCGCGGCCAGGCATACGTGACCGGGGTGATCAACGCGATCATGCGCGGCCCCGATTGGAAGAACACTGCGATCTTTCTGACGTGGGACGATTGGGGCGGGTTTTACGATCACGTTGCTCCGCCCGGCGTCGACGAGAACGGCTACGGCTTGCGCGTTCCCGGTATGGTGATCAGCCCGTACGCGCGGCGCGGCTTCATCGATCATCAGACGCTTAGTCACGATGCGTACAACAAATTTATCGAAGACGATTTTCTCGGCGGGATACGCATCGATCCGAAGACCGACGGCCGGCCGGATCAACGGCCGACCGTCCGCGAGAACGTCTCGATCCTTGGCGACTTACGCCGAGATTTCGATTTCAATCAGCCGCCGCGCGCCCCGGAGATTCTGCCGGGCGGCATAATTTGGAATGGCGAGAGCCCGGGCCGTCAGTAGGGGTTAAACTGCGGCTGCCGTCTGCAGTACGCGAAGCGTTGCATCGTCGGAGGCGGGAATTCGCCCCGTCTCCGTGATCGAGGTGATCAGCGCGGCGATACGGCGCGAACTGCGACGCGGCGCGACAATCTCTTGGTTGTGGCGGATCTCCGCGAGACGGCCGGGATTCGCAATCAACGAGCGCACCGCCGCAACGACCGTCGACGCTCCTTGCAGAGCGATGAGCCCGAGTCCATTGTGGCGCACGAAATCGACGTTGCCGCG
This sequence comes from Candidatus Cybelea sp., assembly GCA_036269355.1. Taxonomy (GTDB): domain Bacteria; phylum Vulcanimicrobiota; class Vulcanimicrobiia; order Vulcanimicrobiales; family Vulcanimicrobiaceae; genus Cybelea. The sequence goes on along the minus strand of DATASC010000099.1, from coordinate 129 downwards.
TTCCTGGCCGGGAACGAAATCGTAGACGACCACCGGAAGCTGTGCGGCATTCGCCTCGGCGAGCGTTCCGGGCCCCGCTTTGGTAACGAGCAGATCGACGGCGCGGAAATACTCGGGAATCTTGTCGGT
>DATASC010000098.1:0-18323 GCA_036269355.1 Candidatus Cybelea sp. | reverse complement strand
AGCGATGCGCGCGCTGGCTGCTGATGACCGTCGATCGCACCGGAAAACTCGAGTTCCCGATGACGCAGGACCGGTTAAGCATGATGCTTGGCGCGCAGCGCCCGACGGTTACAGCCGTGATGACGACGCTGCGCGACGCGGGATGTTTAGAGAGCGGGCGCGGTCAGGTGCGGATCACCAACCGGAAGTGCCTAGAGAGCGTCGCCTGTGAATGCTACGAGATCTGCGCCAGCTACTTTGACTTGTAGCTGATTCGGAGCGCCCGATTTTGGGGAGACTGCCTGCAGTAAAGCTGAAAAGCTGAAGTTAGGAGGCTAAGTTGGCAGGCATACTCTGGGCGATCATCGTGATTCTCTTTATCTTCTGGCTGCTGGGGTTCATGGCGTTTCACTTGGGCAGCCTCGTTCACATCATCTTGCTGGTCGTCGTGATACTGATCATCGTTAATCTGCTTACCGGACGCGGAGCGCGCGTATAACGGTGCCCGCACGTAAGAAGTCGACCGCAAAGCGATCGACGGCGAAGCGGTCGAACGCGCGCAAAACCACGCGCACGAAATCAACTCGCAAGAAATCCACGCGAAAGAAATCGACGCGCAAATACGGCCCGAAATCAAGCCAGAAAGTAAAGCGCGCGATGCACGAGATGAAGCGCGGTGAGCTGAAGTCGGGGCGTTCGGGCAAGAAAGTCAAAAGCCGAAAGCAAGCAATTGCGATCGGCTTGAGCGAAGCCCGCCGCTCCGGGGCGAAAGTCCCGAAGCGAAAGGGTTCTTAAGCGGCGGGAGCTTCCAGCTCCATCGCGTTGGCGAGAGGGCCGCGGTCGGTCGTCAGAACGCCACAGTCGTGAAGCGCGCGGTCTACAAGGACTTTCGACCTCGGATCGTCACCGCAGATCGGCACGTTCGCGCCCTGCTGCGGCATGTTGATCAACGCGCGAACCACGCGGTGCGAGTTCAGTTTTTGCGCCAATACCTCGGCGCCGCTGTGCGCACCGTTACCGCGTTCGGCGTCGATCGCGTCCACTACGACCGCCTCGACGCCAGACCCAACGGCGCGCACCGCAATGTCGACCTCCTGCCGCGGCACCGCCACCATGAGCACGTCGGAGAGCATCGCTTGCTTGTACGGGGTCTCGGCACGAGCGCCGAGCTCGGCTGCGGCCTGCCTCGCCCGTTCCTGAGCACGCGGATCGGCAAAAGTCAGCTCGTGGCCTCCGCTACGAAGAAGGCGGCCGATCGCCTTCGCCCGGTCGTCTGAGCCTACGATTCCAATTCTCATGGATTGCTGTTACCCACCCTCCCTTTGAGGAATCTGAGCGTGACAGGAGGGTCGGCTTGTGGTAAACTCTCCGTCTGTGCCCCGGGGGCCAGCAGCGACGGTGGGATCCCTTACGTGACGACGTGAGCGCGACTTCCCTGCGTAGGCGGCGGCCAGACGCGTGGGCCTAGCGGAGTCCCTTCCTTTTGAACCTCATCGACGTCAACAACTTCGACGCCATGCGCATCGGCCTGGCATCGCCGGAGCAGATACGCGCTTGGTCGTTCGGCGAAGTCAAGAAGCCCGAAACGATCAACTATCGCACGCTCAAGCCCGAACGCGACGGCCTGTTCTGCGAGAAGATTTTCGGCCCGACCAAAGATTGGGAGTGCCACTGCGGCAAGTACAAGCGCATCCGCTTTAAAGGGATGATCTGCGACCGCTGCGGCGTCGAGATCACGCGCGCCAAGGTGCGGCGCGAGCGGATGGGCCACATCGAGCTCGCGACGCCGGTCAGCCACATCTGGTATCTGAAGGGCGTGCCGAGCCGTATCGGCATTCTGCTCGACATGTCGCCCCGACAGCTCGAAAAGGTTATCTATTTCGCAGCGTACGTCGTGATCGATGCCGGCGACACCACGCTGACGAAGCGCGAAGTCCTCTCCGAGCAAAAGTATCGCGAAGCGCGCGATAAATTCGGTAACCGTTTCAAAGCGGGCATGGGTGCCGAGGCGATTCGCGAGCTGCTGCGCGATCTCAACTTACGCAAGATCCAAGAAGACCTGCGTAAAGAGTTCAAAGAGACGAGCGGCCAGAAGCGGCTCAAGGCGATCAAGCGCCTCGAGGTCGTCGAAGCATTTCTTTCCAGCGGCAATCGTCCGGAGTGGATGGTGCTGGCCGCGGTTCCGGTCATCGCGCCCGAGCTGCGCCCGATGGTGCAACTCGACGGCGGCCGTTTCGCGACGTCGGACCTCAACGATCTATACCGCCGCGTCATCAACCGCAACAACCGCTTGAAGCGGCTGCTCGAGCTCAACGCGCCCGAGATCATCATCAAGAACGAAAAGCGCATGCTGCAAGAAGCGGTCGACGCGCTCATCGACAACGGCCGGCGCGGGCGCCCGGTAACCGGTCCAAACAATCGGCCGCTGAAGTCGCTCTCGGACATTCTCAAGGGCAAGCAGGGTCGTTTCCGGCAGAATCTGCTCGGCAAGCGCGTCGACTACTCGGGACGATCGGTCATCGTCGTCGGGCCGACGCTCAAGCTGCACCAGTGCGGGCTTCCCAAAGAGATGGCGCTCGAGCTCTTCAAGCCGTTCGTGATGAAGAAGCTCGTCGATCGCGGCCTCGCGCACAACATCAAGAGCGCGAAGCGCATGGTCGAGCGCGTGCGTCCCGAGGTGTGGGACGTGCTCGAAGAGGTGATCAAGGAGCATCCGGTGCTGCTCAACCGCGCACCCACGCTCCATCGTCTCGGCATTCAGGCGTTCGAACCGGTGCTCGTCGAGGGCAAGGCCATCCATCTGCATCCGCTGGTCTGCACGCCGTACAACGCCGACTTCGACGGCGACCAGATGGCCGTGCATCTGCCGCTCTCCGCGGGCGCGCAGGCCGAGGCGCGCATCCTGATGCTCTCGTCGAACAACATTCTGTTGCCGGCGTACGGCAATCCCGTCTCGATTCCGACGCAAGACATGGTGCTCGGACTCTACTACCTTACGTTCAATCGCGACCAGTACGCGGGCCCCGCGAAGGCGGCAGTGCTCGACGATTCCGATCGCAACGAGCGTCCGGCGAAGGAGAACGCGCCGGCTGCCGACGTGCCGGGAGCGATTCCGACGTTCTTCGACGCCAAGGAAGCGATCACGGCCTACGAGACCAAGCAGATCGGCCTTCAGGAGTGGATCTACGTCCGCTGGAAGGGCGAGCTGATCAGGACGACCGTTGGGCGCGCCATCTTCAACCTGGCCTTCCCCGTGGCGTGGAAGCACGCGTACGTGAACCACATCATCGACAAGGGCGGGCTGCGCAAGATCATCACCGATTGCTACCGTCAATACGGCAACTCGGAGACGGCGGCGTTCCTCGACGCGGTCAAGGAGCTCGGCTTCCACTACGCCACGCTTTCGGGCACGACGGTCTCGATCACCGACGTCATCGTTCCGCCGAACAAAGAAGAGATCGTCGGCAAGGCGCAGGACGAGGTGGACGACCTGCACCGTCAGTACGAACAAGGCTTCATCTCGCGTGACGAAGAGTACAACAAGACGATCGACATCTGGTCGAAGGCCTCGGACGAGGTCACGAGCTCGATGCAGGCGTCGCAGAACCCGCTCAACCCGGTCTTCATGATGGCCACGTCGGGCGCGCGCGGTTCGATCGCGCAGGTGAAGCAGCTCGGCGGCATGCGCGGCTTGATGTCAGACCCGTCGGGACGGATTCTTGAGATTCCGGTCAAGGCGTCGCTCAAAGAGGGCCTCACCGTCCTCGAGTACTTCATCTCGACGCACGGCGCACGCAAGGGTCTCGCGGACACCGCGCTGCGCACGGCCGACTCGGGCTACCTGACGCGCCGTCTCGTCGACGTCGCCCAGGACGTGATCATCCGCGAGGAAGATTGCGGCACGACTGCGGGCATCATGGTGAGCGACATCCGCGTCGGCAAAGAAGTCATCGAGCCACTGCTCGACCGGATGATCGGCCGGCGCGCGGCCGACGACATTCGGCTCGATCCGAAGCGTCCGACGACGACGATCGTCGCGCGCGGGGACGAGATTGACGAGGAGAAGGCCAAGGCGCTGCTCGACGCAGGCATCGCCGACGTGAAGATCCGCTCGGTGTTGACGTGTCAATCGAAGTACGGCGTCTGCTCGCTCTGTTACGGACGCGATCTCGCGGCCGGCAAGCGTGCCGACATCGGTACCGCGGTCGGCATCATCGCCGCGCAGTCGATCGGCGAACCGGGCACGCAGCTGACGCTGCGAACGTTCCACACCGGCGGCGTCGCGACGGAAGACATCATCACCGGTCTGCCGCGTGTCGAAGAGATCTTCGAGGCGCGCAAGCCCAAGGGCCAGGCGACGATCTGCGAACACGCCGGCACGATTCGGTTCGGCGACGAGCGCAACAAGCGGATCGTGTACGTCGTGGACTCGACGGGCGAAGAGCACGAGTACGAGATTCCGCCGGGAACGCACATGCTGGTGCAGGAAGGGCAGCAGATCGAGCCGGGCGACCAGTTCAACGAAGGCTCGCTCAACCCGCACGACATTCTGCGCATCAAGGGCGAGACCGCGCTTCAGAACTATCTGGTTCAGGAAGTGCAAAAGGTCTACCGTTCGCAAGGCGTCGACATCAACGACAAGCACATCGAGGTGATCGTGCGTTCGATGCTGCGCAAGGTGAAGATCGTCGAAGGCGGCGACACGCAGCTGCTTCCGGGCCAGTTGGTGGAAGCGGCGGCGTTCAACGAAGCCAACGAGAAGATGAAGGCCGCGAGCAAAGAGCCTGCAACGGCGAACCCGGTGCTGCTCGGCGTCACCAAGGCGTCGCTCGCGACGGAGTCGTTCCTCTCGGCGGCGAGCTTCCAGGAAACGACGCGCGTGCTCACCGACGCGGCGATCAAGGGCAAGTACGATCCGCTGCTCGGGCTGAAGGAGAACGTCATCATCGGCAAGCTGATCCCCGCCGGCACCGGGATGTCGCGTTATCGCAACGTCGATATCGTGCCGGAGGGTCAGGACGTCGACGACGACGGGCGCCCGCGCCACGAGTACGACGTGCCGTACGCGGCGACGATGACGGCCGACGAAGCGGCGCTCGCGGAAGTCATGGGCGGCAACGGCGACGGCATGAGCCGGCTCGTGACCGCTTACGAACGCAACCGCGAACCGCTCACGGTGCAGTACGAAGGCGATTACGACGAAACGCTCAGTCCGCACGCCGTACCGAAGAAAACGCAGTACGATCGTCTGAAGGGCATCAACCCCGAAGACCTGTAGTATTGTCACCCTGAGCTTGTCGAAGGGAAGAGGGCCCCGCAGCGATGCGGGGCTCTTTATTTAGCGGTGAAAGAGTATCGTTAGGATCGTAGTGATCCAGCCGCTCAACACGATACCCGTGAGCCAGTTGAAGCGGCGGTCGACTTGATCGAAGCGAAGCGCGATTGAACGTTCGTGGGCGTCAAAACGGCGATCGAGCGATTCGAAACGGTGGTCGACTCTGTCGAGGCGCCGCTCCATCCCGGCGAGCCGTTCGTTCACCTGAATAAACCCGCCCTCGACGTGCGCCATTCGGGCCTCTAAGGAATTCGCGTGCACCGATTTACCTCTCTAATAGAAATTCGTCGGGTAACCATCACGCCCCTGGAAAGCCGGCGCTAGGCTATCACATCAGGCCCGTCGCCGGCATGTCCGCGGGAACCACCTCAATCGTGACGTGGGAAACGTCAACCTTCCCTTGGCCGAAGAGAAGGAGCCCTGCGAAGATGCTCGTTGCGTCGACGGGTACTTTCAATACGATTGAGAACGGCCGCCATCCCGACGTTCCGTAGACCATTCGATCGAGCATGTTGTCGAGGGCCGTCGGACCGTTCGGGCCGTCGACCCGCGCCCAACAAGCTCCGCCCTGCGCTGCGTTCGTCGTTTGAATCATTCCAAAAATGTGCACCGCTTTTCCCCGATAGGCCGACGCGTCGATTCGTTGGCCGTTGCTGATATAGTTTCTCGCGGTGGGCTTATCGCTCGACAGCGAGGCAATCGTCAGCGCCTGAGTGCCGGTTGCGCCAGGAAGCGATTTCCCGAGGTTAGCTTGTTCTGCGCGCTGGAGCGTGACGGCTTCACGCAGAGATTTGGCCGACGAAACGAACTCGGCTCGTTCCATCACGCGAAGTTGCCTAAGCGCAGCCGCGCTGCCGGGCCGGCCCGCGTTGGAGAGTTGCAGCGCTTCGCGCAGCCCGGCTTCCAGCACCACGTCGTGCCCGGCCGCGACGTCCGCGGCTCCCGGTTCCGAACGGACGTCGGGGGTGAGTCCGATGCGCTGCAGTTGCCGCCCGTCGACGTGACGCACCCCTTGGCCGGAGAATGCGAGCGTCAAGCCTCCCGGAACTCCGAATGAGGTAACGTCGCCGTTCGCGCCGGCGGTGGGCGTTCCGACGAATCGCGTGCGGCCGGCGGCCTCAAAGAAGAGTCCGGTGTGTTCCGCTTGGCTGAGCGTCCGCTCGTCGATGAGCGTGACCGTCGGCGCGAGGTAGCGAGCTCCGGTTGCTTGCGGCAGCATCTGATAGAACGAGCGAAACGATTGCTTCGGGAACTCGTCGCCTTCACGGATATAGGGAGCCGAGACTATCAGCTGGTCGAAAAGCGCGGCGCGAACGTCGTTGGCACGCGTGAGCCGCGGAGCGATCGGCCACGCCGTTCCGCGAGGATAGCCGCGGTCGTCGAAGATGATTGCGCGTGTGGACGCCAGTTTTGCAAACATCGCGTCGACGTCGCCGGCTTCCAGGCGGTTGAGGTCGACGTAGCCCACGTTTCCGGGAAGCACGCGAACGCCGGGCCCGGATCGCTCTTCCCGTACGAAGACTTCGCGTCGCCGAAAGCGCGCGGTAAAGGTTTTCTGCGATCCTACGTGACGGAACGTTACCGCAATTGTCGAGCCCGGAGGCCCCGCGAAGATGCTCGTTGCATAGGCGGCGACCAGGTTGCGCGCGACGCCCTGCGGCGTCGAGCCGTTAGCGAAGGGCCGTTGCGCGGCGAGTGCCTGTCGTGACGGCACCCCGTTGATGGCGGTGACGACGTCGCCAACGCGCACGCCGGCGGCCGAACACGCGACGGGATCGACGAGGTTCGTAACCACGATCTCGCCGTGAAGGTAGCGGCTGACGCAGGGGATCGCGCCGCCGTAGAGCTTTTCGACGGCCTCACCCTGCACGACTCCGTGGCCATCGTGAATGAGCGCGTAGTAACGGCGTATCGCGCGGATGTAGCTCGCCTCGTCGTTTGCGGCGCGCACTTCGCGAAACGCGCGCATCGTCGCGGCCGGCCAATCCTCGTGCATGAGATCGCGATACGGAAAGAAGTAGCGGATAGCGTTGAAGATGCGGAAGACGGCAAGGATGCGGTGCGGCTCGTCGGGCAGCCCGGCGGGCCCGGCTTCCATGGGCAGCGTTACGCCGGCCGGTGCCGGTTGGAACGAGGGCACCGGCGAGGAGTGATGGTCGAGCCAGTCCGCGATTCGCGCGGCGAAATCGTTTCCCGCCGGAAGCGCCTGCACGAACGAAGCGTCCGCAACCTCTAAATATTCGGCGACGCGAAACTGTGCGGTGACGCCATCGTCCATTTGCAACGCGCCGGCGTCGCCGCCATCCAGCGCCGGCGGCGGACCATCGCTAAAAATAACCGCTTGATGTGCTTTGGCGAGTGCGATCGCGATATCCGGAAGAACTGCCCTGGCGTTGACAACGAATGCGACTCGTTCGTGCGGGTTCGCGGTACCGCTCACCACGGTGCCGTCATCGACGATAAAGCCCCCCGTATAATTTTCCCCGACCGGCAGAAACGTGTTCGTCAGTCCGTTATAGTAGCGTTGCCGGTATTCCGGAAGCTGGATCTTGCCGCGCGCCAGGGACGCTTCGAGCTGGGTCGCCTCGAAGAGCATGGCGACGTTATCGGCACTGTCGCTCGATTCCGCGTCGGTTTGCCGCAAATCGACGATGACCGTCGTTTTCGATTCCAGCGTGCGCGCGAGCGACGTAGCACGGCTCTGCACCGCCGGTGAGTCGGCGCCGGGGAGTGCCGCGGCGTCGATGGTCAGCACCGCCGTTTGCGCGTCGGGCGTGGAGAGCGCGAGTCCATCACCGCCCGTGCTCGGCGGCGGCTGCGGCGACGCGACGACGCGCGTCAAGGGATCGTTGAGCGTCGCGAGCATACCCGCGATTGCGTTTACAAAGGCGGCCGGCGACGTCGCGGCCTCGACGTTCGGAATGGCAGCGAGCGCCGACGCGTCCCAGTCGTTTTTCTGCGCGAGCCGCGGGTCGAAGAACGCGATATTGCCCCAAAGCTCCGCGAGCGAGAGCAATAGCCGATCCGGGTCGGAAGTCGCGGCCGCCGGTCGCGCGCCGGCAGTAAGCGACGCAGCGATCATCAGCGACACAGCGAGCGTTCGCACGACGTAGCCAGGTTAGCCAGTGAGGCAACAAATCCCGGCCCAGGCCGCCTGGCGCGCGCTCGGAAACTCCCTCTCAGGCCCTGTCTATTATAGTTGACAATCACGGCGCCGGCTCTTAGACTAAGAATCCATCGCGTTGGGTGGTGGATCTTCGATCATTTTCAGCTTCTGATGAGGGCGGCGGTATAGTCAATGAGCGCAATGGAGGTATTGCAGAGAAACGTAGTTTTTATGAGAGCTGAGCATGGAATTTCTCAGGCCGACCTTGCAAGCCGCGCTAGCGTGGCAAGGCAAACGATTTCAAAAATTGAGTCGGGCCGCGGAAACGTTACGGTCGACGTCCTCGAAAGAATTGCCTCGGTCCTCCGCTGCGAAATTAACGAACTTTTCGAGCAGCGCTCACGGCGATGCGACGATGCGGAACTCGATCGCCGAGCCAAGTCCCAGCGTGGCGATTTCGTAGATGCGAGGACGCTACTCGGCGCGATCGACGAAGCCAACGAAGCTCGATACAGTCGTGCCGGCCGGCCAAAGACGATGGACCGTAAGTCTCCACCGCGAAGTCGCTAAGCTGGTTGCGAGGATCGGGCTCGAAGACCCACGATTTTCGCCGACACTTCGACAACTAGTGGAAGCACTTGAGGAAAATCCCAAACAGTTTCAGAAAAAGAAAGGGCGCCTTCGGAATGCGCGCGCCGCGGATCTGGCATTTCAAGGGGTGACGCATCGGGCTGTGTTCACGCTCGATGAGAAGGCGCGCGAGGTATTTGTTCTTGCACTCGACCCTCATGACGTTGCCTATCAGGCCGCGACGAAAAGGCGACGCGCCTAAAGGCCTTGACGGGTGCCCACAGCTTGGCCCCTGCCGTGCTGAGCCGAGCGTGGCCGCGGCGAAGTTTGCGACCGGTCTGTTTGGATGTGTGTGGTGCGCGACCTTGGCTGAGCATACGCTGGGTGCATTGCCACCGGCGCCGGCTTCTTACGCGAATCTAGGGCGGGCGTCACAACGAGAAAGGATAGAGTTTCAGTGGGACACGACATTGCAAAACTGGGACGACGGCTCCGCACCCACGACGAGCGACTCCAAAGCTTCGAGAGCCTGTCGGGCCTCCTGAACCCGATCATCAATTGAGGTGGGTGGACGTCGCCTGCCGAGTGGGCGTTCGTGAACGTCGCCTTAGAGGTAATGGAGCAACAGCTCGAGGTCGTCGCAAATCTCCGAACCCAGCTCGTCGCGGCCGCTCAGCTCGTGGGTCAATGAGCACTGCTCGCTAATTCACCTAATCTACGGACCCGGCGGTGTGTCAATGCGTCCGTCTTTCGGTGACGCCGCCGCCGGGCCGCAGGATCGTCGCGAGACGGTAGACGGTTAACGAACAGGTATCGTGCACCTGGAGGGCACAACTGAGGCGGGCCACGCCTTGGAACCGTAGCGTTCGCTCCGAAATAGGAGGCACTCCATGAGCAATATCACCCACCATTGGGCCGGTGACGCCGGTCAGCGGCTGCGCGACTACACGATAGAGATCGGTCGCACGGCCGCGCTCGATCCCGCTTATTTGCACGACCTCCGTGTCGCTTGGCTCGACCCGAACGGCGCCAAAACCGTTGACTTCAAGGCACTCAAATCGAAGTTCGCGGTCTGGAAGAATCACGACCTCACCTATGTGCCGTCGTACGACACGTGGAACTGGAATCACGATCCGCGCGACGGAACCACGCCGAATATCTGCATTTCGTCGATGTGCCTGCCGCACGGCGCCACCGACTTCTCGGGGCAAGAGCCGTTCACGATTGCGCACGCGTGGATGCACGCGTACGCCGCCGCGGTGCTTGCCGAAATCGAAGGTATCGATTGCCTCGAGAGTTGGGATAATCCGAACCCAGCGGTCTACCAGAACGGGCCGATGTTCACGATTTCCAACCATGCGGAGCGCGCGATTCAAACCATCGACTATGGCGTAGCCGATGGAAACGCGAGCTCGGAGGCGGCGAGCAAGGAGTTCGGCTATTTCTTTGGTTCGGGGGATAAAGACAGCCGCGCCGATCTCTTCTGTCTCGATGCGCAGTGGTACACGGGTACGGTGACGATCGCGCAGGCGAAGGAGTCGGCGGCGCAACTGCGCGCACATTCGCACGCGATTAAATCGAGTGGCCTGGTCGGGGACAAGTGGGGCATCGACGGTCCGATAATGCCCTAGCGCGCGACTTCGCGCTCGTTTGCGCTCTAACGGCGGCGCTCGGCGTCGCCTGCGCCGGGCATTTGAGGGCTGCCGGCTCGTTTCCGTTCGCGCCGGCCTCGCCGCCCGCGCTGGCGCCGGCGATGGCGGACTTGGCGACGCGAGCGTTGGCCGAAAATCGCGACGCGAACTCGCGCGGCGATCTCGACAATCGGTTCCGGCTCGAAATCGTCGCCGGTCGCTACGACGACGCTGCGAAGACCTTGGCGCGGCTCCGAGCCTACGACGACCGGTCGTCGCCGCGTTCCGATACCAACTATCTCCAGTACGTCGTTTACGTCGACGCGAAGCGGCTCCAAAACGCGGGCGCGGGCTTCGAGCGCGCGTTCGCGCAGGCGTTTGACGCGGAGGTCGATCCGCTCGACGACCGGCGCGCGGCGTACGTCGTTCGCCGCTTCAAGGTGCTCGCCGACCTGCAGGCCCCGGTCGACCACGACCTTGCGGCGCAGCGCGGAAAGAGCACGATCTCGACGGCGGACGCGCTAACGCTCGTCCGAGATTATCAGCTCGCCGAAATGTATCGCGAGTTCGCACCCTACTCGGCCGCTCTGATCGACCGGCAGGACCAGCGGCGCTATACGATCGATCGCGACATCCTCATCGCGACGCCCGACGGCGCGCACGTCTGCGCGTACGTCGTGCGACCTCGCGGCTTGACGAAACGCCTCCCGTCGCTGCTGGAGTATTCGATTTATGCCGATCGCCGCGTCGTCTACGACGATGTGCGTTTATCGGCGGCGTACGGCTACGCCGGCGTCCGCGCCTACACGCCTGGGAAGGCGTGCAGCGCCGGCACGACCGTCCCATACGTGCGCGAGGGGATGCACGCAGACGCGGCGATCGACTGGATCGCCCGGCAACCGTGGAGCGACGGCCGCGTCGGAATGTTCGGCGGCAGCTATAACAGTTTCGCGCAATGGGCCGCGGCGAAGGCGCACCCGCGGGCGCTGCGCGCACTGATGCCGTCGGTGGCGAACGCGCCGGGGATCGATACGCCGATGGAGGGCAGCGTCTTCGAGAGCTGGGTCTATCCGTGGCCGCTTTACGTGACGTCGGGAGAGTGGCTCGACGCGGCAAGCGAAGGCGATCCGTCGAAGCTGATCGCGCTCGAGAAGAAGTGGTACGTCAGCGGCGAGGCCTATCGCGCAATGGACCGGCTGAGCGGAACGCCGAATCCGATTTGGGACGGATGGCTGAACCACCCGACCTACGACGCGTTCTGGCAAGGCCTCGTTCCGTACAAGCGCGAGTTCGCGACGCTCGCGATTCCGGCGCTCTTCACCGACGGCTACCTAGGCGGTCAGAACGTCGGCGGCATCTACTACTTCGAGCAGTATCGACACTACAGCCCGCGCGCGGAGACGTACCTCGTGCTCGGTCCGTACGATCATCTCGCCGGACAGTTCGGAACCGTGTCGAGCGCCGGCGCGGACGCGGATTCGATCGACGGCATTCCAATCGATCCGGCGGCGCACCTCGATATCGAGGAGCTGAGGTACGCGTGGTTCGACTACGTGCTGCGCGGCGGCCCAAAACCCGCGATCTTGCAGAGCACCGTCAACTATGAGGTGATGCACGCGAACCGCTGGGAGCACGCGCCGTCGATCGCGGCGATGCACGACGGGACGCTACGGATTTCGCAGGGCACGGATCGGTTACAGACGATCGATCTCGCCGACCGATCGGATTTGGATCGCGTTCCGCCGGCGACGGGTATCGACAGCTATCTCGGATTCACGTACGAGAGCGCGCCGCTGGCCCACGCGACCGAGCTCAACGGGATCTTTACGGGGAAGCTCGACTTTATTTGCAACAAGCACGACTTCGATTTCAACATCACGCTCTTCGGCTTGAACGGCCGCGGCGAGTACGAAGAGATCACCAACTACATGGCGCGGGCGAGCTACGTGCGCGATCGGGCGCAGCGACGGTTGCTGGTTCCGGGAAAAAGCACGGAGCTGCCGTTCAGCAGCAGCCGGATCACCAGTTGGCTGCTCGCAAAGGGGACCCGCATCGTGGTGCTCGTGCAGATTATGAAAGACCCCGGCTACCAAATCAACTTCGGGACAGGTCGCAACGTCAGCGACGAGTCGGTCGCCGATGGCAAGGTGCCGCTACGTATTCATTGGTTCAAGTCGAGCTTCGTGCAACTGCCGATTCGGCGATAGGAATCCGTGGGTCCGCTTTGATGCATTGCCGTGGAACTATGCTGGAACGGCGCTAGCGAGAGCGGAGAAAATTAGCAACGCAGTCGCGGTTAGTGGTGGAAAAGTATCGTTAGGGTTGCTGTAATCCACGTGCCGACGACGATGCCCGTTAGCCAGTTGAAGCGCCGATCGATTAGGACAAACCGCGAATCCATGCGATTCTCAAGCGCGTCGAATCGCGAATCCATGCGATTCTCAAATGCGTGGAGCCGGGAATCCATGCGATTCTCAAAAGCGTCGAGCCGCCGGTCGATGCCGTCAAGACGCCCCTCCATGCCGCCGAGACGCTCGTTCATTTGACTGTAGCCGCCTTCGAGCTGAGCGATACGGGCGTCGAGCGGGTGCGCGTGCATAATTCCTCCGTTTCGAATATACCTTAGGCTCTAGTCACGCTCCTGGATTTGCTTGGAAAGGGGAGGGTGGTTTAGCGCGGGGCGCCACCAGTGAGACTAGTATTAAAACGATCACATTAGCGGCGAGCGCGAAGAAGCCGGCGTTTATTCCCCACGGGCTGACGTTCATGGCAGCGAGCGGAATCGCGACGGCGAGGCCGACGGCGATGCCGGCCGCGACGCCCCACGCCGTTGCTCGGCGCCAGACGAACGTCGCGACTACCCCCGGCGCGAACTGCGTGATGCCGTTGTAATAGAGCAGCAGCATCTCCACCACCGTCTTTTGCGCCACCAGCCAGACTCCGAGCGCGAGCAAGGCGACGACCAGCACTAAGACGCGCGTCAAGCGCGTGCGCGCCACGTCGCCGGTAGCGAAGTTGAAGACGTCGCCGGCGACGTTTTTGGTGATGACGCTCGCGGCGCCGAGCAGCAGCGCCGAGGCCGGAACCAGCGCCGCGAGCGCCCCTGCCGCGCAGATCAGTCCCAGCACCCATGAGGGGAAGTAGCGCTGCGTTACGAGCAGAAATGACTGATCGACCGCGGTGCCTTTGAGACCGGGAACGATCAGCGCGGCCGAAAATCCGGCGAAAATCATCAGCGAGAGAAAGACCTGATAGAAGGGTAATAGCATCGCGTTGCGGCGCAGCGTCTGTGCGTCGCGTGCGCTGTAGACCGCGTTGTAGTTCTGCGGTCCCATGAAGTAGCCGATCGACGTCAGCATGACCGTCGAGACGAACCAGGCCGTTCCGTGAAAGGCGCTGCCGGGTGCGAGAACGAGCGCCTGCGGATGCGTCTGCACCACGCGGTCGAACATCGCCGCCGGCGAGCCGAAGAAGTGCAGCGGGATCGCGATGCCCGCGAACGCCACGGCACCGAGCACGAAGAGGTCTTTGACGATGCTCGCCCAGGCCGTTCCGCGCAGTCCCGAGCTGAAGACGAACAGCGCGAGCACCAGAAACGCGACGCAGACCGAGACGGTCGCGTTGTAGGCGCCGTAGCCGGCGATCCGCAACAGAATCTGCAGTCCGCTGAGCTGTAATGCGACGTACGGCACGATCATGAGGAACTGCAGCACCGCGATCGAGACGCCCAGCGCGCGGCTGTTATAGCGCGTCTCGAAGAAGTCGGGGCCGGTGAGGAGATTGTGTTCTTTGCCGACGCGCCAAATCGCGGGCGTGAGAAAGTAGCCGATGATGTAGCCGCACGTGCCGTAGGCCAGCGTGTAATAGGCGGGCGCGCCCTGTGAATACGAGAGCCCGGCGATGCCGAGAAACGTGAACGTGGTGTAGATCTCGCCGGCGAGCAGCACCCAGAGAAAGACGGTGCCGAACGAGCGTCCGCCGACGATGAACTGTTGCGGGTCCATCTTGATGCGCCGCACCCCAAGCAGCGCGAAGCCGATGGTGCCAAAAACGACGAGCGCGACGATCGAAAGGGCGAGCGGAGCGCCGCTCACGCGCGATGCTCCAGACGCCCGGCGAGCCAGAGAAAACCGGGAGCCGCCAAGATCCACGCCAGAATCCACCCCAGTAAGAAGGGCATGCCGAAGACGCGGGGCTCGATGCGGTTGACCAGCGGAATCGCGACGGTGAGCGCGGCGAACGGGATTGCGCCCAGCACTGCACGCCCGAAACGGGCGGTCGAGAGAGGGGTGGACCGCATGACGGCGCATTTGCCACGCTATGCGACAACGTCCTTCGTTCATCGGGCCGATCGTGGTCATCGCGATCGTCGTCATCATCGGCTTCTGGGTTGCCGGAACGTACAACTCGCTGGTCTCGCTCGGCCAGACGGTCGACGCGCAGTGGGGCCAGGTGCAGAACGTCTACCAGCGCCGCGCCGACCTGATACCGAACCTGGTGGCGACGGTGAAGGGCGCGGCGAACTTCGAGTCGAGCACGTACGAGAACGTGGCGAAGGCGCGGGCCAGCGTGGGACAGATTCCTCCCGGCGTGGTGCAGAACGCGATCAACAATCCCCAAGATTTTCAAAAGTACGCGGCCGCGCAGGACCAGCTCGGCTCGGCGCTCTCGCGGCTGCTCGCCGTGGTGGAGAACTATCCGCAGCTCAAAGCGACCGAGAACTTCCAGACGCTTCAAGCGCAGCTCGAAGGCGCGGAGAACCGCATCGCCTTCGAGCGCAAGAAGTATAACGACGTTGCGCGCGACTTCAACACCAAGCGCGACACCTTCCCGACCGTGACGATTGCCGGCATGTTCGGCAGCCGCTTTAACGAGAAGCCGTACTTCGCGTCGCAGCCGGGCGCGGAGAAGGCGCCGGTGGTGAACTTCAGCCCGTGACGCAGTCGGAGCGGGCCGAGATCTCGAAAGCGATTGCGCGGGCCGAAGATGGGACGACGGGACGGATCGCGGTGCGGGTGATTCCCGATAACAGCGTCGATGCGTTCGAGCGTGCCAAGCGCGAGTTCGGCCACGTGGGCCTGCACAAGCACCAGCACGCGAACGCCGCGCTGATTCTGGTCGCACCGAAGGCGCGCCGGTTCGCGGTGATCGGCGATAAGGCGCTGCACGAGCGTGTGGGCGATGAGTTCTGGAACGACGTGGTGGAGACGAGCCGGCCCTACTTCGCGCGCGGTGAAACGCTGCAGGGCATCGTGCATGCGGTCGGGCGCGTCGGGGACGCGCTGCACGCGCACTTCGCGGAGGCGACGGCGTGATCGTCGCGGCCGCGCTGACCATGCTACTGGCGGCGGCGGAGTTCAAGGTTCCGCCGACGCCCGATCACTACGTCACGGATAATGCGGGCGCGCTGTCGAGCGACGCGCGCTCGAAGATCGAGAACGAGCTCCAGGCCTATGAGAAGTCGACGGGCCATCAGATTGTCGTCTGGATCGCCAACTCGACGGGCGACGTTCCGCTGGAGACCTTTACCGGCGAGACGGCCGATCAGTGGAAGATCGGACGCAAGGGCAAGGACGACGGCGCGGTCCTCTTTCTCTTTATGGCGGATCACAAGATTCGCATCGAGGTGGGGTACGGCTTGGAGAGCGCGCTGACCGATGCGGATTCGAGCCGAATTATAGAAGACGACATCCGGCCGAAGATGCGCGCGGGCGACGTCGACGGCGCGGTCGAGACCGGCGTCGCGGCGATGCTCACGACGATCACGCCGGCGTATACGAAGGTAACGCCCCCGCCGGCGGAGACGAGCTCGCCGATGAGCGTGGGCGTCGTGATCTTGATGGTCGCGATCATCGTGTTCGGTTTCGGGTTTCTGATCGTGGTGATCGTGCTGCAGGTGATCGGAAGCATGCGATACGGTTACTTGGTGATGCGTGAGGGATCGGCCGGAGCGAAGCGCGACATGAAACGCTGGCCACTCTGGGGCGGCGGCATGATCGTGGGCGGAGGCGGCGGCTCGTGGGGCGGCGGTGGCGGCTTCGGCGGCGGATTTTCCGCAGGCGGCGGCGGCTTCGGGGGTGGCGGCGCCTCCGGCGGCTGGTAGCGCGAGCGGCTGATGCTAGCGCTCGTGCTGGCGACAACGCTCGTCTACGACGTGCTGATCTCGGCCGGCCACGAAGGGCGTCCGGCGAGTTGTGCGCACTTCCCGCAGCATCACTGCAATCTCGGGGCCAGCGGCGAGCGCGAATGGACGCCGATCGTGGCCGACGTGGCGACGAAGATTTTGCGCAGCCACGGAATAACGGTCGCGCGCCTGCCGGCGGATTTCGCGGGAACGTATCGCGTGAAGGCGGCGGTGTTCATTCACTTCGACGGCTCCGATCCGCCGTGCAAAAGTAGCGCTTCGATTGGGTACGAGCACAAGAGCGATGCCGCGGCGGCAAGGGCGTGGCGTAAATTGTATGGCACGTATTGGCCATTCGGCTTTGAGCCGGATAACTTCACGGCCGGCTTGCGCGGGTATTATGCGTTCAAGCAAGTCGACGCGAACGACGGGAGCCTGGTGCTGGAGCTCGGCGAAATCACCTGTCCGGCGCAGCACCAATGGCTCGCGCCACGGCTGCATTGGGAAGGTGAACTATTGGCCTATTTTTTAACTAAACGTATAAAGGGCAATGCCTCGAACCGTAGCCACGACCAATAGCGGAGTCGATGCGTCCGCGTTTATCGCGCGCTCTCGCGTTAGCGAGCGCCTTGCAGTTGCGGCGAAGTACCCAATTTCTCTGTTGATCGCTCCCGCAGGTTATGGGAAGTCGGTAGCGCTCCGTCAACACCTGCGCGCTCTTAGCGACCCAAATGCTTGCTTTGGTCTACGGCCTGAGCATACGACACTACTTGGTTTCCTGCGCGGACTTTGCGAGGCGCTTCGCCACGACGCTCCACATGCGATCACCGCTTTAGCCGGTGCCTACGAACGGAGCGCAGATTCGCAGCGCCGCGGCGCCGATTTAGCGTCCTGGATGGATGCACACCTCGAAGCATGCTCAAGCGTAATTGCAATCGACGACCTGCATTTAGTTGGGGGAGACGCCGAGGCGGTTCAGTTTTTGGCTTCGCTAATCGAGCGCACCAAAGGGCGCATCCGCTGGATTCTCGCCTCACGTTCAACGATCGGCCTTCCGATTGGAACGTGGCTAGCATATCGAGAAGCCGATATGGTGATCGCTGAGAGCGACCTTGCATTTACTTTAACTGAGGCGCGCATGGCTGCCGATCGACTTGGGCTTGTCATCGGAGATCATGATCTCGCCGATATTCTTCGCCTAACAGAAGGGTGGCCGGCAGCGATGGGGTTTGCTCTACGCACTTCCATGCGCTCGGCCAGCCTTCGCAATATCGCGGCCGCCACTCGCGAAATGATCTATCGCCTTCTCGCGGAGCAGGTTTATGCGGCGCTCGATAACGACGAGCGGAGCCTGCTCGAAGTTGCGATTGCGCTTCCGGCAATCGACGTCCGTGTGCTGGAACGAGCCGGATTCGATCGGGCCCTCACGATCGTAGAGAGGCTGCGCGACAGCACATCCTTCATTTATGAGGAATCGCCCAATGTCTATCAGTGCCACGACCTCTTTCGAGACTTTCTGCGACACCAAAGTGCGCTAGCGGGTAAGCTCGCACATCATCTAGTTCACATTCGTGCGGC
>DATASC010000097.1:0-15294 GCA_036269355.1 Candidatus Cybelea sp. | reverse complement strand
GGGCGCGAGCCCTCGTAACGATCGGCGAGGCCGGGGGTGAGATCGCGCGCGCCGCCTCCGGCGTCGCGGTCGCGCACGCGCGGTCGATGGAAGAGGCGGTCGGGCGGGCTCGAGAGTTTGCTGCGCCCGGGACCGTCGTCTTGCTCTCGCCGGGATGCGCCTCGTTCGACATGTTCGACTCGGCCGAAGATCGCGGCGAGCGTTTCGCCGCCGCGGTCGCGGCGCTGCGGGAGCCGGCCGGTGCATAGCACCGCAGCGTTGCGCGGGCCGGCGCGAGCGCCGCTCGACACCGCGCTCTTTACGGCCGTCGCAGCCTTGATCGCAATAGGTTTGGTCATGGTCTTCTCGGCGTCGAGTGCGACGGCGTACGCCGAGCACGGCGATATTGCGTACTATCTCAAACGCCAGCTCGTTTGGCTCGCGGTCGGATTGGGTGCCGCTTACTTCTGTTACCGGATCGACTATCACCGATTGCGAAACATTGCGCCATATCTGCTCGTGGGTGCATTCGCCGGGCTAGTTCTCGTCTTCGTTCCACACGTCGGTTTGGGAGTGAACGGCGGCCGCCGCTGGATCGGCGCGGCCGGTTTGAGCATCGAGCCGTCCGAGTTTGCCAAGCTCGCGCTCGTAATCTATCTTTCGGCGATGTTGTCCACGCGCGGCGAGCGCATCACTTCGCTCGCGCGCGGCCTCGTTCCACTCTGCATACCAGTCGTGCTCATGGCGGTCTTGGTGCTCAAAGAGCCCGACATGGGCACCGCCAGTCTCTTGCTCTTTATCGCGCTCGCACTCTTCTTCGCCGCGGGAGCACGCGTGATGCATCTCGCGGCGATCGTTCTTGCGGTCGTTCCGTTCGCCGCGTTTAGCGTGCTGGCGAGTCCCTACCGGCGCGCGCGCGTCTTCGCTTTCGTCGATCCCTGGAAGGACCCGCTCAATACCGGATTCCATATCGTTCAATCGCTGCTCGCGTTGGGAAGCGGCGGCCTCTTCGGCGTCGGTCTCGGTGCCTCGCGCGCGAAGTTCTTCTATTTGCCCGAGCAGTATACGGACTTCATCTTCTCCGTACTCGGCGAGGAGCTCGGATTGATCGGAACTCTGGCCGTGATCGTCCTCTTCGTCACGCTCGCCTATCGCTCGATTCGGATCGCGCTCGCCGCGCCCGATCGCTTCGGATTCTTTCTGGCAATCGGCTGCGCGGCAATGATCACCATCCAGGCGTTCATCAATATCGGCGTCGTTTCGTCGTCGTGGCCGGTTACCGGCGTGCCGCTGCCGTTCATCTCGTTCGGCGGCAGCTCGCTCGTCGTAAACTGCATCGCGGTCGCGCTTATCGCGAACGTCGGCCGAAGTTGTCCGTCGCGCGTTGCGCGCCGGACGTCCTATACGTGACCGTCGTCTTTGCTGGGGGCGGAACCGGCGGACACCTGTATCCGGCGATCGCAATTGCGGACGCTCTACGCGAGCGCCGCGCCACAATAGCGTTTATCGGCACCGCCGACCGCCTAGAGGCGACGATCGTCCCGAACGCCGGCTATCCGTTGTACGCAATCGCGAGCCGTTCGCTTTCGCGCGCGCTCTCGTTCGACTTCTTTCGCACGGTCGCGTCGAACCTCAAAGGAACGTTTCAGAGCCTTCGGCTGCTCGCAGCGCAGCGCCCCGATCTCGTTATCGCGACCGGCGGTTACGTCTGTTTTCCGGTCGCGCTCGCCGCGCGCATTCGCCGCATGCTGCGGCTCTCGCGCGCTTCCCTAGTCCTGCTCGAGCCCAACGCGGCTCCCGGGTTGACGAACCGGCTACTCGCGCCGATCGTCGACGAGGTTTGGGTTCCGCCGTACGCGGCGCCGCAAGCGAGCGCGAAGTATCGGGTAACCGGAATCCCGGTGCGCGCGACGCTGCGCGCACTTCCGCGGCGCGACGACGCGATCGCGCGGCTCGGGCTCGACCCGTCGCTGCGCACGCTCGTCGCGATGGGCGGGAGCCAGGGCGCCCGCTCGATCAACGACGCGGCGATCGCGCTGGTCCGCGAGCGCGGATTACCGCCCGGCTGGCAACTCTTCGCTCTGACCGGGTCGAGCGATTTCGAACGAGTTCGAACGGAGTTGCCGAACGCACGGCCCTATCTCGACGACATGGCCGACGCGTACGCTGTGGCCGACTTGGTGCTGGCGCGCGCCGGCGCATCGACGCTCGGCGAGCTGGCCGCGCTGGGAAAGCCGGCGATTCTCGTTCCTTATCCGTATGCCGCCGAGGGCCATCAAGACGCGAACGCAGCGCGATTCGTCGCCGCGAACGCAGCCGTCGTGCTAAGCGACGCGCAGTTGCAATCCGGGGGCTTGCCGTCGCTTTTGGCTCAGACGGTCGAGCCGCAGCGACTGAGCGGGCTCGCCGAAGGCGCCGCGCGGTGGGTAGGAGCCGATGCGATAGCCGCGATTCTTGCCCGGATCGACCTGTTGACCTCGCGAAGAGAGAACGCGTGACGAGCTACCACTTCGTCGGCATCGGCGGCATCGGCATGAGCGCGATTGCCCGCATTCTGCTCGCGCGCGGCGAGGCGGTGTCCGGCTCCGACCTGGGGGAGACGCCGCTCGTTGCGCGGCTGCGCGAGGAGGGCGCGCAAATTTCGATCGGCCATCACGCGCGCAACGTGCGCGACGCGAGCACGGTCGTCGTAAGTTCCGCGATCGATCGGCGCAACCCCGAGTGCGCCGCGGCGGCCCGTCTCGGAGTTCCGATCCTCCATCGCGGAGAGATGCTCGCCCGTCTGCTCGCGGGACGAAACGGAATTGCGATCTGCGGCACGCACGGAAAGACGACCACGACGGCGATGACGCACGCGGTTCTGCGCAGCGGTGGGATCGACGCCGGACTCGCGCTCGGTGGCATCGACGCGTCGTTCGGCAGCAACGCGCACGACGGAACGTCGCCCTGGTTCGTCACCGAAGCCGACGAATCGGATGGATCGTTTGCGCTGCTCGAACCGGCGATGGCTGTGGTCACCAACCTCGAGAACGACCATCTCGCGAGCGACGACGAGCTGCCGGCGCTGGCGCGAGCCTTTGCGGAGTTTCTCGCCAAGCTTCCCGAGCGCGGCCTAGCGGTGATCGGCATCGACAACCCGCTCTCAGCGTCGCTCACCGCGCACGATCTGCGCGCGCGCGTCGTCACCTTCGGACTCGATCCGTCGGCGTCGCTGCGCGCGGTTGAGCAGGAGTTTTCTGGCTTCGGCGTTGCGTTCGACGTACGCGCCGGCGATCGTTTGCTGGGGCGGATCGAGCTGCGCGTTCCCGGTGCGATGAACGTGCAGAACGCGCTCGCCGCGATCGCGATCGGCCTGGACCTTGGCGTTCCGTTCGATTCGATCTCCGCCGCTCTGCGCGAGTTCCGGGGCGTGCGCCGTCGCTTCGAGGTGCTGCTTTCGAACGAGCGCGTTACCGTGGTCGACGATTACGCGCATCACCCGACCGCCGTCGCAGCCACCATCGCTGCCGCGCGACAGGCGCATCGCGGCGATCTGGTCGTCGCGTTCCAGCCGCATCGTTATTCGCGCACGGCGTTCTTGGCGCGCGAGTTCGCCGCGGCACTCCACGGCGCGGATCGCGTCTACCTCGCGCCGGTTTACGCCGCGTCGGAACCGGCAATTCCCGGCGTGAGCGAACGTTCGATCGGCGAGGCGCTCGAATCGCTCGGCGCCCGCGTCGAGTACCCCGGTTCGCTCGACGAACTCGAGCGCAGGCTCTGGGAAGAAGTTCCCGCCGGAGCGATGTTGCTGATGCTCGGTGCGGGCGACATCACCGACACGGCGGTACGAGTGGCGCAACGCTTCTCGCAGCCTGCGCGAGCGCGCGCGGCGTCGTTGCGCGGGTGAGTCTTACGACGGCGCGAGCGGTGCGTTCGCTGCTCGACGATCCGGCTCGCGAATCGCTGCGCGAAATTTTCGGAGCGCGGGTGCGCTTCGACGAATCCCTAGCACCGTATACCTCGTGGAGAATCGGCGGTCCGGCCGATGCCTTCGCGAACGTGCAGACCGAGTCGGAGTTAGCGCAGCTGATGCGCTTCTGCCTGCGACGCCGCATGCCGTGGTGGATCGTCGGAGCTGGAAGTAACGTGCTCGTCGGTGACGGCGGCATTCGCGGCATCGTCATCCGGCTCGGTGGCAAATTCGCCGAGGTGCGGGTCCGCAACGAGGGCGCAAGCGTCCTGGTCGAGGCGGGGGGATCGGCAGACATGGCGCTGATGACGGCAAGGGCGGCGTCGGCGGGCGCCGAGGGCATCGGATCGCTCGCCGGAATTCCCGGGACGATCGGCGGGTCACTGCGGATGAACGCCGGTACCGACCGCGAGATCGGCGAGTTCGTCCGCGAGGTTTGGGTGCAGTCGCCGAGCCGGCCCGAGCCGCACTCGGCCAGCGTGCAGTACCTGTACCGGCAGTCGACGCTGTCGCGGGACGTCGTCGTCGCGCGAGTCGTGCTGGAGTTTGCGAGCTCGAGAGCGACGGACGTCCGCAGCGAGATGCAGACGCGCCTCGTCCGCCGCAAGAAGACACAGCCGATCGCGCTTCCCAACGCCGGATCGTGTTTTCGCAACCCGCCGGGCGTGGCCGCGGCTCGACTGATCGAAGACGCCGGGGCCAAGGGATGGCGCGAAGGCGGCGCTGAAGTTTCGAGGCTGCACGCCAACTTCATCAATAATCTCGGCGGAGCGACGGCACGCGACGTCGCAACACTCCTCGCACGCGTACGCCGAGCCGTGCGCGACAACTCGAACGTCGATCTACAGCTCGAAGTACACTTGGTTGGAGTTTTCATCGATGCAACGTGATACCCGAAGCAAAGAGCGCATCGCCGTCGTGATGGGCGGCGCCAGCGCCGAGCGTGAGATCTCGATTCGTTCGGGCTCCGAAGTCGCGCGCGCGCTCAACTCGCTCGGGTACGACGTTCAATCGCTCGACTACGACGAGCGCTTTCTCGATGCGATCCGTCAGCTCAAGCCGGACCTCGTCTTTATTGCATTGCACGGGCCCGGCGGAGAGGACGGCCACGTGCAAGCGCTGCTCGAGTATCTCTCGATTCCCTACACGGGCAGCGGGCTCGAAGCGGCGGCGCTCTCCATGGACAAGCATCTTACGAAGAAGCTGCTCGCGGCCGAAGGGCTGCCGACGCCGGTATGGGACCTCTTCGATCTCAGCGGCGGCACGCTGCCGCTGCTCCCCGGCTCGCTCGATCTTCCGCTGGTCGTCAAGCCGCGTTTCGAGGGTTCCTCCGCCGGAGTCACGATCGTCCATACGCACGAGGAGTGGACGACGGCAATGCTCGATGCCTCGAAATCGTACTCGCAGATTCTCGCCGAGGAGTATCTCGAGGGGCGCGAGTTCACGTGCGCGGTGCTCGGCGAAGAGGCGCTCCCGGTCGTAGAAGTCGTTGCGAATCGCGACGGCTTCTATAGCTACGGTGCGAAGTACGAGCCCGGCGGAAGCACGCACGTCGTGCCGGCGCCCATCGACGACGACCTCGCCGCGCGTCTGCAGATGCTCGCGCTTTCGGCGCATAGACTTCTCGGGCTGCGCGATTACTCGCGGAGCGATTTCATCGTCACGGCCGATCAGCGGCCGTATCTTTTGGAAATTAATTCACTCCCCGGTCTTACGCCGGTCAGCCTCGTTCCGGACGCGTGCGCCGCAATTGGAATCTCGTTCGAGTCGCTGATCGATCGTCTCGTCGGATACGCTCGCGCCCGTGCCGATCTCCGCGATGCCGTCGCTTGAGCCCGGCGGCGTTCTGGCCGAGATCAATCGCATTTGGCGCGAGTCGGCGCCGGATGCGATCGCCGAACTCATCGCGCAGCACTTCACCGAAGATGCTATCGTCGTAGCGCCGAGTCTCGCCCGGGTGGCGCGCGGACGCGCGCAGGTCTGCGCGAGTTACGGCGACTTCGTGCGCGCCGCGACGCTGCTCGACGTCAGCATCGAGGAACCTGAAATCGATACCTACGGTAACGTGGCCATTGCGACGATGCCGTGGCGCATGCGCTACGAGTTCGGGGGCCGCACCGGCAACGAGCGCGGCTTCGACACGTACGTCTTTCGGCGCGAAGGCGATTGCTGGCAGGTCTGCTGGCGGTCGACCGTCTCCGCCGAAGAGGTTTTAGTAGACGGCGGTTAGCCGCGCTCTTTAAATGCGTTAGCATCGTCCGCGACGAGCAGATCGATCCGTGAAGTCTCCGGCGGCAGTTCGCGGACGACCGGGTAACGCGCTACGAAGGCGGGGTCGTCCAAACGCTCGCCGATCGTCCGCCCCTCCAGCTTGGCGTTAATCTCGGGGTACGCGCTCGGATCGCTGTGCTCGCGAATCCAAGCGGCGATCGCCGCGTCGGATTCGGCGTGGGCGGTTGCGGCACGCAACGCGCCTTCAAGGATACCGAGCGAGTTGAGCAGGCTCGAGCTGAAGCCGGTAATCTGATACTCGCCGATGTTGCCGCCGGGAAGCGTCGCGCGGATTTTGTCAACCGTCCGGGCAATCATGAGCAGGTCGAGGCCGGGGAGGAGCTCACGCGGGCTGCGCGGCGGGCGTTTAGTCAAATCGAGTGGGTCCACGGGGGCCAGTTCAACCGAGCCCGCCTTGGGGGCCTTCGTCACAGGCCGACTCCCCGAGGAGTCGAAGCATTGCGGCCGGGGAAAACCCTAGCCGTCATAACTCACCGCTTATGGAGGAAATCCTTGTCTACCGTTGTCGATCGTGGTCTCGAAGGGGTCGTCGTTGGGACCACCGCGCTCAGTAACGTCGAAGGGACGATCGGCCGTCTAACCTATCGAGGCTACGACATCGACGATCTTGCGCCGAACGCGACGTTCGAAGAGATCGTCCACCTGCTGCTGTACGGCAGCCTGCCGAATCGCCACCAGCTCGAAGTGCTCAAGCGCGAGCTGGCTTCGTGCCGTGCGCTTCCCGAGCCGCTCGTCAACGCGATGCAAAACGTACCGAAGACGGCGTGGCCGATGGACGTGCTGCGCACCATCGTCAGTGGTCTGGGACTCTTCTCGCCGGTCAACGCGCAAGGCGAGCATCGCTCCGACGTGCACACCGCGCTCGAGCTGATTGCGAAGATGCCGACGATCGTCGCCGCCTGGGATCGGATACGCCGCGAGCTCGATCCGATCGCTCCCCGCTCCGACCTCTCGCAGGCCGGAAACTTCCTCTATATGCGGACCGGCAAGGTTCCCCACGCGATCGAAGAGGACGCCCTCGACACGTACTTCGTGCTGCTTGCCGACCATTCGTACAACGCATCGGCCTTTGCCGCGCGCGTCGCCGCGTCGACGCGCGCCGACATCTATGCGTCCGTAACCGCGGCGCTGGCAACGCTGCAGGGCGATCTTCACGGCGGCGCGGCAACGGCGGCCTTCCGTACGTTCAACGAGGTGAAGTCGCCGGGGAACGCCGAGCCGTACGTGCGCGATCTGCTCGATCGCGGCAAGCGGATCATGGGAATGGGCCACCGCGAATATAAAGTGCGCGATCCACGCGCGCGTCATCTCGAAGCTATGGCGAAGGACCTCGGCGAGTACGTCGGCGGAAGCGACCGCTGGTACGAGACCGCCCATGCGGTCGAAGAGGCGAGCCGCAAGGTGCTACAAGAGAAGAAACCCGACAACACCATCTACGCCAACGTCGATTTCTACACCGCGCCGGTACTCGCCGACCTCGGGATTCCGGGCGACGAGTTCACCTGTCTCTTCGCATGCGGCCGAATCGCGGGGTGGACGGGTCACATTCTCGAGCAGCTCGCCGACAACCGGCTCATTCGCCCACAGGCGACGTACGAAGGTCCGGCGACCGGTCCTTACGTTCCGATCGAGCAGCGCTCGACCAACGGCGCGCGCGGCTAAATGCTCGTCGTTCCGGCGATCGACTTGCGGGACGGCAAATGCGTCCGCATGAAGCAGGGCGATCCCACGACCGAAATCGCGTACGGCGACGATCCGGTCGAACGCGCGAAGGCTTTCGTCGATGCGGGTGCGCGCCGGCTGCACGTGATCGATCTCGACGCCGCTTTCGGCTCCGGTGAGAATCTCGCGGCGGTCGCGCGCATCTGCGAAGCGGTCGACGTTCCGGTTCAGGCCGGCGGAGGCGTGCGCGCGGTCAAACACGCGGAGGACGCGTTCTCCGCGGGTGTTGCGGAGATCATACTCGGCACGCTGCTCGTCGAAGACGAGCGGCTCGCGCGTCACATCATCAGCCAGTTTGCCGGCAAGGTCATCGCCGGGATCGACGCGCGCGGAACGCAGGTCGCAACGCACGGCTGGCAAGAGCGCACGCCCGTCGATCGCGACGCGCTGGTACGCCGGGTCGCGCAGTGGGGCGTCTCGCGGATCATCTTTACCGAAATCCGGCGCGACGGCATGGGCGAAGGCTACGATATCGACGCTCTGATTGCGGTTGCCAACGCTGCCGAAGTGAAAGTTACGGCGAGCGGCGGGGCGCGCAATATCGACGACTTACACGAGCTCAAGCGTTCCGTTCCGGTAACCGTCGATTCGTGTATCGTCGGAAGCGCGCTCTACAACGGAACGATCGAGCTGAAGCAAGCTATCGCGGCGGTAGCCTAGGTCGTTGCGATCCCCGTATATTCGCGCCGAAGTTCACTCGGCAGGCGGGTAACGATTTCGTAGTTGATGGTATCGCTCCACGCGGCCCAATCGTCGGCGCTAACCACGGCGTCGCGGTCGGTGCCGATCAGCGTTACGGCCGAGCCTACGCGTGCACTCGGTGCGGCGGTCAAGTCGATCTCCGTCATGTTCATTGCAACGCGGCCCACGATCGGACAGAGGGCACCGTCGACGACGAAGCTGCCGCGGTTCGAGAGCGCGCGCGGCACGCCGTCCGCGTAACCGGCCGGAACGACGCCGATGCGCATCTCGCGCGGCGCGTGAAAGGTGCGGCCGTATCCGACCGACGCGCCGGCGGGAATAATGCGCGTCACGACGATCTGCGATCGGTACGAGAGCGCCGGACGCAGCTCCGGCGCCGACGCGCCGAGCGCTTCGCGCGTCTGTTGCGAAGGCATCAGCCCGTAGAGCGCGATGCCGTAACGAACGAGATCGAGCCGAGTCTGCGGCCAGAGCATCGCCGCGGCGGATGCGGCGATGTGACGCATCGGCGGGCTCGCCATACGCTCGATGACGGGCGTCGCCTGCTCGATGGCACGGTCGAACGCGGCGAGCTGAAACATCGTGTAGGGCGAATCGAGCTCTTCGGCCGAGGCGAGGTGCGAAAAGATTCCCGCGACCTCGATCTCCGGCAAGCGCCCGAGCGTGTCGAGTGCCTCGGCGACTTCGTGCGGCTCGAAGCCGAGACGGTTAAGATCGGTATTGACCTTGACGTGCACCGCTACGCTTCCGTCTCGCTTCCTAGCGTTCGCTGCGAGACGGTGGGCGAACTCACCGGTGCTCCATAGAACGACCTCCAGGCTCGCCGCGAGCGCGTCGTCGAGTGCTTGGGGCGGTATCGGTCCCAAGACTAAGAGCGGTGCGGCGATGCCGCCGGCGCGCAGCGCCAGCGCTTCTTCGATCGTGTAAACGCACAGACGCGCCGCGAAGGGCTCGATCGCGCGCGCGACGGGAACCAATCCGTGGCCGTAGGCATTTCCCTTGACGACGAAGGCGGCGCGCTCGGCGCCGACGAGATCGCGCAGCAACGTCGCGTTGTGCCGCAGCGCATCCAAGGAAATCTCCAGCCGGCCGATCAGCGTTCCGGCCCTCTCATAGAACGAGCCTCCGGCAAATCGTTCGCGCCGCCTCGGCGACGACATCGTCACGCACGTGCAGGACGCGCGGCGGCTCGAGCAGCGTGACCGTGGAGAGATCCCATATGCCGATACTTCGCCACTCCGGTTCGTAGTACGACCACCACGACACGCCCGCAAAGCGCGCCGACGAAAAGATTTCCGTCGCCCACCGCTGCGTAACGCTGCGATCGCGCGTCACGACGCGTGAAGGGCGCAGCGATTGCCGCTGCAGTTTGGCGGTATCGTCGAGATTGCAGAGCGGGCGAGCTTCGGCGATCTCATAGGTTGCTACGGCATACAGGCTGTTCGGCAAATCACCTCGTGCCGGACGCGCTTCGATCACGGCAGCGTCCCATACGTCGAAGCGACCGAACGTTTCCGCAAGAGCACCTTCGACCGTGTCACCCGCATAGAGCACGCGGTAGACTCCGCGGGTCTGACAGTCGACTCGATTGTTTCCGCCGTCCGGCGCGTAGAGCGGGCCGCCCGGAGTGGCGTCCTCCGCTCCGGGGTCGTAGGGAAAGACACGGTAGGCTCTCAGGCGAAGCCGCCGGCCGTGATCGCCTCGAGCGCTTGGATAACCGGCGCCACTCCCCGGATCGCGAGAACGTCGATTGGACGAGCGTTCCCGAGAAGCGGTTCGCGCCCCATCAGCCAACGAGCGGCGAGGGTAGGATTGAAGACCTGGTGGGCGCGACTAACGATGTCGTGAAGATCGAAGATCCGACCGCGCATGGCGCTCTGCCCGATGTTGCGCTCTTGCTTGAGCCAGCGCGAGACGGTCGAGTCATCCACGCCGAGCATCTCGGCGACCACGGATTGCTGATAGGCCTCGACTAATCGCCTGAGCAGCGGCAAGACGTCGGAGATCGCCGAGGGGTTGGAAGCGGGCTCGAGCCGCTCGATTGTGGGGGTCCAGGCGCTGCCCATGAGCCCAGAATAAACCCCGCCTCGGGGTTCCGTCAAGGATTATGGTTGACGGCCGTCAATGGATTCCATTGCCAAAAGACCGCTTGCCTTTTAGTCCTTGCACTCTCCCAAGCAGTCTGCTAATATAGCACGGCTAGCGCTCTAGCGCGAAGAGTGCTAAATTGTGTTCCTCACCTATATTAGCCGATTGTTCAGTGGAGGTTTAGCGTGAATCTCAAGCCCTTGTTCGACAACGTCGTTGTCGAACACGTAGAGCAAGACGAGAAGACCAGTGGTGGCGTCTTTCTTCCCGATACGGCCAAGGAGAAGCCCCAAGAGGGCATCATTCGTGCCGTTGGAACCGGCCGCGTGACCGATAAGGGTAGCGTGGTCGAGATGCACGTCAAGGTCGGAGACCGCGTGCTCTACCGTAAGTACTCGGGCAGCGAAGTCAAGATCGACGGCACCGAGTATCTCATCATTCCGGAAAAAGACATTCTCGCCACCGTCGACAAAGTGCCGGCCGGCGTCTAAGGAGTTCAGATCTTATTATGGCTGCAAAGCAACTCGTATTCGATGAAAGCGCGCGGCGCGCGCTCGAGCGCGGTGCGAACGTCCTCGCCGACGCCGTCAAAGTGACGCTCGGACCGAAGGGTCGTAACGTCGTACTCGACAAGAAGTTCGGCTCGCCGACGATCACTAACGACGGCGTGACGATCGCCAAGGAAATCGAGCTCTCCGACGTGTTCGAGAACATGGGGGCGCAGCTCGTCAAGGAAGTCGCCTCAAAGACCAACGACGTCGCCGGCGACGGCACCACGACCGCAACGGTGCTCGCGCAAGCGATCATCCGCGAAGGTCTGCGTAACGTGACCGCGGGCAGCGATCCCCTTCAGATCAAGCACGGCATCGAAAAGGCCGTCGAGATCGCGGTCAACGAGATGGAGACGTTCAAGAAGAACGTCGACACCAAAGAGAAGATCGCGCAAGTCGCTTCGATTTCGGCGAACGATTCCGAGATCGGCGAGCTGATCTCCGACGCGATGGAGAAGGTCGGCAAGGACGGCGTGATCACCGTCGAGGAATCGCGCACGCTCAAAACCGAGGTCGAGACCAAGGACGGTATGCAGTTCGACAAGGGCTACATCTCGCCGTACATGGTCACCGACTCGGAGCGAATGGAAGCCGCGCTGGACGATCCTTACATCCTCGTGACCGAGCGGAAGATCTCGGCGATCGCCGACATTCTGCCGATTCTCGAGAAGGTCGTGCAGATGCAAAAGCCGCTGCTCATCATTGCCGAAGACGTCGAAGGTGAGGCGCTTGCGACGCTCGTCGTCAACAAACTGCGCGGAACGTTCACCTCGGTTGCCGTCAAGGCGCCGGGCTTCGGCGACCGCCGCAAGGAGATGCTGAAGGATATCGCCACGCTCACGGGCGCGACGGTCATCTCCGAAGAACTCGGGCTCAAGCTCGACAAAGCAACGATCGACCTCCTCGGACGCGCTAAGCGAGTCACCGTTGATAAGGACGAGACGACCATCGTTGACGGCGGCGGCAAGCAGGACGCGATCAAAGGCCGCATCGAGATGATCAAAAAGCAGGTCGAGGAGACCGACTCGGACTTCGACCGCGAGAAGCTGCAGGAGCGGCTCGCCAAACTCTCGGGTGGCGTCGCGGTCATTCAGGTCGGAGCGGCCACCGAAACGGAGCTCAAAGAGAAGAAGCATCGCATCGAGGATGCGCTCTCGGCGACGCGTGCCGCGGTTCAGGAGGGCATGATCCCCGGTGGAGGCGCTTCATTAGTGCATGCGGTCAAGGCGATCGACAAGTACGAGCCTCCCAAGACCAACGGGCACGGTGCCACTTGGGCCGACGAAAAGATCGGCATCAACATCGTGCGCAAGGCTCTGGAGGAGCCGCTGCGGCAGATCGCCGAGAACGCGGGCTTCGAAGGCTCCGTCCAAGTCAACAACGTGCGCACGAAGACCGCTCCGTTCGGCTTCAACGCGATGAACGGCGAGATAGCCGACATGTTCGAGGCGGGCATCATCGACCCGCTCAAGGTAACGCGGGCGGCGCTTCAAAACGCCGCGTCGATCGGCGCGCTCATTCTCACCACCGAAACGCTCGTTGCCGACAAGCCCGAGCCGAAGAAGGAATCCGCCGGTGCACCCGGCGGCGGCATGGGCGGCTACGACATGATGTAGTTTGCGCGCGAGCGTAAGCGAGTCGAAGGGGTGCGTCTCAGGACGCGCCCCTTAGTTTATCCCGCCGAGGTGCGCCACAACTTGGGACAAAGGAGCGTGTTGACGGGATCGCCGGCGAGTCCGTCGATCATGTCCTCGCTCACGTCGAGCGTGATCACTGACGGCCAACCTGACGGTGGCACCGGAAACGAGATCGGAACGCGCACGTAGTGATATTGATGCGTCGGCGTACGCAGGCGCAGTGCAAGCTGCTGCGAGCCCGGTGCGGCCGACGAATCGGAATAGAGCGAGACGTAATAGGCATCTTGGTCGTTCTCGACCGCGACGTTGCTCGCCAGTGCCTGCGGCAGCGGCTTGTCGCATGCAGTCTGGCCCTTGTCGAAGAGCACGAACGTCGGCTGCACGTAGAGAAACGACTGGGGAGCCGTGCCGGAGAGTAATACGGGTGCCGGCTGCACCGGCGCGGGAGCATCGGCGAGCTTCTCGGTGATGCTTCGGTCGTGGCCCGAAATAAAGAACAAGTAGTCGGTCGACGAACAGCGGTATTTCGGTGCGACGAGATCGAGCCGGTAGCTTCCGAAGGCGCTGTCGAACTCGACGATTGCCTCAGACTCGTCGCCTCGCTCGATGCGATAGACCTTGTCCACCTGCGTGCGGCCGGCTCGGTCGGCAACGTGAACCCGCAGCGCTACGGTTGTACCGGACGGCATCCGAGCGATGGCACCGCAGAACCCGACGTGGAGGATAACGTGCGCAAGCGGCAGCATCGGCCTCGTCCTTCTGGCGGGCATTCGCGCAGGCCTCCGGCCTGCGGCGCTTAAACCAACTACGTATGTCCGCGCGCAACGTCAACGATTTCACCATTCGCGTGGCGACGGTCAACGGGTCGGGGAGCCAGTCTTCCAACCTCGTCCTGACCAACGCCGTCGCACGCCTCGGAATACCCGTGGCTCCGAAAAACGTTTTTCCGTCGAACATCGAGGGTCTTCCGACCTGGTTCGACGTCCGCGTCTCGGCCCTCGGCTATCAGTGCCGCGCGCGCGACTTCGACGTCCTCGTCGCGCTCAATGCGGCGACCTGGACGCAGGACGTCGCCGGCGTCAAGCCGGGCGGAGCGGTCGTGCACGAAGATACCTTCCCCTGCAAGGGCGACACGCTGCGCGAGGACCTCACCTACTATCCGGTTCCGTTTACGGCCCTGGCGAAAGAGCACTTCGGTGACAAGGGCGACCTTCGCAAATACCTCATGAACATGATCTACGTCGGCGTTCTCGCGCACCTCTGCGAGATTCCGATCGGGATCGTCGATGAAAGCTTGCGCGCGCAGTTTCGCAAGAAGGTTTCTGCGGCGGAACTGAACCTGACCGCGGTCAACGTCGGACTTGAGTACGCGCGAGCGAACCTCGAGAAGCACGACCCGTTCCGCTTCGTGCCGATGACGGGAAAGACCGAAGGCCTAACGTTTATGGAAGGCAACCGCGCCGCGGCGCTTGGATGTTTGATGGGTGGCTGCACGGTCGCTGCGTGGTATCCGATTACGCCGTCGTCGTCGCTCTGCGAATACTTCATTCAGTACTGCGACCGCTATCGCGTCGACAAAGAAACCGGACGTCACAACGTGGCGATCGTTCAGGCGGAGGACGAACTCGCCGCGGCCGGCATCGTCTTCGGCGCCGGTTGGGCAGGGGCGCGCGCGATGACCTCGACCTCGGGTCCGGGGGTCTCGCTAATGGCCGAATACGCCGGCTACGGGTACTTTGCCGAAGTGCCGGGCGTGATATTTGACGTGCAGCGCGCGGGCCCGTCGACGGGACTACCCACGCGCACGATGCAGGGGGACGTCGCGTTCACCTACACGCTTTCGCACGGCGATACGAAGCACGTCGTGCTCTTGCCGGCGACCGTCGCGGAGGCGTACGAGTTCGCGATGGAGTCGTTCGATCTCGCCGAGCGCTTTCAGACGCCGGTCTTCGTGCTGAGCGATCTCGATCTCGGTATGAACGCGTGGCTAACGCCGGCGCTGCGCTATCCGGAGAAGCGGTTCGACCGCGGCAAGGTGCTCGCGGCCGACGACCTTTCGTCGGTGAAGTCGTGGGGACGCTACCGCGACGTCGACAAGGATGGAATTCCCTACCGCACGCTGCCGGGAACGCAGCACCCCAACGCCGGCTTCTTCACCCGCGGAACGGGGCACGACGAAGAGGCGCGGTACTCCGAGATGCCCGACGTGTGGCAGCGCAATCTCGACCGCCTCGTCCGCAAGCACGATACCGCGCGTACCGCAGTGCCGGCGCCGGTCGTCGAGGAGAAGAAGGGCGTGAAGATCGCCATCCTAGCGTACGGTACGACTCATCACGCCGTGGTCGAGGCACGCGACTTTCTGCGCGACGCCGGC